>CAZTYV010000108.1:0-12762 GCA_964617675.1 uncultured Halochromatium sp. | reverse complement strand
GTACCAGCCGATGTTGGCGGCGCCGATGCCGGAGGTGATGTGGTCGTAGGCCGGTCCTGACCCTGCTCCTCCGGTCAGCGCCCGTAATGATACCGACATTGAATGACGGTCACGGCGGCGGCGTCGAAGGCGTAGACGAGGCGATGCTCTGCGTTGATGCGCCGGGACCAGTAGCCTTGGTAGTCGAAGCGCAGCGGCTCTGGCTTGCCGATGCCGGTGGTGGGCTCACGGCAAGCAGCGAGGCAAAGCTGAATGATCCGCTTGAGCCTCTTGGGGTCTTTCTCGGCCCACCAGTGAAGGTCTTCCAGGCCGGTCTCAGTCCAGGTAAGCCGCAACATCGATTTCGACCGTCTCGCCGGCGCGGTGCTGGGCCATGCCGCGTTGCAGCCGCTCGGCGTTGGCCGGGTGACGCACCAGATGCAGGGTCTCGACCATGCTGGCGTAGTCATCCGCGTCCAGCAGCACGATACCCTTGCCATCGGCCCGTCGGATGGTGACGGGCTCGCGGTCGTCGTTGATATGATCCAGCACGTTTTTGAGGTTGGCGCGCAGCTCGGTCGCCGTAAGGGATTGCATGGGTTTGGTCCACTCTGTACGCGAAGGCGTACAGTATAGGGTTTCGGTGGATGGATGCACAGCGGTTCGAAGCGCCTCAGCCGAGCCCGACATCGAGCCCCTTTTGCGAATCCGCCGCAGAGCTCGCCACAGGCGTCAAACCTCCCGATAGATCCGCGCCCCTTCCCGCAAGAACTCCTCGCCCTTCTCCTGCATCCCCACCTCGATGGCCTGCTCGGCGTCTTCGAGCTGGCGAGCCTTGGCGTAGTCGCGCACATCCTGGGTGATCTTCATCGAGCAGAAGTGCGGGCCGCACATCGAGCAGAAGTGAGCGACCTTGTGCGACTGGTGCGGCAGGGTTTGATCGTGGAATTCGCGAGCCCGGTCCGGATCGAGCGAGAGATTGAACTGGTCTTCCCAGCGGAATTCAAAGCGTGCCTTGGACAGGGCATTGTCGCGGACCTGAGCGCCGGGCAGCCCCTTGGCCAGATCGGCGCCGTGGGCGGCGATCTTGTAGGTCACGATGCCGTCACGCACGTCCTGCTTGTTGGGCAGACCCAGATGCTCCTTCGGTGTCACATAGCAGAGCATCGCGGTGCCGTACCAGCCGATGTTGGCGGCCCCGATGCCGGAGGTGATGTGGTCATAGGCCGGGGCGATATCGGTGATCAGCGGCCCGAGGGTATAGAACGGCGCCTCGAAGCAGTCCTTCAGCTCCTTGGTCACGTTCTCCTCGATCATCTGCAAGGGCACGTGGCCGGGCCCCTCGATCATTACCTGCACGTCCTGCTCCCAGGCGAACCTGGTCAGCTCGCCCAGGGTCTCGAGCTCGGCGAACTGCGCCTCGTCGTTGGCATCGGCGATACTGCCCGGGCGCAGCCCATCACCGAGCGAGAACGAGACGTCATAGGCCTTCATGATCTCGCAGATCTCAGCGAAATGGGTGTAGAGGAAGTTCTCCTGATGATGCGCCAGGCACCACTTGGCCAGGATTGAGCCGCCGCGCGAGACGATGCCGGTGACCCGGTCCGCGGTCAGCGGGATGTAGCGCAGCAGGACCCCGGCATGGATGGTGAAGTAGTCGACGCCCTGCTCGGCCTGCTCGATCAAGGTGTCGCGGAACAGCTCCCAGGTCAGTTCTTCAGGCTTGCCATCGACCTTCTCCAGCGCCTGGTATATGGGCACGGTGCCAATCGGCATGGGTGCGTTGCGCAAGATCCACTCGCGCGTCTCGTGGATGTGCTTGCCGGTCGACAGGTCCATCAGGGTGTCGCCGCCCCAACGGGCGGACCAGACCATCTTCTCGACCTCTTCCTCGATGCTGGAGGTGGTGGCCGAGTTGCCGATATTGGTGTTGATCTTCACCCGGAAGTTGCGGCCGATGATCATCGGCTCGAGCTCCGGGTGATTGATGTTTGCGGGGATGATCGCGCGTCCGGCGGCGACCTCGGCACGGACGAATTCGGGCGTGATCTGATCAGGGAGGTTGGCGCCGAAGGCCTGGCCGCGATGCTGGCGCAGCAGCTTCGCGTAGCGCGGATCGGCACGCAGTTCATCGAGGCGCTGGTTCTCGCGGATGGCGACGTATTCCATCTCCGGCGTGATCAGGCCCTGGCGCGCGTAGTGCATCTGCGTCACGTTTCGGCCCGACTTCGCTCGGCGCGGGGTGCGCAGATGCTCGAAGCGCAGGAAGGCCAGCGCCGGATCTTGCTGCCGGCGGCGACCAAAGGCCGAGCTCGGGCCCTCGAGCAGCTCGGTATCGTTGCGCTCCTCGATCCAAGCGGTGCGGACCTCCGGCAGGCCGGCCATCAGGTCGATGCGCGCGGTCGGGTCCGAGTAGGGCCCCGAGGTGTCGTAGACGTAGATCGGCGGATTCTCTTCCTCGCCGCCGCTGGTCAGCGTTGCCGTCTGCGCAACCTCGCGCATGGGGACACGCAGATCGGGCCGGGAGCCGGTCACATAACACTTGCGCGAGGCGGGGAACGGGCGGGTGACCTCGTCGGACAGCCGGGCGGTGGTCTCGAGGAAGGCTTCGGGGATGGCGCTCATGTCGGCTCCAAGTAACGATGGCGAACCAGCGTGCGAGGAGCGGACACGAGCAGGGGGACAAACCGCGGCTCGCCCTGGCTTCCCTCCGCCGGTGCGAACCGGATCAGGTGATTAGGGGACTCTCTCAGCCCGCGCTCACGGGCACCCCCAGCAGGACTGAGCGGAACGCTAGCGGAAGCCGCTAGGGATTTCAAGCCACGAAACCCCACGAAGACTGCTGCATCCCGAACCCGACTGCGTTAGGGTGATGAGGCGTTCCTCGACGTCTGGGAACGCTGACCTGTCTGGATCAACGCTTCAAGGAGCAACTACCCATGCACAATCGATTGATGCTCAGCCTTTCGGCCGCGCTCCTCCTCTCCCTCGGCGGCTGCGGCGACGGTGACCAAGGCACGACGGAAGGCGAAACCAGCGATGGCTCGACGATGGACGCGGTCAAAGAGCAGGCGCAAGCGGCGATGGACAGCGCCGCCGAAGCGGGCCGAAAAGCGATGGACGCCGCCTCGCAGGCCGCGGGCGTCGCCGCGGACCGCGGCGAGGCGCTCACGGCAGACGCCAAGACCAGAGCCCAGGAGCTGATCGATCAGGGCAGGGCCTACCTGGCCGAGAACGATCTCGACTCGGCGGAGGGCATCATGAGCCGGCTGAGCGCACTCAGAGACTCGCTGCCGGAATCGATCAAGACCGAGATCGATGAGCTCCAGCAGAAGATCGACTCGATGCGTCAGCAAGAGAACGGCTGAGCCACGGCAGGCGGCCATGCTCGACCGCTCGGCAGCTGGCCAGGGTCCTGCCACCCGCGGCGCCTAGCCGCGAGCGCCGCTGCGTTGCCCACGCAGACGGCGCTCGATCCCCTCGCGCACATCCCGCAACGAAAGCCGCCGCACCGGCCGCCGGCTCGCAACCCGGGCGGCGTCAGCGGCATCGAGCCGCGCCTTAATGACCTCGGCTAGATACTCGCCGAGCTCGGGCCGCTGGCTGATCAACGCCCGTACCGCATCGAGGTCGATCCGAATCAGGGTCACGTCGGTATTGGCGATGAACTCGAGGAAGCTCGGCTGTGTGGTCAACATCTCCGAGATCCCGAAATGCTTGCCAGGCCCCAGGGTCTCGACCACCTTCGATGAGCCGTCCGGCAGCCGGATCGCGCTATCGACCAAGCCGCCGATGATGACGTAGAAGGCATCGCTGACCCCGCCCTCGGCGAGGATCTGATCACCGGTGTCGAAATAGCGGTACTCACTGCGCGCGGCCAATTGGCTCAGCTCGTCGTCGCTCAGCACCCCGGCCACGTCTAGGCTGCGCATCGCCAGTGCCACCGTTGGCGGCTCAGCCCGGTTCTGATGCGCGCGCCGAGTGCGCATCTCGGTGATCTCGGGGGCCACCTCGATGCCGGCCTCCTGCAGCCCAAGATGGATCTCGCGGTAGAGCTCCTCGCGCGCGCGAAACATCGAGGGGTAGTTCTTCAGATGCACCCAGACCATGTAGCGATAGGGCATCTTGGCGCCATCAGCCAACCGCACCACCGGGTTCGGGAACTTGAGCACACTGTCGCAGCGCATGGCCGCATCCAGCAACAGCGCGGAGGCAAAGCGCGGAGAGACCTCGGCTGGGATATTGACGAAATACCAGGGCGCATAGAGGTGGTGGTCACTGTAGTAGTTTTTGATCGCCGCGCTGGCCATGCGGCTGTTCGGGATCACCACCGTCGAGTTATCCCAACCGCGTAGCCGGGTCGCGCGCCAGTTGAGGTCGACCACCTGTCCGATCAGCTGCTCCTCGGGCAGCTCGAGCCAATCGCCGATGCGAAACGGCTGCTCGATCCCAAGCGAGACGCCGGCGAACAGGTCGCCCAGGGTCCGCTGCAAGGCCAGACCGATGACACCGGCGGCAACACCGGTCGAGACCCAGACGCCAGTGAACGAATAGCCTTGCTGCCACATGAACAGCCCGACCGCCACGATCAGCAGCGCGACCGAGATCAGCGCCTCGATCAGCTTCGGGATCTGATCCGAGCGCTGCTTTCCGCGACGCCGGCGCTTGGCGAAGACCGCGACCACATGAGCGATCGCCCAGGCCGCCGCAAGATGCACGAACAGATCGGTCCACCATTGAACCGGCCCAACGAAGTCCGGCAGGCCCAGCACGCGAAGCGCATATCGGAGCAGACCGCCGACGATGATGACCCACATCGGCAGGACGACCACGTCCAACACCGCGGTCAGCATCGGAAATCGCTCCGACAGCGGCCGCTTGCCAACGACCAGGGTACCGATGCGCCAGAGCACCACCAGCAACAACAGCCCGGCCAGCAGCTCCCAGTAACTGTCGGTGAGACGATCGATCAGGTGCTGAAGTGCATTCACGGCTGCTGCTCACGGGAGTTGAGTTGGGACATGCGCGCTCCACCCTAACCAGTTCGCGGGGATTCCACCACCCGCCGACTCGCAAACGGCTGTTAAAGCCGATCTCCGCCCCCTATTATCCGCGTGAGACCTGCTTATCCCCTGTCCTCGAGATCGCCCTGCTATGTCTTGCGAACGCCCCGCGCTGATCGACCGCTTTGGTCGTCATGTGACCTACGTCCGCCTCTCGGTTACCGACCGCTGCGATCTGCGCTGCGTCTACTGTATGAGCGAGGACATGACCTTCCTTCCGCGCGCGCAGGTGCTCACGCTCGAAGAGATCGCGCGGCTCGGACGCTGCTTCACCGAGCTCGGCGTCACCAAGCTGCGCGTCACCGGCGGCGAGCCGCTGGTGCGGCGTGACGTGATGACGCTGTTCGAGACCTTGGGACCCTTGCCGGGCCTCAAAGACCTGAGCCTCACCACCAACGGCACCCAGCTGCCGCGCTTTGCCGAGCGTCTCAAGGCCGCTGGCGTCACCCGAATCAATATCAGTTTGGACTCGTTGCAGCCGGAGCGTTTCCGCGCCATCACCCGCAAGGGCGATCTCGCGCAGGTGCTCAAGGGGATCGACGCCGCGCGCGCCGCGGGGTTCAACCGGATCAAGCTCAATAGCGTGATCCTCAAGCATCGCAACCACGATGAGGTCGTTGACCTGGTCGCATTTGCCCTCGAGCGCGGGCTCGACATCGCCTTCATCGAGGAGATGCCGCTCGGCGTCATCGGCGATCATGACCGCGCCGAGGCCTTCTACCCGAGCGAGCAGATCCGGGCCGACCTCAGCCAGCACTTCGAGCTGATCCCCACCACCGAGACCACCGGCGGGCCATCGCGCTACTGGCGCGTGGTCGGCGCGGAGACACGCATCGGCTTCATCTCCCCGCACAGCCACAACTTCTGTGGCACCTGCAATCGCGTGCGCGTCACCGCCGAGGGACGGCTACTGCTCTGCCTAGGGCAAGAGCACTCGACCGACCTGCGCCGGGTCCTGCGCGCAAACCCGCTCGATGATGAGCCGGTCAGACGCGCCATCATCAAGGCCATGGACATCAAGCCCAAGGGTCACGACTTCGAGCTCGAGGCCAAGCCGGTGATCTTCCGGCACATGAACGCGACCGGCGGCTGATCGGACAGGGTCAGCCGCTCACTCGGACTCTCGCCCGGGCGGCGCAGCCATCGTCGCGTCTCGTGCCTTGGCGCGGTGGCGCCGATACAGGAGCTTGCCGGCCAGCACCGCGACCACCAGCGCGAAGAGGGCACCGAAGACCGGACCGTCGTAGCGCGAGAAGTCGTGGAGCACGCGCGTCGCGGTGGCACCGAACAGGTAGCCGATGCCACCGAAGAGTGACGCCCAGAGCAAAGACGCGAACCAATCCAGCGCGAAGAAGGGCCAGAAACGCTGTTGGCCCAGGCCCATGATGTACGGCGAGATAAAGCGCAGGCCGGGGATGAAGCGATACATGAAGATGAACCGCTTCTCGTAGCGGTCGATATAGCGCGTGACCGTTTGAAACCGACTCGACTGCGGATGCAGATGGCGCTTGTCGAGCAGTCGGTGCACAAACAGCTCGACCCCGCCGCCGGAGAGGAAGAACAGGCAGCTGAGCAGATGGCTGGCGATGGTGAGCAACAGCACGACGACCACTAACAGCCCGCCATCGGTCTTGGCCGCGAACCCTGCCGCCACCGCCAAGACCGCGCTATTGAGCGTCGAGGCGCCGAGGGCCAACCAGAAATAGTGGGTCGAGAATAGGGTGAACATCGTCGAGAGCAGCCTGGTCAACGGCTAGGCCGAGAGCAGACAGCGTAACCAGGTGCCGGGGTCGCGTCCATTCAGGGCTCGTCCAGTCAAGGCGCGTCCATTCACGGGTCGTCAGGGCAGAGCTCGCCGGGGCAAAGCTCTTTAGGGCAACCGGCGGTCCCGAGACAGGATGAAAGCCCGATCCACTTGAATCGACGTCCCGGTTCACAATCTAACGCCTGAGTCAATGCGTTATCGCAAGCTCGGCGCTGACGGCACCGGGCGCCAACCGGAGCCTGTCATGTATCCAGATGCCCATCATCGCCCGGCGAAGCCTTCATCGAAGCCGCAGCGCCTCAACCTGCTACTGATCCTCGCCGGCGTCGCGCTCGTCGCCGGCCTCGTCTCGCTGGCCCTGGCGCATCCGCATGGCAGCGACACCGCAGACGAGGTCAGGGTCAACCGGATCGACCCGACCGATCGTCAGGATTTGAGCCTCCTGCTCGACGAGCTCGAGACGGCGTCGATCGTGATGGTCGGCGAGACCCACGATCGTTATGACCATCACCTCAACCAGCTCGCGATCATCCAAGGTCTCTACGAGCGCGGCGTGCCGATCGCGATCGGGATGGAGTACTTCCAACGCCCGTTTCAGGCCCACCTCGATGACTTCTCCGCCGGTCTGATCGACGAGGCCAGCCTGCTCGAGCGCACCCAGTGGCAGCAGCGCTGGGGCTTCGATGTGCGTCTGTACCGTGACATCCTCAGCTATGCCCAAGCGCAGCGAATCCCGCTGGTTGCCCTCAACGCCAGCTCCGAGACCGTGGCCGCCGTCTCGGCCGCCGGCATTGAAGGGCTCGAGCGCAGCCAACGGGCGCTGTTCCCGCCGCGGATCGAGCTCGCGAGTGGGGCCTACCGGCGGCAGCTCGAGCAGGTCTTCGCGTTGCACGGGGACCTGCCCAAGGCGCACCTACAACGCTTCCTCGAGGTCCAGTACGTCTGGGATCAGACCATGGCCCGCAGCGCCGGCGATTACCTCACCGCAAACCCCGGGCGCACGCTCGTGATCCTCGCTGGCTCCGGCCACCTGCTGCACGACGCGGCGATCCCGCAACGCCTGCGCCAGATCTTCCCCGGCAAGCAGCAGGTGCTGGTCACCGACATCGGCTGGATGCCCGAGGGCGCAACGCCGCACTTTGTGCTTGCCGCTCATGACATCAGCCTGCCGGTCGCATCGCGGCTTGCCGAGCGATCCACCAGCCACTGATCCGCGCAAGGTCCGGACCAGCGGCTGACATCGAGACCCATTGAGCCCCGCGCTCAGGTACCATCGGCAACCGAGGGCAAGCCATCATCAGTGCCTAAGCGAGGTTTCCATGACGTCGGTTCCCAGCCTCGAAACGCTGCGAGAGACATTGGGCCTTGAGCCGAACCAGACCTGTGGCTACGTGCGCAACAGCTACACGAGCCCTATCGGCCTGGCCGCGGGCAGCCTGAACCCCCCGTTCGAGGCCGAACGCCCGGTCGGCTCGGCCCTGTACTTCCTGGTCACCCCGGACGCACCCGTCCGCCTGCATCGGATTCAGAACGACCAGCTCTATCACTACTATCTGGGTGATCCGCTCGAGCTGCTCCTACTGCGGCCTGATCACGCGGTCGAGCGGGTCATCATCGGCCCCGACATCGTCCAAGGCCAGCACCTGCAATTCCCAATCCCCGGTGGCACCTTCCACACGGCACGCCTGCTCGGCGATGGAGACTGGTTCCTCGGCGGCAGCACCGAGTGGCCCGGCGTGATCCCGGCCGATGTCGAGATCGGCGACCCCGAGACACTCGCCGCAGCCTACCCGGATGCCGCCGAGACCATCCATGCGATCGCAGCGATCGCCTGTGCGATCAACAGGGAGCCCTCAGCATGACCGAGCCACTGCGCATCATCCCCGCCACCGGCGGCGATCTGGACGCCTGGATTCCGGCCCTAGCCGAGCTGCGGATCACCGTCTTCCGCGAGTTCCCCTATCTCTACGACGGCGACACCGCCTACGAGGCACGCTATCTCGACACCTACCGCAAGGCCCGCGGTAGCGTCGTGGTGCTGGTGCTCGATGGCGAGCGCGTGGTCGGCGCCTCCACCGCGCTGCCGATGGCCGAGGAGACCGAAGAGGCCAAGGCACCCTTCCTCTCCCATGGCTACGACCCCGAGCGCATCTTCTACCTGGGGGAATCGGTGCTGTTGCCCGAGTACCGGGGCCGCGGGCTCGGCGTGCGGTTCTTCGAGGAGCGCGAGCGCCATGCGCGGCGGCTCTGCGAGGAGCAGGGATACGCCTTCGACTGGTACGCCTTCTGCGCGGTCCAGCGCGACGCCGATGATCCGCGGCGCCCGGCCGGCTATGTGCCGCTGAACCGCTTCTGGCACAAACGTGGCTACGACGCCCATCCTGAGCTCACCACCACCTTTAGCTGGAAGGAGCTCGGCGAGTCGGCGGAGACACCCAAGCCGATGCTGTTCTGGCTTAAGTCCGCTCGCCCTTCGGACGACGCATCGTCAGACCCGCGATGATCACGGCCAGGGTCACCATCGCGACGATGATGGTGGCCAGCGCGTTGATCTGTGGAGAGACGCCCATGCGCACGCTGGCATAGATCAGCATCGGCAGCGTGGTCGCGCCCGGGCCCGAGACGAAGCTGGCGATGACCAGATCATCCAACGAGAGCGTGAACGCCAGCAGCCAACCGGCCAGCAGCGCCGGCGCGATCAGCGGCAGCGTGATGCTGAGATAGACCCGCAGCGGCCGCGCGCCCAGGTCCATCGCGGCCTCCTCCAACGATCGGTCCATACGCGCCAGCCGCGCGCGCACAATCACCGCCACATAGGCCATGCTGAAGGTGATGTGGGCGATGGTGATGGTGGTGAAGCCCCGCCCGGGCGGCCAGCCCAGCGCCTGCTGCATCGCAACGAACAGCAACAGCAGTGACAGGCCGATGATCACATCCGGCATCACCAGCGGCGCGGTCAGCAGCAGCTCGAAGCCGGTGCGGCCGCGAAAGCGACCATGGCGCACCAGCGCGTTCGCCGCCAGGGTGCCCAAGATCACCGCAATGCTGGCGTTCACCGCCGCGATGCGCACGCTCAGCCAGGCCGCGTCCAGCAACTGCTGATTGCGCAGCAGCTCGCCGTACCACTTGGTCGAGAAGCCGGCCCAGACCGTGACCAGCCGCGACTCGTTGAACGAATACAGGATCAGCAACAGCACCGGCACGTACAGGAACGCGTAGCCGAACGCGAGTACCGTGAATAACGGCCAGCGGCCCCTCATGGCTGCTCATCCTCCAGACGCCGCTCCCAATTCTCCTCCAGTCGCTGCAGCAGCACGAAAGGCACCACCAGCAGTGCCAAGAGCACGATGGCCAGGGCCGAGGCCAACGGCCAGTCCTTGTTGTTGAAGAATTCGGTCCAGAGCATCTTGCCCACCATCAGACTCTGCGGGCCGCCGAGCAGGTCGGGGATCACGAACTCGCCCACCGCCGGGATGAACACCAGCATGGAGCCGGCGACGATGCCCGGCAGTGAGAGCGGCAGCGTCACCGCCAGGAAGGCCCGCCACGGCCGGCAACCCAGGTCCGCCGCGGCCTCGAGCAGGCTGAAATCCAGCCGGGTCAGGTTCGCGTACAGCGGCAGGATCATGAACGGCAGATAGGAGTAGACGATGCCGATGTAGATCGCCAGCGGTGTGTGCAGGATCGGCAGCGGCTGCTCGATCAGCCCGAGCCAAAGCAGAAAATTATTCAGCAGTCCGTTGGTGCGTAAGATCCCCATCCAGGCGTAGACGCGGATCAGGAACGAGGTCCAGAACGGCAGCACGATCAGCATCAACAGCAGCACGCGCCAGCGCTCCGGCGCGGTTGCGATCGCATAGGCCATCGGGTAGCCGATCAACAGGCAGAGCAGCGTGCACACCAACGCGATCCAGAGCGAGCTGAGCAGCGCGGCCAGATAGAGATCATCCTCGGCCAGCAGCAGGTAGCTCTGCAGATTGAGCCGGATCGCGAGCACGCCCTCCTCCACCCACTCCCAGAGCGCGGTATAGGGCGGCTGCGCCAGCGCCGGCTCGGCCAGACTGATGCCGAGCACGATCACGAACGGCATCAGGAAGAACAGCCCCAGCCAGAGATACGGCAGGCCAATGTTGAGCAGGCGGTTCAGCATCGCTCTAAACTTGCGTCTTTCATCGTCGGCGGTCGTTGCAGCGCTCCGGCAGCAAGGTCCGGGCCTCCTCTATACCAGCTTCTCGCACGAGGTGCCGGACCGATCGCCTCGGGGCTCGATGGCGCCTGCAGCCAGGGCGATCGGAGAGCCAGGGTTATTCAAGCAGGAGAGAGACGTGATCACCGGAGCACTGAGATCCAAGATCGACCGCATCAGCGCCTGCTCACGACGAGACCATCGTGCGCTACTCTGTACTGAACGAAAACGCGCAGCTCTCCCCGAGTCCGTCCGCCACGAGCAAGATTGAATGGGATGAACGCAGGTCCAAACCCGATCTTGTCAATCAGCGGACCGCCCCCTAAAGTACATACGGACAGGTATCTACATTCAGGCGCATCCATGGGCACGCTGACAACACGGGTCTTCATCAACGGCAACAGCCAGGCCGTGCGCATCCCGGCCGAGTTCCGCCTCGACACCGATCGGGTCGAGATTACGCGCACCGCCGATGGCGACCTCCTGCTCCGCCCCGTCCGCCAGCAGCGCGGGGTAGCCCTAATGCGCGCGCTGTCTGGCTTCGACGACGAGTTCATCGCCGCGTTGGAAGCAGACCGCCCCGAGCAGTCGCCAATGCAGGACCGGGAGCCGCTCTAAGCGCGATCCACAAGAGCGACCGATGCGCTACATGCTCGACACCAACATGCTGATCTACCTGATCAAGCACCAACCGCCTCAGATTGCCACGCGGGTCGATGCCCTACCTGCCGACGACTCCCTCTGTCTGTCGTTCATCACCTACGCCGAACTGCTCAAGGGCGCCGAGCGCAGCACGCGCAAAACGAAGGTCATGCGCGATCTTGGATCGCTCACGCGTCTCATCCCGATTGTCTACCCGACCGAGGTCGCCATCTGCCATCACTACGCCGAGCAGTTCACCCGCTTGAAACAGGCCGGAACGCCCATCGGCGCCAACGACCTCTGGATCGGCTGCCACGCACTCGCTGAGCAAGCCACGCTGGTGACCAACAACGAGCGCGAATTTCGGCGCCTTCACGGACTCCGGGTGGAGAACTGGGTAGCGGCCGCATGAAAGCGAGTCTCGACCCCTGACGCGGGTGGCGGACACTGAAGCGCGCACCGACGACATCCGCGACCAGCGGCATGTATCGGAGCTGCCTGGAGAGGAGGATGACTCATGAGCAGCCCCCGCGTCGGTTCACCGCGACCATCATCGCCGGAGCAGTCCATGATGACGCTTGAGATCAAAGCCATCGGCGACTCGGTTGGAGTCACCCTACCGCCGGAAGTGCTGACCCTGCTACACGCGAAAGAGGGTGACAGGCTGCACCTGACAGAAACGCCCGAGGGGATTCTGCTCAGCACTCAAAGCCCCGTGTTGACAAGGCAAATACAGATCGCCGAGACGATCATGGAGGAAGATCGCGAGGTTTTGCGCGAACTGGCTAAATGACCAAGAGCGAACCCAAAGGAGCGCAAGGTCGTCTACACCGACTTCAAGGACGAGGTGCTCGGGGTGCGGGAAGAGCCCGCCGTCGCGATCCCGACGATGACCGGCGCGCAGTACGAGAAGAAGGTCAAGGATTACCTCAGCAACCACCTCGACAACATCGTTATCCACCGGCTGAGGACCCATCAGCCACTGACGCCGACCGACCTGGAGAGCCTGGAGACCACGTTGGTGAAGATCGGCGCGGACGATGGCGAGACCCTGCTCTCGGGGCTGCTGACGCGCAGCGGTCAACCCTCACTGGCGCACTTCGTCCGCAGCCTGGTCGGCATGGACC
>CAZTYV010000107.1:7126-12766 GCA_964617675.1 uncultured Halochromatium sp. | reverse complement strand
TTCATCTGGCTGTTGCAGGACACCGCCCCATTCCTAGCCGGGCGCATCCTGGCCGCCGTGCATCGTTACCGGGCCGACCTGCTGCCCCCGTTCAACAAGGCGCTCCTCGACTACATGGAGGTCGAGGAGTACTCCTGGGCCGCACCCGGCCATCAAGGCGGGATCGCCTTCACGAAGACCGCCGCTGGTCGGGTCTTCTTCGATTTCTTCGGCGAGAACCTCTTCCGAACGGATTCTGGGATCGAGCGCTCGCCGCTGGGGTCGCTGCTCGATCATGCTGGCCCGCTTGGCGAGGCCGAGGTCTACGCGGCCCGGGTGTTCGGCGCGGAGCGCTCCTATTCGGTGTTGAACGGGACCTCGGCCTCGAATCGCACCATCATGTCGGCGGTCCTGCGCGATGGCGCCGTCGCGCTCTGCGACCGGAACTGTCACAAGTCCATCGAGCAGGGACTGATCCAATCCGGGGCGCTCCCGGTCTTCCTGCGCCCAACCCGCAACCGCTACGGCATCATCGGGCCGATCCCGCCAACCGAGCTCCAACCGCAGTCGATCCGCGACAAGCTCGATGCGCACCCGCTGCGCGATCAGTTTCGCGAGCCCGAGCCGGCCTATGCGGTCGTCACCAACTGCACCTACGACGGCCTCTGCTACGACGCGGCAGAGGCGCAAGCGCTGCTCGCGCAAAGCGTCGACCGCATCCACTTCGACGAGGCCTGGTTCGCCTACGCGCGCTTCAACCCGATGTATACGAACCGCTTTGCGATGCGCGGCGACCCGGCGGACCATCCCAAGGACGGGCCAACCCTGTTCGCGACGCATTCGACCCACAAGCTGCTCGCGGCGCTCTCGCAGTCGTCGTACATCCATGTGCGCAACGGCCGCCGTCCGGTCGAGCACAGCCGCTTCAACGAGGCCTACATGGCGCAGGCCACCACCTCGCCCTTGTACGCGATGGCGGCCTCCAATGAGATGGGCGCGGCAATGATGGATGGCCCCTCGGGCGAGACCCTCACCCAAGAGGTCATCGTCGAGGCCGTGCATTTTCGCAAGGCCCTGGCACAGGCCCATGCCGAATACGCCAGCCGCGGCGAGTGGTTCTTCCGCCCGTGGAACGCGCCGGCCGTCACCGACCCGGAAACCGGCGAGCGCATCCCGTTCGAGCAGGCGCCCGATGAGCTATTGACGCAGGAGCCCAACTGTTGGGTGCTGCACCCGGGAGAGGACTGGCACGGCTTCGACGACCTCCCGGACGGCTGGTGCCTGCTGGACCCGGTCAAGCCCGGGATCCTCTGCCCAGGCATGGCGATCGACGGCGAGCTTGAGGACCAAGGCGTGCCGGCCCCGGTGGTCTCGGCCTATCTGGAAATGCGCGGCATCATCCCGTCGCGCACCACCGATTTCATCATCCTGCCGTTGTTCTCGATCGGCGTCACCAAGGGCAAGTGGGGCACCCTGATGAACGCGCTGCTGAACTTCAAGGCCGACTACGACGCCAATCTCGGCCTCGAACACGTGCTGCCAGCGCTGGTCACAACCGCCCCCGATCAGTACCGAGGGCTGGGACTCAAGGACCTAGGCGCGGCCATGTTCGCGCACATGCGCGCCCATCGCCTCGACCGCCTGCAGGCCGACGCCTTCGGGCAGCTACCGGAGCCGGCATTGGCGCCCCGCGAGGCCTACTTCCGCCTTCAGGCCGGCGATGCGGACCTACTGCCGCTGGATTCGGTGGCCGATCGCATCGCCGGCGTCGGACTGATCCCGTACCCACCCGGCATCCCGATTGTGATGCCGGGTGAGCGCCTCGGCGCCGACGATGGCCCTTGGATCAGCTACCTGCGCGCGCTCGAGGCCTTTGGCCGGGCGTTCCCCGGCTTCGAGAAGGTGGTCGAGGGCGCCGAGGTCAGAGACGGCCGCTACTACGCCTGGTGTCTGCGCTGATCGGCTGCTTCAGGCCAGTCGTCGCTGCCGTGATCTACTGGAGACTGCTGGACAAACGCCATGCAAGACGAACATAAGGTTGGGGTCGTCGCCGCCACGTTGATGGTCGCCGGCAATATCATGGGCTCCGGGGTCTTCATGCTCCCGGCAAACCTGGCCGCGACTGGCGGCATCGCCATCTTCGGCTGGCTGGTCACGATCACCGGTGCCATCGGGCTGGCGATGGTCTATGCCAGCATGTCATCGATGGACGACAGCGCCGGGGGCTCCTATGCCTACGCTCGACGCGCGTTTGGTCCGTTGATCGGCTATCAAACCAACCTCCTCTATTGGCTCGCGGGCTGGATCGGAAACGTCGCGCTGGCGGTGGTCGGCGTCGGCTACCTGAGCTATTTTCTGCCGATCCTCAAAGAGCCTTGGGTCCTCGGGCTGACCTGCGTGGCCGTGATGTGGCTGTTCACCGCGATCAACATCGTCGGCCCAAGGCTGGTCGCGCAGGTGCAGTCCGTGACCACCGTGCTGGCACTGATCGCAATCGTCGGCGTCGCCGCCTTCGGCTGGCTCAGCTTCAGCACCGAGACCTACATGAGCGCCTGGAATGTGAGCGGCAAGGGCGACTTCGATGCGATCCAGGGCGTGCTGAACGTGACCCTGTGGTCGTTTATCGGCGTCGAGACCGCATCGGTTGCAGCCGGCGTGGTCAAGAACCCCAAGCGCAACGTCCCCATCGCCACCATCGGCGGGGTCCTCATCGCCGCGGTCACCTACGTCCTCTCCTGTACCGCGATCATGGGCGTCATCCCGAACCACCAGTTGATCAGCTCGAACGCACCCTTCGCGGATGCGGCGCGGTTGGCATTGGGTGACGTCGGCGGCGCCACCGTATCGCTGTTCGCCGCCCTGGGCTGCCTCGGCTCGCTGGGTGGGTGGATCCTGGCCACCGCTCAGAGCGGCAAGGCCGCCGCCGATGACGGCCTATTCCCGCGCGTGTTCGGTAAGGCCAACGCCAAGGGGGTCCCGGTCCAAGGGCTGCTCATCGTGGCCGTCCTGATGACGCTCGCCCAACTGCTCACCATCTCGCCAACGGCAGCGAAGGAATTCGGCGTGATCTCCTCGATTGCTGTCCTGATGACCGTCGTCGCCTACATGTACGTCACCGGCGCGCTGATCCTCTACCTGCGCCAGACCAAGCATCCAGCAGTCACGGTGGTCGTGATCGTCATTGCGCTGGCGTATTGTGCCTGGGCCGTGCTCGGCTCCAACGCGCAACAGGTCGCCTGGCTCGCGGTGATCCTGCTCGTCAGTGCCGCACTGTTCAGCTGGAACCAGCTCTCGCACGGCAAGCAGCCGCCTCCACCGCTGCGCGAGGAGGCCTGAGGCCATGGCCCACGCGCTCAGTGTTGTTGCCGCCGTGCTCAGCATCCAGCTGACGGCTTGTGACCCCACCTCGGACCCAAACGCGGCCCCGGACTTGAACCCCGAGCAGGCCGCAACGACTGACCGCGCCGCCCATCTCGACTTTCATCGCGGCAAGCTTCCCTCCGACTCGACCGACGCGACGGCGCTGGGGGTGCGCTCAACAACGCCGCTGAAACATCCGCGAGTCGGCCAGGCCTTGGGTAGCGCAGCGGCAACGACGTCGGATCAAGGGGGCACGACGCCTTGAGCAGCACCCCCTCGTCGACAGCGGCGGCCACCCGCCGTGTACCCGGCAAGGCGCTCGGACTGCTCGGCCTGGTCCTGATCAACCTGGCGATCATCTACAGCGTCCGCGGACTGCCGATGCTGGCCGAAGAAGGCCTCGCGATCGGCTTCTATCTGCTGCTCAGCCTGGTCTTTTTCATGCTGCCGGCCGCCTTCATCGCCGCCGAGCTGGCCACGGGCTGGCCGCCCAGCGGACCCGGCGGCATCTACGTCTGGACCCGCGAGGCGTTCGGCGAGCGCTGGGGCTTCGTCGCAATCTGGCTGCAATGGAGCGAGAACGTCATCTGGTTCCCAACCGTGCTGTCGTTCATCGCCGCGACCATCGCCTTCATCTTCCTGCCGGCGCTGGCCGACAATAAGCTGTTCATGCTCACCACGATCCTGGTCATCTACTGGGGCGGCACCTTCGCCAACCTGCGCGGCATCCGCACCTCGACCTGGATCACCGGACTGGGTGTGGTCAGCACCCTGGTGGTGACCGCGCTGATCATCGGCCTCGGGGTCGCCTGGCTCGTCGGCGGCAAGCCGCTCGCCATCGAGCTGTCCTGGAGCGCCGCCCTGCCGGACTTCGGCGATGCCCACACGCTGGTGTTCCTGGCCGGCATCCTGGTCATCACCTCCGGCATCGAGGTCTCGGCCGTGCATGCCGGCGACGTCCGCAACCCGGGCCGCACCTATCCACTGGCCATCCTGCTCGCCGCGGTGATCTCGCTGACCGCATTGCTCTTTGGCGCGCTGGCGATCGCCTTCGTCGTGCCGGTAGATCAGCTCAGTCTGACCGCCGGCCTGATGGATGCCTTCTCCGATTTCCTGGGCGCCCACGGCCTCGACTGGCTGGTCCCCGCGGTCGCGGCCCTGATCGTGCTGGGCTCCATCGGTGAGGTCGCCGCCTGGATCATCGGCCCCAGCCGCGGCCTCTTGGTCACCGCCCGCGACGGCGTGCTGCCGCCCTTCTTGCAGCGCGTCAACCGCCACAAGGCGCCGGTCAATATCTTGCTCGTGCAGGCGGTGGCGGTCTCGGTCCTGGTCCTGCTCTTCCTACTGATGCCGACCGTCAACAGCGTCTATTGGCTCCTGACCGCGCTGACCGCTCAGCTCTACCTGCTGATGTACGTCCTCATGTTCCTGTCCGGTCTGGTGCTGCGCTACCGTCAGCCCGAGACCCGGCGCAAGTTCCGGGTGCCCTTTGGCAACATCGGCATCTGGGTGCTGACCCTGCTGGGCCTCGCGGGCTGCCTGTTCACGCTGGTGATCGGCTTCGTTCCTCCAGATCATGTGCACACCGGCGACATCTGGTTCTTCGAGGGATTCCTCGGCGGCGGTCTGGTCGCGATGACCCTGCTGCCACTGCTGATCTATCAGCTGCGCAAGCCGCACTGGCGAGCTGAGGTGCCGGAAGAGCCCTAGGCTCGAGCGTGATGCTCGCGAGAATGACCAGGCTCGAAGAGGGGCTCGATGATCTCGCCATGGACACGCTGATAGTCGCCGAGGATGGCGTCCAATAGGGCCTTGGCGCTCGCGTCGGCATAATGAATGACCGGGACCGGGGGAGCCAAAAGGCGCCGGTAGCAGATCAGATCACGCCGTTGCGTCAGACTCGGCACGAGTCCGGCGAAGAAAAAGCCCTCGTGCGCCGCTCTCGAGCACCATTCAGGGGTCGCGGCATGATCCAACGGCATGCGCATCTCGGTGACAGCATGCCGTCCAATCGCCCGCCTGATCGATCGCCAGTCGCTGTCGGGATCGAAACCGGGATCAAGTTGGTCGATCACCAGATGATCGCCTTGCGACTGATACTGGATGCGGAGAGATGGCGGGACGGCTTCCGTCGGCACGTCATCGTCAGCTGAGCCGTCAGGGCCCGAGAACCGAGCCTGTAGCGCTCGAATCAGCGAGGCATATCGGGCCGGTGCGAACAACCCGCTTGGTGGCGGAGGGCGCAATCTCAGGCCGTAGAGTAACGAAGACCCGCGGCGGGATGCCCAAGCAGTCGGAACC
>CAZTYV010000107.1:2120-7116 GCA_964617675.1 uncultured Halochromatium sp. | reverse complement strand
CAGCGCAGCGCTGCAGGAGCGAACGAACCGAAGCCCGGTCACCGCCTCGAGGTCGTCGCGCATCAGCAAGATCTCGTGAATTGTCGGTACGGCGCTGTACCAGGTCGGACGGTGACGGTTGGCCCAGGCAACGAACCGATGCGCCGAAAACCTCGGCGGGATCACCAGACAACCGCCGCTGTACAGGGTCGAGAGCGCAACACCGATGAGGCCGTGACCATGGAAGAGCGGCATCACGAGCAGGCTGACGTCCTCGCTCGTGAGCACATAGGTCTGTTGGAGCTGCTCGAGCGCGGCCAGAATGTTTCGGTGCGTCAGCGGGACCCGTTTCGGCTTGCTCGTGGTGCCGCTGGTTTGCAGCAGCAGCGCCGTGGCGTCTGGATCGACCTCGGCGCGCTGGGTCCTTAGGCCATCAGCCGATCGCGGAACCTCTGATCGCAGAACTTCGAGCTTCTCCGGATCGAGGGAGGCGACAAGCGAGGGCAGCGACAGGCGCTCCGCGGCCCGCAGCGCGGCCTCGGCCTCCTCGGCGCCTCGCACCATCACCAAACAGGTCTCCGTGTCCGTGCAATGCTCAGCGACGAGGTCGGCGTTAAGGCCAGGATTGATCGGCATCGCGACACGTCCGCAGTGGGCAATCGCCAGCACGGCAATGAGCAGCTCGGGGCTGTTCGCCATGCAGATCGCAATCGGCGCGGTGGCGGGCGCTTGCCTCAGCATCACCTCGAGATGCGCAGACAGCCATCCGACACGCTCGGCGAGTTGGCCATAGGTAATCCGTTCCTCCGTATCCGGAACCACCATAGCGCATCGATCCGCCCAGGCTGACCAGCGCATCGATGCCTCGGGAAAGGTTCGCGCGAGGCCCGTCATGAGCCTAAAGCGCCGGGCTCCGAGTCCAGACTGGGCTGCTCTTCCCAATCGAAGCGCGGCAGATGCTCAAAGGCCTTGCGCAAACCCGCGTTCCAGCTCTGAGAGAGCTGAGCGAGCACCGGCGAGTCCTGCGGGAGCTTGAGCCGGTGACTCAGCGCGAGGCGATCCCTGGGGTAGATCGCGATCTCGAACGGCGGTCCGACCGTGACATTGGAGCGCGAGGTGCCGTCTAGGGAGACCACGCAAAGGCGCGCGGCATCCTCCAGCGACAGCTCCGGTCGGGCGATCCGGTCCAGCGCGGGCTTGCCGTACTTGTTCTCGCCAATCTGCAGATAGGGGGTCTCGGGCGAGGCCGCGAAATAGTTGCCCTGCGGATAGATCAAGAACAGCCCCGGTGGCTGCCCGGCGATCTGACCCCCCAGGATGAGCGTGGTCTCGGCACTCACGCCGTGAGCGGCGAGCGCCGGTCCGCGGTCGCGCTGCACCGCGAGGTTGATGCGCCCGACATAATCGGCCGCCTCGAAGAGATAGCTGGCCGACATCAGGTTGAGCCCAGGCGGCGGTTGATCGAGATCGCGGCGGATGAGGTTCAGGACCTCTTGGGTCGAGGCGAGGTTGCCGGCGGAGAGCAGCACGAACAGGCGGTCCGGAGCGGGCTGAAACACGTGCAGCTTGCTGACGCTCGTCACATAGTCGATGCCGGCATTGGTGCGCGAGTCTGAGGCCAGCACCAAGCCGGCATTGACGACGAGGCCGAGGCAATAGGTCATGTTCGTGGGCTCTGAGATCGCGGAAGGCGACGATACCCCGGTCTCGGCCGGTGGCTCAATCCCGGTGGCTCAATCCCCGCGCCAGATCAACGGCCTCAGGCTAACGGCCGACCGGCTCAGCCAAATACCCCGACCAGCGCAGCCGAGGCTCGCCCTGGTGATCGACAATCTGCACCGAATCCCCCCGCGTGCGCCCAAGCCCAAGCATGATCGCACGCGCGTCGGTCACCGCGCGCAGCGGCACCTGAATCCGGTCCGGCGAGAGCACCGGCATCCGATAGCTGAGGCAGAGCTGCCCATCGGTGAGCTTGAGGTGGAGGTCGGTGACCGGAAAGCCGGGGTCAGGATTGAGGATGCGCCATGACCCGAGACGCTCACGCCAGGACGGCGGGATCACCGCCTGCGGCACCTTCTCGCCGATGATGCGCTCGCCCTGCGGGGTGTCGGCGACCATGACCTCGCGCCCTGCGATCCGGCGCGTCTGCAGCCGCATCTCACGAAGTAGGCGCAGGTTTGCGCTGCCTAAGCTCTCGGGCTCGGAGGCGTCACCGCGTTGCTCGGATCGCGCGGCGCCGACCCAACCCTGCGGATAGGGCATCAGATCGAGCTGCTCACCGGTCATACAGGCACAGAGACTGCTCTGCTGAGGCTGGATTGCAATCAGGCCAAGATCGGTCGCGAAATGACCTTCGGCCGGGAGCGCATCGGTTGGATCGGCTGGTGTTGACGACGTCTTCGCCGCTGCAATGAACAGATCAGCCGGAATCGGCTCAGGCTCGAGCTTCATGGCGTTGGCGAGAATGGCCTCGGCCAGCGGCTTGACCACGCGCCCGGCATGACCGGCATTGGCCAAAACGATCACGCCCAAACCCTGCTCCGGCAACAGCACCCACTCGGCGGTATAGCCCAGGCTGTTGCCGCTATGGCGCACAACCCGCGTCGCTCCTGGGATGCTCTGCTCCTCGAGGAAGACGCCGAGCCCGACGCTCAGGCCCAGGTCCAGCGCGATGTCGGCATTCTGTGGCTCGATCATCGCCTCGATCAGACTCGGCTCAATGAGCTGTTCGCCGTCGAGCTCACCGCCACAGAGCAGTGCGATGCTCAGGCGCGCCATGTCCGCCGCGCTGGTCTCCAAGCCCTGTGCCGGCAGATCGCGCAGCGGCAGGGGCGCAAAGCGACGGCCGTTGCGGTGGCCCACGGCAACGGCTTCATCGAGCGTTAGCTGCGCGGCAAATCGGGTGTGTGACAAGTCCAGCGGCTCGAACAGGGCCTGCTTGGCGTGCTCGGCGAAGGGCGTCCGCGTCACCACCTGCAGCAGATGACCGAGCAGGCTGTAGCCAAGGTTGGAGTAATTGAAGATGAGGTTCGGCGGAAAGGCAGCATACTCATCGCGCAGGCGCGCGCGCACCTGGGTGAAGGACTCAGCCGACCAGAGGCCCTTGTTAAGATCGGACGGCAGCCCAGAATGATGGCTCAGGAGCTGGCGGGTGGTAATCGGTTGCGCCGTCTGATCGAAACGGGTCCGGAGGCGGAAGCCCGGCAGCGCTGAGCCGACGGGCTGATCGATATCAATGGCACCTTGGGCCTGCTGAGCCAGGACGAGCAACGCGGTGATCGGTTTCGCCAACGAGCCGGCCCGATAGCGGGTCTCGGCATGGGCCGGGCGTTGCTGCTCGGGGTCGGCGAGGCCGAAGCCCTCGAGCCAGAGGATGCGGTCGTGGCGCACCAGTGCGAGACTCAGGCCGGGGATCGCGTACTCGGCTTGCGCGGCCTGGATCAGTGGCGTCAGCGCCTCCCGCAGGGGCGCCATTTCATCAACGATGACGGCCTGCATGGGCTCAGACCGGGGCTCAGACTGGGGCTTAGACCGGGGCTCAGACTGGGCCTCGGCCCAAGCCCCAGCACCAGTGCTCATGGCCACGAGCAGCAGCAGGATGGAACGTCCAAGTGGCGTCATGTCGGGGATGTGGCTAACGCGCAGCGTTGATTTCCCCAGTGTAGACAACGAAAACGCCGAGCCCAACCTTGGACTCGGCGTGGCTTGCACCGACCTGGAACGCAGGCCGGCTTGCTTCGAACCTTCGCCCTTAGAAGCTGAGATCAGGGTTGCCTTCAGCAGCGCCATAGATCTCCGGGGACTGGCTCTTTGGGGAGCGACCGAGCTCGATCTCGAAGAGGTCGGGGTTGCCCTCTCCGAAGCCCTGGTAACGGCTGATGTCAGCGCCAACACCCGGCGGCTGAGCCTGGACACCCGTATAGTGGGCCCGGGTGTTGTCACTGTCCGGGTTGCCCTGAACGAACTGCTGGTAGCTATCGGCCGCATGCGCCGAAACGGTGAACAGGACGGCGGCGGTTGTCAGGATAAGCTTGGTCATCGCGTACCTCATCTTGGGTTGCTGGTGTTGCAGATGGCCAGTCGTGCTGGCTTACCCCCAAAGACCCAGTGCGGCGCCGGATTATTTCAACTGCCGTCGTTCGCGCCACAGGGCCCACCAGCCAACATCCTGAGCTGGAACCAGGACAGGCTAACTGTTTTGCCTATAAGATCAGTGCGATGAGCAAGCAGGTGCGCTTCTAGGCTCGCATCTCGACGAGCAAGAAAACGAACTACAACCCCAGCGACAGCTGTGAGCGAAGCCATGACAACCAGGATCACCTTCGACTTCGATGCATCGGCCTTCGGCGCGTTGCGCTTGGCGCCGCAGGAATTCGCGCGGGAGATGCGCATCGCAGCGGCAGTCCAGTGGTACGCGCAAGGCATCGTGTCGCAGGGAAAGGCCGCCGAGCTCGCCGAACTGACCCGAGCCGGATTCTTAGAAGAGCTCTACCGCCGCAAGATCCCAGCTTGCCAAGTCACGGCCGAAGAGCTCGCTGAGGAGATCCATGGCGTCTAGCCGTTGGGTCGCCAACGCCTCGCCATTGATCCTGCTTGGCAAGGTCGGGCAGATTCAGCTGCTTGGTCATTTGGCGGAAACGCTGGTGGTGCCCAACGCGGTGATGCGCGAGGTGAGCGCCAAACCAGACGGCGAACGCACGATTCAGACGCTGACGGCCCTCGAGTCTGTCATCCTTGTGGACGACGCAGTCGCACCAGCCAACATCCTGAGCTGGGACCTCGGCCCTGGCGAAACCCAAGTGATCAGTCATGCTGTCTCGCATGGCGCAGACCGCGTCGTCATCGACGACTTGGAGGCCCGGCGCTGTGCGAAGGCCATGGGGCTCGCGATCATCGGCACCCTGGGCATCGTCGGCCGGGCGAAAGCCGCGGGACTGATCGATCGCACTGGACCGGTGGTCCAGCGATTGCGGGAAACCGGGCTCTACGCGTCCGACGACATCGTGCAGCGACTCCT
>CAZTYV010000107.1:0-2110 GCA_964617675.1 uncultured Halochromatium sp. | reverse complement strand
AGACAGAGCTTGCTGAAAGTGAGACCGATCCTGATCCGATACGGGGTTTGGCTGCCGCTAGCCGCACGTGATGGACTCCCTCAGCCCTCCCGCCAGACCACCAACTTCTCGATGCGCATGTCCTCGAAGGTATAGGGCATGCCGCCGGTGCCCAGGCCCGATTGGCGTAATCCGGCAAAGGGCATCCAATCGGTGCGGAAGGCGGTGTGGTCGTTGATCATCACCGCCGAGGCGGCAAGGCGATCAGCAGCATGGCGCGCAAACGTCAGCTCGCGCGTAAACACCGCCGCCTGAAACGCGAACGGCAAGGCATTGGCCGCCTCGATCGCCGCATCGACCTCGGCATAGGGATAGACACAGATCACTGGACCAAAGATCTCTTGGGTGCTGACCTTGGCCGTCGGCGGCGGGTCGAATAAGACCGTCGGTGCATAGCAGGTGCGCGAGAGCGGCTCGCCCCCGCAGAGCAAGGTCGCGCCCTGCCCCACGGCCTCGCGCACCCACTGATCCACACGCTCGACCTCGGCCGGGCGGATCAGCGGACCGATCGCGGTCTCGGCCAGGGTTGGATCATCGACCCGCATCTTGGTCGCCGCCTCGGCCAGCGCCCGCGCCAGACTCAGCGCCTGATCCTGATGCACGTAGACGCGCTGCACCGAGACGCAGACCTGGCCCGCATGATAGAGACCACCCTTAGCCAACGAGGGCACGACCTGCTGAAGATCGAGGCCCCGATCAACCAGCACCGGCGCCACGCCGCCATGCTCGAGCGCGCAGCGCGCACCGGGGGCCAGCCGCGAGCGCAGATGCCAGCCCACCCGCGCGCTGCCGATGAAGCTCAGGAAGGCGACGCGGGGATCGGTCGCCAGCGCCTCGGCCGTCGCTGGCGAATCCGTCACCAGCGCCTGCGCCCAAGCCGGCGGTAGGCCGGCCTCGCGCAACAGATCGATGAAGTGCAGGCACGACAGCGGCGTATCCTCGGCCGGCTTGACAATCACCGGGCAACCGGCGGCAACCGCCGGGGCCACCTGATGGACGATCAGGTTCAACGGATGATTGAAGGCGCTGATCGCCACCACCGGGCCGATCGGCTCATGGGTGCTGAAGGCCCAACGCCCAGCTCCGGCGGCGGTGGCCTGCATCGGCACCTCGCGCCCGCCGCCGTGCCGCGGCAGCTCGGCGCAGCAGCGCAGGCCGTCGACCGCCCGCTCGGCCTCGATGCGGGCATCGGTCAGCGGTTTGCCGCCCTCGCGGGCGATCAACAGGGCCAGCTCCTCGATGCGCGTGGCCAACAGCTCGGCGGCGCGGCGCAGGATCGCCATGCGCTCAAAGTCGGGCAGCCAGCCATCGCGCTGTCGGTAACAGGTGTCGGCCACCGCAAGTGCCTGCTCGACGCCTTGAAGATCGACGGTGTCGACGGTCGCGATCGGGTGCAGATTGAAGGGATTCAGCACCTCAATCGAGCCGACCGGAGTGACCTCGGCGGCGATGCGATGGCTGTGATGCGCTTGGTGTTCATCGGTCATGGGGCAGTGCCTCCTCTGCCGGGCTAGATGATCAGGTCACACTGGCCAGGTTGTCGTCCCGGCCTGGCCGATATTGACGTTACCGACGTAGGCCGAATGCTGACGGGCTCCTCAGTCAATCGATGCGTGCAATAACGGCGCAGAGCTCGTCGCCGCGAGCGGTGGCTCAAGCGGACTCGGATTTGCCCGCGGCCGGCGCTCAGCATCCTCTGCCGCCGCAATATGATCACGCGGCTGGCTCAAGTATTGCTTAAACTATCCCGTGAAACCTTCTCAGAGCAATCTGCCCTGACGTTGCCAGATTTGGCGACCGCTGTTGCAGTTGGTCCGCGTCCTGGCTCAGGATCAGCAGGTCGTCGAATAGCGCAGATACCAGCGTGCCTTAAGTCGATGCTTGACGAACTGGTCCAGGGCGTCGAGGTAGACGTTGGCGAAGAACTGGCTGGTCAGATTGGACGGGCAGCGCGCATCCGGGCGGACAACGGAACAGGGTCTTGTGCGACGGCAGGGCAAGAACGTCCGTCAACGGACGACCCCGCAACCGGCAGTGGTCCCTGGGCTCGTTAAACACCACCACCGCGATC
>CAZTYV010000106.1:0-12830 GCA_964617675.1 uncultured Halochromatium sp. | reverse complement strand
GCGCACATGGTCACCATGCGCTCGGGCTCGACCTCCTCGATCTGCGCCTTCTTGCGCTTGAAGGCGGCCAGCTTCAGCGGCTCAGCGCGCTCATTGGATGAGACGCCACCGCCGGCCCCGCAGCACCACTGGAATTCGCCGTGCTCCTTGAGGTCGACGAAGTTGTCGGCGACCAGGTCCATGAGGCTGCGCTGCTGTTTGACCACGCCGCTCTTACGCGCCAGGTTGCAGGGGTCGTGCATCGACAGGCGGTCCATCTCCTTGCCCTCGGTCTTGATGCGCCCATCGGCGCGCAGCTGATCCAAGACCTCGATGATGTGGTAGACCTTGAACGGATAGGCGCGCTTGATCGCGTTCGGCCCTTCCCAGCGGATCGCGGTGTAGGCGTGTCCGCACTCGGGGCTGATCACATTCTTGACCTGTAGCGCTTCGGCCGCGTCGACGACGCGTTGCACCAGGGTCGCGGCGATGTCCTTGGAGCCGATCTGGATGCCGGCGTTGGTGGCCTCGAAGCAGTCCTTGCTCAGGGTCCAGCTGACGCCAGCGTGATCGAAGATCTTGGTGATGGCCTCGAGGTACTCGGGGAAGTTGATGATCTCCATCGACGACAGCAGCACCAGGTAATCGGCGCCCTGTTTGTCGATCGGGACCTCGAGCCCGCTGGCGGTCTCGACGTGCTTGATCTGCACCTCGAGCGTCTTCCATTGCAGGCCCATCGGGCTGCCGGTATTGACCGCACGTACCGAGGCGGCGATCAGCCCCTCGGGCGAATGGCCGGAGGCGACCATGCCCTCACGGGCCTTGCGGATCATGTAGTGGATGTCGTTGCCGACCGGACAGACCAGCGAGCAGCGCCCGCACATGCTGCAGGAATCATAGAGCAGTGGCTCCCATTCCTCGAGCATCGCATCGGTGATCTCCTTCTTGATCCCGAGCTTCGCCTTGAGCTTGCCCCAGAGGGTGTATTCCTGCTCCCAGAGGATGCGCATGGGCTCGAGCTTGTGGATCGGCGTGTACTTCGGATCACCGGTCTCGACGAAGAACGGGCAGGCCTGGGCGCAGAGGCCGCAGTGCACGCAGCTTGAGAAGAAGGCGGCCACCGGCGCGTCGATCTCCTCGCGCCAGGCGTTGAGTCCGCGCTCAAGTGAAAATGAGTTGGCACCCTGGGTCATGACTGGATCCCCTTACGGCCGAAGATGGCGCCGTTGTAGTAACGCGCGACGAAGGCGGTGAAGATGTGCGTGAGCTTGGTAAAGGGCAGCACGATCAGGAAGACCTCGGCGGCCAGGATGTGCAGCCCGAGCGCGAGCGGATAGGGGTTGATCAGCCGGTGATAGGCCAGGTAGCCGGTCAGGACCGGCAGGAAGGTCACGGCCCAGATCAGATAGTCTTCAGGCGTGCTCAGAAAGCGTTTTACCGGCTGCGTTAGGCGATGGATCAGGACCGCGACCAGGCCAAGCAGGGTAATCGCGGTGACGGCGTCGACCACCGGGTTGGGCAGCCCAGGCCAGCTCACCCCGAGCGTGCTCTTGATCAGCTCGATGTGCGGGATGAACAGCAGCAGCGCAACGACGAAGCCGACATGCCAGAGGGTGCCGACCACGACGTCGAAGGTGGAGCGCTTGAAGGTGCCCGGGTCCGGGTTGAAGCGCCGGTAGATGGTTCGCAGGCCGGGCAGGATCTCGTTGCCGCGGGCAGCCGCATAGTTGTGCGCGCGACCGAGCGCCAGGATCTCGAACAGCCGGATCAGGATACCGAGCGCGAAGATCGCCACGGCGAGACTGAACAGCGGGCCCTTGACGAAGAGCAGGAAGTCCATCGAGGTCATCACAGCTTCTCCTCTAATTGGTCGGCGGTGACCTTGTCGTGGTGCTTGACGGCCTGCTTGCTCTGCTGGCGACTCATGACGCCGGCACCGACGCCGATAGCGGCACCAACGGCGCCAGCCGTGAGGAGGACGTCACCGGGCGCGCCCGTCGGCACCGACAGCGCCTTGTAGAAGCCGCCAGCATCCCAGAAATCGGGCTCGGAGCAGCCCAAGCAGGGGTAGCCGGCCTCGACCGGCCAGCTCGCGCCGCCGTTCCACTTCATGGTCGCGCAGGCGTTGTAGGTCATGGGTCCCTTACAGCCGAGGCGATAGAGGCACCAGCCGGCCTTAGCGCCTTCGTCGTCGAACGACTCGGCGAACAGGCCCTTGTCGTAGAACGGACGCCGATAGCAGCGATCGTGGATGGATTGGCCAAAGAAGGCGCGTGGGCGGCCGTACTCGTCGAGCTCGGGGATGGTGCCGAAGGTCAGGAACTGGGCCAGCACGCCGGTGATGACCATGGGTACCGGCGGACAGCCGGAGACGTTGATCACCGGCTTGTCCTTGACCAGGTCCTGCACCGAGACCGCGCCGGTCGGGTTCGGATCGGCCTTTGGCAGTCCGCCGAAGGCGGCACAGGTGCCGACCGCCACCACCGCCGCCGCGCCGTCGATGGTGTCCATCAGCATCTCGTAGTTGCTGATGCCGGCGATGGTCGAGTAGCCGGGATTGGCCTTGGGGCCGGGCAGCGAGCCGTCGACGACGACCAGATATTCGCCGGCATTGAGATTCATCGCCTGCTCGCGCGCGTGCTCGGCGGCATCGCCGGCGGCGGCCTGCAGGGTGTGATGGTAGTCGAGCGAGATGACATCGAAGATCAGGTTCTCGATGGTCGGCGAGAAGCTGCGGGTGAGTGATTCGGTGCAGCCGGTGCACTCCTGGAACGAGAGCCAGATCACCGAGGGCCGGCGCGCCTGCTCGAGCGCCTGCGCGATGGCCGGGGCCATGCTCGGCGGCAGGGCCATCATCGATGCGGTTGCGGCACAGAATTTGAGGAATCCACGGCGTGACACCCCGTGCTGGCGCAGGCTTTCGCCCAAGGTCTTCGATGTGGCCATCGTTTCTCCTGCCATAGCTGGAAGATCAGCGGTCAGTGTCGGGACTCAGCCGCCGGCTCGGCCGCGGTTGCTGACGCCAGCGCTGCGTCTAATGCGGCCAATGAATCTTGGATGTCGTCGCGCTGGGCGCGCAGCATCTGGGGCACCTCGTCGACCTCAATCTGCAGCGCGATGCGCTCACCGTCGACATTGGCGTAATCCAGCACCCAGACCCCAGGAAAACGGGTCTCCCAGATCTGCGTGGGCCCGAGCGCCTCGACCTTGGCCTCGACCTCGCCGCGCCCGAGCAGCGTCATCAGGCGCTCCTCGTCGCCGGGGCCGAACGGCATCGCGGCGAGATCGATGCGTGTTGGCTCGCCTTGCTCGGCCAGACGTGCGAGCGCATGACGGATCTCGTTTAGGATCGGCAGCGCATTGCCGAATTGCCGCGGCGCGGCCTCGGGCTGCACGACGCGAATCGGTATGTCGCCGAGCTCCACCATCGGTATCCTCCATCGCTCATTGCTTATGTTAGGCAGTGCTTATCAGGTCGTGTTTGACCTGAAGCACAGTTTGTTCAAGCTGGACCCCATGACCAAGCGCCAAGCTGTGAAATCGCATGGCCAATCTGATCGCTTGGTGGTCTAGACGGCTGCGGCCGCGGTACGACGCGGGTGCCCGGTCGATGGCGCACGGGGCGTGTCGCGCTCGCGCGGGAGAAGGCCCGTGGGAAGGCGCGGCGGGATGGCGGATCGGGCAGCCGAGCCAGCGCGTCTTTCGCCGCCTCTGTAACCGAGGTGTGCGCGAGGCTTGTGATCATCGGTCAGCTCGCCCCGGTGCCCTCCAGCGATGCAGCAAGGCATGGATCGCGCTGACGACCTCGGGCACCGCGGCGGCCACCGCCGGGGTGAGCTGATCCCCCCAATCAACCTGCTGCGGCTCGATGCCAATCAACGCGCGTCGCGCCGGCAAGCTGTCGGTGAGACGGGCGATATCGAACAGGTCGGCGAGGCTGACCTCATGCACGCTCTTCGCGTGCGTGCTCAGCTGGCGGTCCATGTCCTCCCCCTCGAACAGGCGCACCGTACCGGGCGGATCGCCCATGACGGCGGCATCGACGACGATCAGCCGAGCGGCCTCGCCGATCGGGCCCGCGAGCGTGAAGCTGAGGGTGCCGCCGTCGTAGAGGCGGAGGTCGGGGTCGTCCGCGGCGGCCGGCTCCAGGGCGCGCAGCACGGCCGCGCCGACGGCCTCATCGGTCAGGAGGATATTGCCAAGGCCGAGAATGAGGGTGCCGGTTGCGGACATGGGCTGTGCTCCTCGTCTGTCTTTCCCGTCTGCTTTTCGCGTCAGGGGGGCGATGGGCCGCAGGATTGATGCAGGCCGCTTGCGATGGGCTGGCCCGCGCCTTAGCCTGCGGGCTTGAGGACATGATGACGGAGAAGCGCCCCATGTGCATGGGCATCCCGATGCAGATTCGAGAGATCAACGGCTTCGGCGCGCGCTGTGAGGCCAAGGGGGTCGAGCGCGAGGTGAGTCTGTTGATGCTCGATCCGGACGAGCTGGCGGTTGGCGATTTTGTCGTCGTCCACCTCGGACATGCGATCGAGAAGATCTCGGCCGAGCGGGCGGCCGACGCCTGGGCGGTCTACGACGAGATCCTGGCCGCGCAGTCGGCGGCCGCTGGCTCGCTCGGGGAGGGCGCTGACGAGCGGGCGGGTCGCTAGCCGCCGGCAGCGACCTAGCCGCCGGGCTAGGTCACGGCATCGGGTCACGAGCCCGTTCGCAAACCGGGTCGCGATTATGGGCGGCGCGCCGGGTCGCTGTGCCTCGACTCAGCCGGCAGCCGCGATGAACTCGTCGGCGATCTCGTACTGGCGCTTGACCTCGTCGAGGTGCGCCTCGCCGTCGGCCTCGACCAGCTCGCAATTGTTGGCCATGCGCGCTTGCATCGCCGCCTTCCAGGCGCGGTTGGTCTTCTTCTCCGGCAGCAGGCTGTCGGGGGTCAGCGCGGCAGCGACGGCAGCGGCGACGAAGTGATCACCCTGAGCGAGCCAGTCGGTGTCTTTGCCGCAGTCGGTGTAGGTCTTGGTGGACCAGGCCTTGGCCGCGCGATAGGCATCCTCGAGCTCGGGCTCCGAGGCGTCGGCGCGCAGGCCGGTCTCGATGGCGCGCTGCACGCGCTCATCTCGGCTCAAGTGGATCAGGCTTTGGGCGAATCGCAGCCCGATGATGCGCTGTTGGTCGCCGGGGAGCTTCTCCAGCAGGTCGCGGAGGTCTTGGTCATTGCGGATAGTCGCCACGATAGGAGGTCTCCAATGGTGTTGCCGATCCCGATCGCCTACTATCTGGCCACTGACGCGCCGACCGCATTGACGTGAATCACCCCTCATGAAGCGAACCGTCTTCTTCGTCTCCGAGAGCACTGGCATCACCGCCGAGACGCTCGGTCAGAGCCTGCTGTCGCAGTTCGACAGCGTCGAGTTCGAGCGCGTCTACATGCCGTACATCAACACCGAGGCGCGCGCGCGTGCGCTGACACAGCGGATGCGCGAGGCGGCGGATCGCGACGGGGCGCGCCCGCTGGTGTTCTCGACCATGCTCGACACCAAGATCGCGGCCATCCTCAAACAAGGCGACTGCTTCCATCTGGAGCTGTTCGAGCAGTTCGTTGAGCCGCTCAGCGCCGAGCTTGGCATCACGCCAAGCCGTGAGTCCGGCCGCAGTCATGCGATCACCAAGCCGAGCATGTATACCAAGCGCATCGAGGCGATCAACTTCGCCATGGCCAACGATGACGGCATGCGCCCGGACAACTTCCGACATGCCGATGTGGTCTTGGTCGGGGTCTCGCGCTCGGGTAAGACGCCGACCTGCCTGTATCTGGCGATCCACTACGGGCTGCGCGCGGCCAATCACCCGCTCACCGAGGACGACTTCGAGCGCGAGGCGCTGCCGCCCGAGGTCTGCGCGGTGAAGGAGAAGGTCTTCGGGCTCACCATCGAGGCGCGGCGTCTGCACCTGATCCGCGAGGAGCGCCGGCCTGGCAGCGAATACGCCTCGCTAGCGCGCTGTCGCAACGATATCCGGCTCGCGCACGAGATGCTGGGCCGCCTCGGCGTGCCGGTGCTTGATACCACCAGTCAGTCGATCGAGGAGATCTCGGCGCAGGTGCTGCGCGGCGTGCGCAATTCCGGGCCGCACTGATGGGGCTTCCGAGGGGGGCATTGAGATACGGCCGGCGAGCGTCGATAATGCCGCGCTTTTATGGGAGGCCCAGCGGCGGGCTCCCGGGATCGAGAACAGGGCGGAAGCAAGACTGATGAAGCTCGGTATTCCAAGAGAGAGCGTCGCCGGTGAACGGCGCGTCGCGACCACCCCCGACGTCGCCAAGAAGCTCGTCGCCAAGGGCTTTGAGGTGCTGCTGGAGTCGGGCGCCGGGGCGGCCGCTCACTATCCCGACGCCGCCTATGCCGAGGTTGGGGTGCAGCTGGTCGAGCGCGACGCCTGTTTTGGGGCCGATATCCTGCTCAAGGTGCGCCGCCCGAGCGAGGAAGAGGCCGCGGCGGTGCCCGCTGGCAGTACCTATATCAGCCTCATCGAGGGCTGTGGCGAGGACCCGCTGATCGCGCGCATGGTCGAGAAGGGCGTGCGGGTGCTGGCGATGGAGCGGATGCCGCGGACCTCGCGCGCGCAGTCGATGGACGCGCTCTCCTCGCAGAGCAACATCGCCGGCTATCGGGCGGTGATCGAGGCGGCCGCCCACTACGGGCGCTTCTTCCCGATGATGATGACCTCGGCGGGCTCGGCGAAGCCAGCGCGGGTGATCGTGCTCGGCGCCGGCGTCGCCGGGCTGCAGGCGATCGCGACCGCGCGTCGGCTCGGTGCCGACGTGATGGCCTACGATGTGCGCCCCGAGACCAAGGAGCAGATCGCCTCGCTCGGCGCCAAGCCGATCGAGCTCGATCTCGGCGAGAGCGGGGCCGGCGAGGGCGGCTATGCGAAAGAGCTCTCCGAGGAGGCCAAGGCGCGGCAGCAGGCCTTGTTGGCCGATGAGCTGGCCAAGGCCCACATCATCATCACGACGGCGCTGATCCCCTGTCGGCCGGCACCGGAGCTGATCACCACCGAGGTGGTCGAGCGGCTACGCACCGGCTCGGTGATCGTCGATCTGGCGGCCGCGAACGGGGGCAACTGCAAGCTCTCGAGGCCCGATGAGGTGGTGGAGCATCAGGGCGTGATCATCGTCGGCCATACCAACTACCCGTCGATGGTGCCGTCAGACGCCAGCGCCTTCTACGCGAAGAACCTCGCCAACCTCCTCGACATCATGGTCGACACATCCGATGCGGGCCTGGCCCTCAAGGACCTGACCCAGGATGAGATCACCGCCGCGATGCTGATCACCGGCTGAGCGACCGCGCTCGGCGCGGCCTCGGCCCATCGCCTTACAACCCATTCGGAGGCCCACGGATGCCTGAATCCATCCTCGCGCTCTACGTCTTCGTGCTCGCCTGCTTCATCGGCTACTACGTGATCTGGGGCGTCACCCCGTCTCTGCATACGCCGCTGGTGGCGCTGACCAATGCGATCTCGGGCATCGTGCTGGTCGGGGCGCTGCTGGTGGCCGGTCTCGATGAGGCCGGGATCGGCGCCTCGGCGATCGGCTTCATCGCCGTGCTGCTGGCGAGTATCAACGTCTTCGGCGGCTTCCTGGTCACGCACCGGATGCTGTCGATGTTCAAGAAGAAGCAGAAGAAGGGCTGATCGGCATGGACCTGACCCTGTCTCCCACGGCTCAGGCGCTGGCCTATCTGGCCTCGGCGATCCTGTTCATCTTCGCCCTCAAGGGGCTGACGCATCCGGCTACCGCCCGACGCGGCAATCTGTTCGGCATGCTCGGCATGCTGATCGCCGTTGGCGCGACCCTCGGCGGTGCCGAGGTGCAGGGCTACTGGCTGATCGGCATCGCCGGCGCGATCGGTGCGGTGATCGGCATCGTCGTCGCGCTGCGCATCCAGATGACGGCGATGCCGCAGCTGGTCGCGGCCCTGCACAGCTTCGTCGGCATGGCGGCGGTATTGGTCGCCATCGGCACCTTCATCAATCGCGCCCAGGCCGACAGCCTGAACGCGGTGCTCATGGGTGAGCTCTCGGCCGGCATCGTCATTGGTGCGATCACCTTCACCGGCTCGGTGATCGCCTTCGCCAAGCTGCAGGGGATCATGTCCGGGGCGCCGATCAAGTTCATGGGCCAGCACTGGCTCAATGCCCTGATCGCGGTGACCACCCTCGTGCTCGCGGTGCACTTCGCGAGCACCGGCAGCTGGGTCTCCTTGGTCCTGATGACGCTCCTGGCCTTTGCACTAGGCGGCACCCTGATCATCCCGATCGGCGGTGCCGACATGCCGGTGATTATTTCCATGCTCAACAGCTACTCGGGCTGGGCGGCGGCCGCGACCGGCTTCACGCTGCACAACAACCTGCTGATCATCGTTGGCGCCTTGGTCGGGTTCTCGGGCGCGATCCTGTCGTTCATCATGTGCCGGGCGATGAACCGCAGCATCATCAACGTCGTCTTCGGCGGCTTCGGCACCGATAGCAGCGGCGGCGACAGCGCCGGTGCGGTTGCGGCTGAGAAGGGTGTCAAGTCGGCCTCGGTCGAGGATGCGGTCTACTGGATGGAGGACGCTGGCAAGGTGATCGTTGTGCCGGGCTATGGCATGGCCGTGGCCCAGGCCCAGCACGCGCTCAAGGAGATGATGGAGCTGCTGCAGGCGCGCGGGGTGGACGTCAGGTTCGCGATCCATCCGGTCGCGGGTCGCATGCCCGGCCATATGAATGTGCTCCTGGCCGAGGCCGACATCCCCTACGATCAGGTGCAGGAGATGGACGAGATCAACCCGGACTTCCCGAGTACCGATGTGGTGCTGGTGGTCGGCGCCAACGATGTGGTCAACCCGGCCGCGAAGCAGGACAAGAGCAGCCCGATCTACGGCATGCCGATCCTCGAGGCCGGAAAGGCGCGCCAGGTCTACTTCCTCAAGCGCTCGATGCGCCCGGGCTACTCCGGCGTCGACAACCTGCTGTTCTACCAGGACAACACCTCGCTGATCTTCGGCGATGCCAAGGACACCATCGAAGGCATGGTCTCGGCACTCAAGGGCGGAGGCCACTGACGCGGCTGCCGTTGCGCTGAGCTCCATGGGGGCTCCGCAGGGCTCCTGCCGGGCACTGGTGGCGCTGCTCGGTGCGGACGCAGGGGCTCGGCGCGGGTGCCCGTCAACCCGGTCGGCGGCTGCAGCGGACGGCTGAAACGGCAAGAGCCACCAAGTTTGGCGTCTGCGCGACTCCGATGGTCTAATGTCCCCATTAAGGCGGACCTGATCGCCTCAGCGGGCCTTTGGGAGTCGGCACCATGAGCAGCGAGCCATCGGAGACCAAGCCTTGCGGCCATTCTGTCGATCAAGCGGTTGGCTCGGAGCGAGATCACGAGGCCCCGCTGGCAAGGGCGGCATCCATTGACCAGGACAAGGAGCGCGAGCGGCGCCAACGATTGGCGGCGGTCGTGTTCGAGCATGCCGCCGAGTCGATCATCGTCACCGATGCCGAGGCGAGGATCGAGGCCGTCAATCCGGCCTTTACCCGCAGCACGGGCTACCGCGCCGATGAGGTCATCGGCCGCAACCCGAGCCTGTTACAGTCCGGTCGCCACGACGAGCGTTTCTACCAAGCGCTCTGGCAGCGCTTAGCGGAGACCGGCTGTTGGAGTGGCGAGATCTGGAATCGCCGCAAGAGCGGTGATCACTACCTCGAGTGGATGAGCATCAACCAGGTGCTCGATGATGCCGGTCGGTGCGTCAATTACGTCGCGATCTCCAGTGACCTCACCGAGCTGCGTCGTTCTGCGGCTGAGATCGACTATCTGCAGCGCACGGATGCCCTGACCGGGCTGGCCAACGGCGCGCAGCTGCGTTCCCGTCTTGCCGAGATGGTCGAGAGTGCGGTGCTGCACGGGCGCGCGCTCGCGGTGATCTATGTGGATATCGATCACTACAAGGACGTGGTCGCCAGCTACGGCCACGGGGTTGGCGAGGAGCTGTTGCGCGAGATCGCGCGTCGGCTGGTCGCACGCTGTGCCAAGGGTGGGCTGGTGGCCCGGCTGGGTGATGACACCTTCGTGATGGTCGCGCTCGCGGACGCCTCAGAGGCCTCGGCACTCGCCGTCGCGCTCCAGGAGCATTGCAGCGCGGCGGTCGCGCTTCCCGGTTGCGAGCGCCTATCGATCACCATCTCGATCGGCGTCGCGCTCTGTCCGGATGATGCCGATGAGGTCGATGAGCTGCTGCGCATCGGCTCCTCGGCCCTGCTGCAGGCGAAGCTCAGCGGGCGCCAATCGGTGGCCTTCCATCAGCCCGAGGCGACTCGGCGCGCGATGCGGCGGCTCCATGTCGAGACCGGGCTGCGCGATGCCATCGAATCCGGCGAGCTTGAGCTCGTCTATCAGCCGATCGTCAACGCCGCGACCGGCGTGCTGAGCAGCGCCGAGGCGCTCTTGCGCTGGCGCCGGGACGGTCGTCTGTTGGAGCCAGTCGACTTCATCGATATCGTCGAGGCCTCGGACCTGGCCCTGCCGATCGGTCACTGGGTGCTCGAGACCGCGTTCGATCAGGTGTGCCGCTGGGCGGCCGACGGACTGCCAGCGGTGCCGGTGCTGGTCAATGCGGCTGCCCGGCAGATCAGCTCTGGGGCCTTGGTCAGCGGGCTGAGGCGGCTGCTCGCGGCGCAGCCCGAGGCAGCCCAGCTGATCGGGATCGAGGTGGTCGAGCGCGTGCTGCTGCGCGACCCCGAGCAAGCGGCGGAGCAGCTGCACCAGGTGCGGGCCTTGGGGGTTGGCATCGCGCTTGACGATTTCGGCACCGGCTATTCGAGCCTCGGCTATCTGAGCCGGTTCCCGGTGGATCGCGTCAAGATCGATCGCAGCTTCGTGCAGACGCTGGCAAGCGATGTCGGCGCTGCCGCGGTGGTCCGCGCCACGCTCTCCATCGCCCGTGATCTGCATATCCGGGTGGTCGCCGAGGGGGTCGAGACCGAGGCCGAGCTGCAGCTGCTGACGCGCGAGGGCTGTGATCTGGTGCAGGGCTATCTGGTCAGCCATCCGTTGCCGGCGACGGAGTTCGCCGCGCTGCTCGGTCGTGATTCCGAGCCGCCCTGGCATGAACGCTTCCTGCCAAGCGCGCTCGGTCTGCCGGGACGCAATATCCTGCTGCTGACCGATGTGCCACGGGAGCGCGAGCCGCTCTTGACCTGGTTGGCGGAGTCGGGCTGGCATGTCCTGGTACCGAGCACGCTGCAGGAGGCCTTTCAGCTCGCCGCGGCGGCCGATGTGCCCGTCGCCCTGATCGAGCAGCGGGTGCTCGGTAGCGATGGCGTCGATCTCGCCGCGCGCCTGCGCGAGCTTTATCCCGAGATTCGGCGCCTGCTGATGCTCGATCGCGAGACCGAGCATTGCTCGCTCGATGCGGTGAATCGCGGCGGGGTCTTCGGCGTCCTGCCCGACCCGCAGCCGAGCGAGCAGTTGCGCGCGATGCTGAAGTCGGCCTATCAGGCACGGCGCGAATGGCCCTGGAAGGCCGGTGAGCCGTCGCGCTCACTGCAAGAGCCCCCTGCCGGCTCGCCGCCTGATCCCTAGCCGCGAGCCACGGTGAGGGCGGAATCGCCTCAGCCGCTCAGCTTCTCCTTCAGGATGGCGTTGACCTGCTGTGGGTTGGCCTTGCCCTGACTCCGCTTCATCACCTGGCCGACGAAGAAGCCGAACACCTTCTCTTTGCCAGCGCGGTACTGCTCCACCTGCTCGGGGTTGGCGGCGATGATGGCGTCGATCATCTGCTCGATGGCGCCGCTGTCGGTGATCTGCTTCAGGCCCTTGGCCTCGATCACCTGATCGGCGTCGCCCTCGCCGGCCCAGATCGCCTCGAAGACCTGCTTGGCGATCTTGCCGGAGAGGGTGTTGTCCTGGATGCGCTTGATCAGCCCAGCCAACTGCTCGCTGCTGACCGGGCTGTCGCTGATCTCGAGTCCCGCCTTGTTCAGTGCCGCGGCCAGGCTGCCGTTGATCCAGTTCGCGGCCAGTTTGGCATCGCCGGTGAGGTCGACCACCGTCTCGAAGTAGGCCGCCGTGGCGCGGCTGCTGGTGAGCTGAGCGGCGTCGGCGTCGTTGATCCCGTAGGTATCACGGAAGCGCTGCCGCATCGCATCAGGCAGCTCCGGGAGATCGGCGGTGGCGGCCTCGATAAAGGCCGCATCGAGCTCGACCGGCAGCAGATCAGGATCAGGGAAGTAGCGATAGTCGTTGGCCTCTTCCTTGGTGCGCATCGAGCGCGTCTCGTCCTTGTCGGCATCGTAGAGCCGCGTCTCCTGGACCACGCTGCCGCCGTCCTCGAGCAGCTCGATCTGGCGCTCGATCTCGAAGGCGATCGCGCGCTGCAGGAAGCGGAAGGAGTTGATGTTCTTGATCTCGGCGCGGGTGCCGTACGGCGTCCCGGGCAGGTGCACCGAGACATTGGCGTCGACCCGGAACGAGCCCTCCTGCATGTTGCCATCGCTGATGCCGATCCAGCGCACCAGTTGATGGATCTTGCGCGCGTAGGCCACCGCCTCCTCGGCCGAGCGCAGGTCGGGCTCAGAGACGATCTCGAGCAACGGGGTGCCGGCGCGGTTGAGGTCGATCCCCGTCATTCCGCCACCGCCCAGGCGGCTGTCCTCATGCAGGGATTTGCCAGCGTCCTCTTCGAGATGCGCGCGTGTGACCCCGATGGTCCTGGCCGTGCCATCCTCGAGCAGGATCTCGACAGCGCCCTTGCCGACGATCGGCAGCTCGTATTGGCTGATCTGGTAGCCCTTGGGCAGGTCCGGGTAGAAGTAGT
>CAZTYV010000105.1:0-12865 GCA_964617675.1 uncultured Halochromatium sp. | reverse complement strand
CGCGGCCGAGACGGGCACGACCTCGATCATGGTGCGGCCCAGCACCTTGCGACCCTCATCGAGCACGTAGCGAATCTCGTAGAGACCAGGCTCCGTCGGCACGGTCAGCTCGAGCGGATTGTTGTTGCGAGCGCGCGTGTATTCGCCGAGGTCTCCGTCCGCGGTACCCATCGGGACGATCGTCACGAAGTCGGTCGGGGCGATTGTCTGGGTGCGAGCCACCTCGATACGCGAGCCGGCAGCCGCGGTCTGCGGTGCCTCGAGCCTGATCTCGGTCGACGTCACCTCGATCGGGGTGCGGCCGAGGACCTTGCGACCCTCATCGAGCACGTAACGAATCTCGTAGAGCCCGGGCTCGGCCGGGGCACGCACCTCGACCGGGTTTGCGTCGCGGGCGCGGCGGTAGTTGCCGAGCTGATCGTCCTTCGCATCGCGCGGCACGATGGTGATGAAGTCTGTCTCGGCCACGGTGTCGTTGCGCTCCACCAACACCCAGGAGCCGACCGGCGCCGTCTCTGGCGCGGTCAGGCTGATCTGGGGTGCGCGTGGCTCCGGTTCGGGCTCTGGCTCGGGCTCGGGCTCTGGCAGGGGCGTTGGCCCAGAAGCCGAGGTTACCTCTTGCAGCGCATCCCTCAGACCGGCCGCATCAGCTGCCATCCGAAAGCTGCCCCCGGTGTTCTCCGCAAGGCAGCGCAGCTGCGCCTGGTCCTCCGGACCGCTGACGTCGAAACCGATCACGTGCGCCGTGAAGTCGATGCCGGCCGCCTCGAGCGCATCGGCGACCGCGCAGGGATCGCGATCGCAGGTCTCGCCGCCGTCCGAGATCAGCACCACCGTGGCCGCATTCTCCTCGTACTTGAGTGCCTCGGCCGCGCGCCTCACCGCATCGGACAGCGGCGTCTTGCCCTTCGGATTGATCGTCTCGACCGCGGTGCGGATCGCGTCGCGGTTACCAACGCCCGGTGCGACCAGCTCGGCGATGTCCGCGCAGTCGCCCTTTCGGTTGTGGCCATAGGCCCAGAGGCCGAGCTCGCGCTCGGCGGGCAGACTGTCGAGGAGCTGGCCGACGACGTCGCGCGCGATCGTGATCTTGTGCTCGTCGCCGATCTGCTGCCACATCGAGCCCGAGGCATCCAACACCAGCAGTGTGCGACCGGGGGTGGGCTCTTGCTGCGCCGGTGCAGGAGCGCTAGCCGCGGCGAGCAGCATCGCCGTGAGGAGCAGCGCTCGCGCTCGATGAGTCGTTTGTGGGTGTCGTCTTGTCCGCATCGCAGAGGTCTCCACTCGTGATCCGCGCGCTCTGTCTCGGCGCCAGATGGTCGCTCAGTGCCGCCGATGCCGCAACCAGCTCAGTAGCAGCACGATCAGGCCGCTGAGCGAGAAGCTCAGTGCGATCGTGGCCTTGCCCCAGTGGCGGTGCAGGTAGGGGCGGGCGCTGTCGAACTGGGCGCTGAGCGAGCAGGTCCAGGTCTCGTAGTCGAAGGAGCCACCGCGATCCAGGCAGGCGTCGGCGACGTAGGCCTCGTAGCCGTAGTGCAGGCCAAGCAGCAGCAGTGGAAGCAGTAGGAGCAAGAGTCCGCCGGGTGGCGGGCGGAAGGCGGCAGCGGTCATGAGTGGGCTCCGAATGTACGAGTGAGCGAGCGAGCGAGTGAAGTCGTGGCGTGTTGGCCTGGTGACGCGGTGGCCTGGTGATGGTGGTTGATCGACGGCTCCGGTCACTCGTCGGCCGATCAGCAGGGCGAGCCGACGAGGGGCCATCAGGGGCCGAACCCCAATGATACGGATGCTGGCCTAGCGCGTCCCGAGACCTTAACCCAGTTTTCCGCCAATCCGCCTGGGGGCTCGCTGCGACGCAGTGGCACCGATGGCTTGGTTTCACGGTAAAGTAGCGCGTCGCCCCCTGCTTGCTCTCCTCCCTCTCCTGCTTTAGGAACCTCGTCGTCCATGGCCATCCTCGTCGCGCTTAATCACAAGACCGAATACCGCTTCGATCGCTCGGTGGCGCTCGCGCCGCATACCGTGCGTCTGCGCCCGGCCGCGCATTGCCGCACGCCGATCCGTTCCTACTCGCTGCGCGTCGAGCCGAGCGAGCATTTCCTCAACTGGCAGCAAGACCCCTTTGGAAACTATCTGGCCCGGTTGGTGTTTCCGGAGAAGGCGACGACGCTGAGCGTTGAGGTCGATGTGATCGCGGAGATGATCACCATCAACCCGTTCGACTTCTTCGTCGATGAGTATGCCTACCATTATCCGTTCGCCTATGACACGCAGCTGATCAAGGAGCTCGCGCCCTATCTGGAGATCAAGGATCAGGGGCCGAAGTTCGAGGCCTGGGTCAAGAGCATCGATCGCACGCGCCGTGAAACGGTCTACTTCCTGGTCGATCTGAACAAGCGCCTGCAAGAGACGATCGGCTACGTGGTGCGCATGGAGACCGGCATCCAGAGCAGCGAGGAGACGCTGACCCTCGGTCGGGGCTCCTGTCGCGATACCGGCTGGCTGCTGGTGCAGACGCTACGCCGGCTTGGGTTGGCGGCGCGTTTCGTCTCCGGCTATCTGGTGCAGCTGACCGCGGATGTGAAGGCACTCGATGGCCCGAGCGGACCGGAGCAGGATTTCACCGATCTGCATGCCTGGGCCGAGGTCTACATCCCGGGTGCCGGTTGGGTCGGGCTCGATCCGACCTCGGGCCTGTTTGCCGGCGAGGGCCATATCCCGCTCGCCTGCACGCCCGATCCGGTCTCGGCGGCGCCGATCACCGGCGCCACCGATGAGTGCGAGGTCGAGTTCTACTTTCACAATCGGGTCAAGCGCATCCATGAGGACCCGCGGGTCACCAAGCCCTATACCGATGAGCAGTGGACGGCGATCGAGGCGCTTGGCCATGCCGTCGATGCCGAGCTGCAGGCCGGTGATGTGCGCCTGACCATGGGCGGCGAGCCGACCTTCGTCTCGATCGACGACATGGAGGGTGCCGAGTGGAATATCGCCGCGCTCGGGCCAACCAAGAAGGGTCTGGCCGAGGAGCTGCTGCTGCGGCTCAAGCGTCAGTTTGCCCCGGGCGGTCTGCTCCATCTCGGCCAAGGCAAGTGGTATCCGGGCGAGCAGCTGCCGCGCTGGGCGCTGTCTTGCTACTGGCGTCAGGACGGCGCGCCGGTCTGGCACGACGAGGCGCTGATGGGCGATGAGCGCGGCGATCGTGGTCAGGGGCCGGAGCAGGCGGCGCAGTTCATCCGCACCCTGGCGACCAAGCTCGGGGTTGACCCGGACCATGCGCAGCCGGCGCATGAGGATGTCTTCTACTATCTGTGGCGCGAGGCGCGGCTGCCGGCCAATGTCAATCCGCTCGATAGCAAGTTGAAGGACCCGATCGAGCGCGCGCGGCTGGCGCGGCTGTTTAGTCAGGGGCTGGATCGCGTCGCCGGCTATGCGCTGCCGCTGCGCTGGGCGGGGCTGACGCCGGCACCATTAGGGCCAGAGGGCAAGCCGAGGTCCGGCTGGGTCAGCGGGCGCTGGACGCCGCGCGATGGCAACCTCTTCCTGATCCCCGGTGATTCGCCGATGGGCTATCGGCTGCCGCTCGACGCGCTGCCCTATGTGCCCGATGGCGAGCTGGATACACACCCGCCGCGCGATCCGTTCGAACCGGTGGCGCCGCTCGCCTCACCGCGCCGCGCGAGCGACCACAAGGGGGTGCCGCACGAGGCCTACGATGAGATCGCGCAGCGCTATAGCCGGGTGGTTGAGCCGACCCAGCCGCGGCAGACGATCAACGAGCAAGGGCTGCGGCCCGACGAGCTTGCGCGTCGCTATGGCCGTGAGGCGCTGGCCGAGGATCACCGCCAGCCGCTCGCCGAGCAGGCCTCATTGCCGGATGAATATCCGGCCAAGCTGGTGCGCACCGCGCTCTGCATCGAGCCGCGCGAGGGCCGGCTGTACTGCTTCATGCCGCCGCTGACCCATCTCGAGCACTGGCTGGAGCTGGTCGCCGCGCTTGAGGCCACCGCCGCCGAGACCGCGCAGCCGATCATCATCGAGGGCTATGAGCCGCCGCGAGATGCCCGGCTGCGCAAGCTCGCGGTGACGCCAGACCCGGGCGTGATCGAGGTCAACGTGCATCCGGCCAGCTCCTGGGATGAGCTGGTGCGCGACACCCAGGTCCTCTACGAAGAGGCACGCCAGACTCGGCTCGGCACCGAGAAGTTCATGCTCGACGGCCGCCACACCGGTACCGGCGGCGGTAACCATGTCACCCTGGGCGGTCCAACGCCCGCCGACAGTCCGCTGCTGCGCAAGCCGGACCTGATCCAGAGCCTGATCACCTTTTGGCAGCATCATCCAAGCCTGTCGTATCTGTTCTCGGGCACCTTCATCGGCCCGACCAGCCAGGCGCCACGGGTCGATGAGGCGCGCGACGACAGCCTCTATGAGCTGGCGATCGCCTTCCAGCAGATGCCGGCCGGGCAGGTCACCCAGCCTTGGGTGGTGGACCGCGTGCTGCGTAATCTGTTGGTCGATGTCACCGGCAACACCCATCGCACCGAGTTCTGCATCGACAAGCTCTACTCGCCGGACTCGGCGGCCGGGCGTCAGGGGCTGGTTGAGTTCCGCGCCTTCGAGATGCCGCCGCATGCGCGCATGAGCCTGGCGCAGATGCTGCTGCTGCGCGCGCTGGTGGCGCGGTTCTGGAAGCAGCCCTACACCCGTGCGCCGATCCGCTGGGGCACCGAGCTGCATGATCGCTTCTTGCTGCCGCATTTCGTCCGCCAAGACTTCGAGGATGTGATCTGCGATCTGCAGCGCGCCGGCTATGCCTTCGAGTCAGCCTGGTTCGATCCCTTCTTCGAGTTCCGCTTCCCGCACTATGGCGATCTGGTCACCGGCAATGGCATCCGGCTTGAGCTGCGTGGCGCGATCGAGCCTTGGCACGTGCTCGGCGAGGAGGTCACCGCGCAGGGCACGGCGCGCTTCGTCGACTCGGCGGTGGAGCGGATGCAGATCAAGGTCAATGGCCTGACCGATGCGCGTCATGTCGTCAGTTGCAATGGTCGACGCCTGCCGCTGCGTCCAACGGGTCGCAAGGGCGAGTACGTCGCCGGCGTGCGCTTCAAGGCCTGGAGCCCGCCCTCGGGGCTGCATCCGATGATCCCGGCGCAGAGCCCCCTGATCTTCGATGTGGTCGATCTCTGGAATCGGGCCAGCCTCGGCGGCTGCAGCTACTATGTCTCGCATCCCGGCGGTCGTGCCGAGGAGCGCTTCCCGGTCAACAGCTACGAGGCCGAGAGTCGGCGCATTGCGCGGTTTAGGCTGATGGGCCATACGCCGGGCGATATCGATCCGCCGCCTGAGGAGCCGGCTGGCGATTATCCGTATACGCTCGATCTGCGCTGGACGCCGGGCTGTGTCTGAGAGGACGCCCGTGCCGGGCCGGCGGTGACGGGAGGAGGGCGACGCGGTCATCGGATGGCGACCTGCACGGCCCCGATGCGGGCGTTGGACCTGTCGATCATCATCCCGACGCGCCAGCTCACGGATGCACTGTTGGAGCGCATTCGGGCGCACCGGCGGCTGTTCCCAACGGCCGAGATCATCGTCGTCGAGCCCATGGATCGCCGTTGCGATGATCCGCAGCGGCATCGGCCGGGTGCGATGTCTGGCCGCGACGGTGGCAACACGGAGGCAGGGATAGAGCGGTTGCGCGCGCCGCGCGGTCGAGGCAGCCAATGCAATGCTGGGGCGGGGCAGGCGAGCGCTCCGCTGCTGCTGTTCCTGCACGACGACACCGACCTGCCCGAAGATGCACCGGCGGTCGCCGCCGCCGCCTTCGCCGATCCCGAGACGCGGATTGCCTGCTTTCGGCTGCGCTTCGACCATGCGCACTGGCTGCTCGCGAGCTATGCGTTCTTCTCCCGCTTCGACAGCGTCCTGACCAGCTTCGGTGATCAGGGCATCCTGATCCGGCAGGACTTCTTCGCGGCCTTGGGCGGTTTTCCGAACTGGCCGCTGTTCGAGGATGTCGACCTTCTCGGTCGTGCCCGGCGCCGCGGCCGGATCAAGAAGCTGCCGGCCACCGTCTCGACCTCGGCGGTGCGTTTCCTGGAAAACGGCATCCTGCGCCAACAGATCCGCAACGCCGAGCTGATGCTGCGCTTTGCCCTCGGGGCGTCGCCCGAATCCTTGCAAGAACGCTACGAGGGCCAGCGCCGAACGACCCGCTGACACTGAGCGACCGAAATGACCCCCGATCTGATCATTGGCCTAATCGTCCTGAGCGTGTTGCTTGTCTTGGAGGGCAGCATGCCCTTCTACCTGGACCGTCCGCGGCGCCTGCGCCACGGCTTGCGCAATGGGACCTTAGCCGCGCTGAACGGCGCCCTCGGCGCACTGCTCGCGCCGCTGCTGCTCGGTGCCATCGCTCTTGCCGAACAACATGGTTTAGGCTTGCGACACTGGCTGCCGCTCGATGGTGCCTTGGGCGTCGTGCTCGCGGTCCTGCTTTCGGTGCTGCTGTTTGACCTGTGGATGTACGCCTGGCACCGCGCCAACCATGAGATCCCCTTCCTCTGGCGCTTCCATCAGGTGCACCATACCGACCCGGCGATGGACGCGACCACCGCGCTGAGGTTTCATCCCGGCGAGCTGCTGATCTCGTCGCTCTTGAACCTGGTGATCGTGATCGCGCTGGGCCTGGGGATGACCGAGCTGATCCTGTATAAGTCGTTGATGCTGCCGGTGATCCTATTTCACCACAGCAACCTGAATCTGCCCGGCCGCTGGGATGCACGGCTGCGTTGGCTGATCGTGCCGCCCTCGATGCACCGGGTTCATCATTCCAGGATTCCGCGCGAGACCAATTCCAACTACGGCACGGTGTTCTCATTCTGGGATCGGCTGTTCGGCAGCTTCCGCCTGCGACCGGACCCAGAGGCGATCGTCTTCGGCACCGGCCATCACGACGGTCCGGCCTGGCAAAGGGTCCCGCGCTTGCTGCGGCTGCCACTGAGCAGGCCGCGCCCGCTGCGGAATCCAGCCGATTCTGGTGCCGCCGCGGCCCTGACCCGCACCTGAGCGCATTGCCGGTGCTTGAATGAGGACGTTTTTGTGAAGGCTGGACAACTGTTCGTGATCGTTCTTCTCGCCGCGTTGGCGGCGAATGCCTTGACCCTGTTGACGCTCGTCGGGGCGCGCTCGCTGCTGCCGTCGGGCACCCTGGCGCCGTTGACGACAGCGATCGGTCTTGGCCGCGGCGAGTCGACGGTGAGTGCTCCGAGCAAGGAGGTGGCGGAGAAGTGGGTGCCGATGATCCAGGAGCGGATCCGACAGTTCTGGATCCAGCCGCCCGGCTCCTTGGAAGGGAAGTCCGCGCTGGTCAACGTCAAGCTCGAGCCAGACGGTCAAGTGATCAGCAACCAGGTCGCGATCCTGCAGAGCAGCGGTGATCCAAGCTTCGATCAATCGGTGGTTGCAGCGATCTACGACGCATCCCCGCTGCCCGTGCCGTCTGGACGCGACTTCGAGCCGTTTCGCGATTTCGATCTGCGCCTGCGTCCCTGATCGTGGATGGGGCTGTTTGGTTTTGGTGCATTTGGCTGCACTGAAGGCTGTCTGCCTGACCTGGAATGGTGCATGAGGGCCTGACGGGTGCCCGCTCCCCGGCCGGGATGGCCCAGCATGCGTCCCAGCATCCGTCGTTGCTGACGATGATGGCCTGAGATTTGCTTCGGAGGTCGCGGCGGCGGTGACTCCCGCTCACTCGCCTCCGACGACTCACCATGACAGGAGACCCTGGATGATATCGATCCCCTCTTTTAAACCCCTGCTGCTCGGCGCTGGCGTTGCGCTCGGGCTGAGTGCATCGCTGTCCGGCTTTGCCGAGGACTCGGCCACTGCCGCGGCGCCGAGCGATGACGAGACCATCAAGGTCGGCGTGCTGCACTCGCTCTCTGGCACCATGGCGATCAGCGAGACCACGCTGAAGGATACGGTGCTGATGCTGATCGAGGAGCAGAACGAGAAGGGAGGGGTACTGGGGAAGAAGCTCGAGGCCGTTGTGGTCGACCCCGCCTCGGACTGGCCTTTGTTCGCCGAGAAGGCGCGCGGCCTGCTGGAGCAGGATAAGGTCGCCGCCGTCTTTGGCTGCTGGACCTCGGTCTCGCGCAAGTCGGTACTGCCGGTGTTCGAGGAGCTGAACGGCCTGCTGTTCTATCCGGTGCAGTATGAGGGTGAAGAATCCTCGAAGAACGTCTTCTACACCGGTGCGGCGCCGAATCAGCAGGCGATTCCGGCCGTTGATTACCTCAAAGACGAGCTTGGGGTGGAGCGCTGGGTACTGGCCGGAACCGACTATGTGTACCCGCGCACCACCAACAAGATCCTCGAGGCCTACCTGAAGCAGAATGGGGTGGCCGAGGAGGACATCATGATCAACTACACGCCGTTCGGGCATTCCGACTGGCAGTCGATCGTTGCCGATATCAAGAAGTTCGGCTCTGAGGGCAAGAAGACCGCGGTCGTCTCGACCATCAACGGCGATGCCAACGTGCCCTTCTACAAGGAGCTTGGTAACCAGGGCATCTCGGCGGAAGACATTCCGGTGATCGCCTTCTCGGTCGGCGAGGAGGAGCTCTCAGGCATCGACACGGCGCCGTTGGTTGGCCACCTGGCGGCCTGGAACTATTTCATGAGCGTCCCGACCGACGAGAACGATGCCTTCATCGAGACCTGGCATGGGTTCATCGAAGACCCGAAGCGGGTCACCAACGACCCGATGGAGGCGCACAAGATCGGCTTTGATCTCTGGGTGCAGGCGGTCGAGAAGGCCGGCACCACCGACCCAGATGCGGTCGAAGAGGCGATCATCGGCCTGAGCACCAGCAATCTGAGCGGCGGTACGGCCAAGATGCTGCCCAACCACCACATCACCAAGCCGGTGCTGATCGGCGAGATCCAGGACGACGGCCAGTTTGCGATCGTCTATCAGACCGAAGAAGAGGTCCCGGGCGACGCCTGGTCGGACTATCTGGACGGCTCTAAGGACCTGATCGCGGATTGGACTGACCCGATCAACTGCGGCAATTACAATACCCAGACGAAGAAGTGCTTGGGCACTGAGCAGCCTGCGGCTGAGTAAGCGCCGGCCCCGAGCCGATGCCACGGACGGCATCGGTCAGGGCGACGATTCGTTGGTTTTCCCCGTGGTCGATGAACAGCATGTCTAGGTTTGTCTTTGCTGACACTGGTCGCGTCCGCGGGCTGATGCTCGGGCTGTTACTCCTGTCGCTGCTGTCGCCGGTCGTCGCCATTGGCGAGACGGCCAAACCAACCGACATCCTAGCCGACAGCGCAACCGACAGCCTAGCCGACAGCTCCACGGCTGACTCGGCGATCACTCCGCCGTCGGGCAATGCTTCGGCTGATCGGGAAGGAGCGTCGGTCGCGGAAACCGATGGGGTGCGGGGTGGCGACGTCGGCGAGGATTCGTCGACCGAGACCCTGATGGGATCAGAGACGCGCCTTGAGGAACAGGCCCAGCGGCTCACGGACACCGCGTTCAAGGTCAAGGAGGCGGCGGCCCAGGCCATCGCCGAGACGGGTGATCCGCGCGCGATCCCGCTGCTGAAGGCGCTGCTTGCCGGCGACCTCTACTATCGCAAAGACGACGAGCGCGTTGTCTATGTGCAACCGGCGGGCAGTAACGCTTGGGCGCTGACTGATGCGCTGAGTGGCGAGGCCTTGGGCGAGGTCGGTCGCCGCGACGTCCGCAAGATTACGGTCAACAACCGAATGCGCACGGCACTGCGCGCGTCGATCGCGACACTGACCCTAGCGAGCGACGACCCGGCGCTGCGGCTGCGGGCCGCGCGCGAGATGATGGGCACGGATGACTCGGCCTTGATCGAGGCCGTTCGTACGCAATTAACGCGCGAAGATGACCCGCAGGTGAACGATGCACTGGCCTTGGTCGTGGCCGTGGCTGATCTTCAGCAGCCAGCGCTCGACCGTCGCCTGGCGGCCATCGAGGTACTGCATGGGAATCTCTACCCAGAGGCCCGTAATGCGCTGAACGCCCTGCTCGCCTCGGAGCAGGATGCCACGGTGCTCGCGGCGACCAAGGCGGCGCTGGATGCGATCGACCGCAAGCGACAGCTCAACAGCAGCATCGAGACCCTGTTCTTCGGGCTGAGTCTCGGCTCCGTGCTGGTGCTGGCGGCGATTGGGCTCGCGATCACCTTTGGCGTCATGGGCGTGATCAACATGGCCCATGGTGAGCTGATCATGATCGGCGCCTACACCACCTATCTGGTGCAGCAGGTGATGCCGGGGCTGACCGACTGGTCGTTGCTGGTGGCGGTGCCAGCGGCCTTCCTGGTGTCCGGCGCCTTCGGCGTGGCCATCGAGCGGACCGTGATCCGTTTCCTCTACGGGCGGCCATTAGAGACCTTGCTCGCGACCTTCGGTATCAGCCTGATCCTGCAGCAGTTGGTGCGCACGACCATCTCGGCGCAGAACGTGATCGTGCAGAATCCGAGCTGGATGAGCGGCTCGCTGCAGCTCAATCCGGGGCTCGCGCTGACCTATAACCGGCTCTATATCCTGCTCTTCGCGCTGATCGTCTTCGTCCTGTTGCTGCTGGTGCTCAAGCGCACCGCGCTCGGGCTGCAGGTGCGAGCGGTCTCGCAGAATCGGGCCATGGCGCGCGCGATGGGGGTGCGCTCGGCGCGCGTCGATGCGCTGACCTTTGGGCTTGGCGCTGGCATCGCGGGGGTTGCCGGGGTGGCGCTGTCGCAGCTCACCAACGTCGGCCCCAATATGGGGCAGGCCTATATCATCGACTCCTTCATGGTCGTGGTCTTTGGTGGTGTCGGCAATCTTTGGGGCACCCTGGTCGCGGGCATGACCCTGGGTGTCGCGAACAAGCTGATGGAGCCTTGGGCCGGGGCCGTGTTGGCCAAGATCCTGGTGCTGGTCTTCATTATCTTGTTCATCCAGAAGCGCCCGCGTGGGTTGTTCCCGCAGCGGGGCCGGGCCGCGGCTGATTAAGCCGTGTCCATCCCCAGCTCCCCCGATTCGAGCGCCGCGGGTCGGCAATCCTCTGGGCGTCGCGAACGGACAGCGACCGAGACGGGCCGATCCCGGCGAGCACTGATCGAGACTATCTGACATGGGCCTGTTGCAACCACTCAAGGGCGATACCGGCGGCCAGATTATGCTGGGCGTCCTGGCGCTGATCGCCGTTCTGGTGCCGATCCTGAATCTGCTGGTGCCGGAAGGAAATCCGCTGCATGTCAGCACCTTCACGGTGACCCTGCTCGGCAAGTATCTGACCTATGCGCTGCTGGCGGTGGCGGTCGATCTGGTCTGGGGCTATCTGGGCATTCTCAGCCTCGGTCATGGCGCCTTCTTTGCCCTCGGCGGCTATGCGATGGGCATGTACCTGATGCGCCAGATCGGCGACCGTGGCGTCTATGGCGATCCGCTGCTGCCGGATTTCATGGTCTTCCTCGACTGGCAGCAGTTGCCCTGGTTTTGGCTGGGCTTCGATCAGTTCTGGTACGCGGCGCTGATGATCTTGCTGGTCCCTGGGCTGCTCGCCTTCGTCTTCGGCTGGCTGGCGTTCCGCTCGCGCGTCACCGGCGTCTATCTCTCGATCATCACCCAGGCGCTGACCTATGCGCTGATGCTGGCCTTCTTCCGCAACGAGATGGGCTTTGGCGGCAACAACGGGCTGACCGACTTCAAGGATCTGCTCGGCTTCGATCTGCAGGGTGACGGCACCCGTATCGGGCTGTTCCTGACCTCGGCGCTGGCGCTGGCGCTCGGCTACTGGGCCTGCCGTTGGATTGTCACCTCCAAGCTCGGCCGAGTTGCTGTCGCGGTGCGTGATGCCGAGTCGCGGGTGCGCTTCATCGGCTATCGGGTGGATCGGGTCAAGCTGGCAATCTGGACCTTCTCAGCAGTGTTGGCTGGCGTGGCGGGTGCGCTCTATGTGCCTCAGGTCGGCATCATCAATCCGGGTGAGTTCTCGCCGCTGAACTCGATCGAGCTGGTGGTCTGGGTGGCCATCGGTGGTCGCGCGACCCTCTATGGGGCGGTGATCGGCGCGGTGTTGGTCAACTATGGCAAGACGGTGTTTACCGGCGCCTTCCCGGAGGCTTGGTTGTTCGTGCTCGGCGGACTCTTCGTGCTGGTGACGGTCTTCCTGCCGGCCGGCATCGCCGGGCTGCTGCGGAGCTTGAGACGCCGGCGCCCCGAGCCCGAGCCCGAGCCCGAGGCGGTGCAGGAGGCAAGCGCATGACTCCGATGAGCGGCAAGCCAGGAACCGACCTGGAGCAGGGTCGGAGCCCCGAGCCGGCTGCAGGTCCTGCCGCTGGTGCGAGCAGCGACGCGGACCAGGGTCGGGACCCGAGCTTGAGCAGCGCGGCAGGCCGCGGCTCCAGCCGCGATCTGCTGCACAGCGATCGCACCTTCGACTTCAGCGGCCCGAAGCAGGTCTGGCGCGGCTTTGGCAATGACCTCAAGGAGCTGACGCGACGCGACCGACAGTTCGACTTCATGATTCGAGCCAAGGACCTGGAGCTCGATGTCAGCCACGGTCCCATCCTCTATCTCGAGGGGCTGAATGTCAGTTTCGACGGCTTCAAGGCGATTAATGAGCTGAATCTGTACATCGACGCCGGGGAGCTGCGCTGCGTGATCGGCCCGAACGGCGCCGGCAAGACGACGATGATGGACATCATCACCGGCAAGACGCGACCCGACACCGGAACCTGTTGGTTCGGAGCAAAGATGAACCTGCTGCAGATGGACGAACCCGAGATCGCGCAGGCCGGCATCGGGCGCAAGTTCCAGAAGCCGACCGTGTTCG
>CAZTYV010000104.1:0-12903 GCA_964617675.1 uncultured Halochromatium sp. | reverse complement strand
CGGCCACGGGGACTCGGCCACGGGGACTCGGCCACGGGGACTCGGCCACGGGGACGCGGACAATGACCGCTCGCAGCGGCCACCGCCACGACGCAAGGCGCGTCGCCCCGCCGCCGCCCAAGCGCCTATACTGGGACCCAGCCCGAGCCCCCTGATCAAACCCGATCATCAAATCCGATCAATCCCTGATCAACTGCGGAGAGCTACATCCCATGGCGCGCCTGCAACGCGACCAGATCGATCTCTATTTCGAGCGCCACGGCCCCACTCCTGATGATCCAGAGCTCTCGGACCGGCAACCGCCACCCCTGATTCTGGTCGCTGGCCTGGCGAGTGACTCCCAGTCCTGGGCATCGGTCTTACCCACATTGGCTGCCGAGCGCCAGGTCCTCGTCTACGACAACCGCGGCTGTGGCCGCAGCCAGCCGCAAGCGACGGCCAACAGCATCGCGCTCATGGCCGATGATTGTCTGGCGCTCGCCGATCATCTCGGGCTCGAGCGCTTCGACCTCCTGGGCCACTCGATGGGGGGACTCATCGCCTTGGAGGTCGCCCGCCGAGCGCCTCAACGCCTCAGCCGACTGGTGTTGAGCAATAGCGCCGCGGCCCAATCCGCCCGCAACCAGCAGCTGTTCGAGGACTGGGCCGACGACCTCGACGCCGGCAAGTCACGAGCGCGCTGGTTCCGCAATTTCTTCTATTGGATCTTCACCGAGCGCTTCTTCGCTGATCCTGCCGCCGTCGAGGGCCTGCTCGAGCTGGTGCTGAGCTATCCCTACCCCGCGACCTCCGCCGGGTTCCGATCGCAGGTCGAGGCCATGCGCGGCTTCGACGCCCGTCCCTGGCTATCGCGCATCGAGGCCCCGACCCTGATCCTGGCATGCACCGAGGACCTTCTGTTCCCACCCCGGCAGGACGCCGCCGGCCTTGCCAGCATACCCGCTGCCGAGCTCAGGCTGCTGCCGGCACAGGCACACAGTCTCCCGCTTGAGGCCCCGGCCGCCTTCTGCGAGGCCGTGCTCCGTTTTCTCGAACGGCCGGTCTAAGGGTCGATCTCAGACACCGCAGCCTTCAGCATCCGATGCCGCGAGAACCCACCGCGAACGGCGCGCAGGCGTCTACCCAGGCGCCGACGCCTGAAGTGACCCTGGTTGATGGCGCCAACGGCCATCTCAGGCTGCAACTGAGCGGCCGTTGGCGGCTCGATCAGCGCATCCCCCAGCTCAGCGAGGTCGCCGCACTGATCGACGGCGCTGACACGCCGAAACCGCCACCATCGGTCCGCTTCGAGACCGAGCAGCTCACCGACTGGGATTCGGCCTTGGTCACCTTCGTCGCCGGTGTCGAGCGACTCTGCACCGAGCGCGGTATCGCTTGCGACGCGAGTGCGCTGCCAGAGGGCTTGCGCCGACTGCTCGAGATGGCGAGCCTCGCCGCGGGCCCCGACGACAGCCCCCTCGACCGGGGTCCCAGCTTCTTCACCCGGGTTGGGCTCGACATCGCCGACCTGATGCGCTCCACAGGCGAGATCATGGCCTTCTTCGGCGAAGGCGCCATCGCCGTGCGCCACTTCTTCGGCGGCCGTGCGCGCTATCGCCGATCCGAGCTCTGGGTCATCATCCAAGAGTCTGGGGCCGATGCGCTGCCCATCGTCAGCCTGGTGAGCTTCCTGGTCGGGATGATCCTCGGCTATATCGGCGATCAGCAGCTCGCCCAATTCGGCGCCCGCATCTACGTCGCCGACCTCGTCGGGCTCGCCACCGTGATCCAGATGGGCGCGCTGATCACCGGCATCGTGCTGGCCGGCCGCACCGGCGCCGCCTTCGCCGCGCGCATCGGCACCATGCAGGTCAACGAGGAGATCGACGCCCTGCGCACCTTCGGCATCCCGCCGATGGAGTTCCTGGTGCTCCCGCGGATGGTCGCACTGATCCTGATGACCCCACTGCTCACGCTCTACGCCGATCTGCTCGGCATCCTCGGCGGCGCCTTCGTCGGCACCGTGGTCGGCGGCGTCACCCTGACCGCATATCTGGTCCAGACCCAGGCCGCCATCGGCTGGAACCACATCATCCAGGGGCTGATCAGCGCCACCGTCTACGGCGCCATCGTCGCCGCCTCGGGCTGCCTGCGTGGGATGCAATGCGGGCGCAGCGCGGCCGCCGTCGGCGAGGCCACCACCTCGGCCGTGGTCACCGCGATTGTCTTCATCGTCATCGCCGCCGCCGTGCTGACGGTGATCTTCGATGCCATCGGACTATCTGGATGAGCACGCCGCCGCAAGCGACCGAGATTCGACTCGAGGAGGTCGCCCTCGGCTATGGCAGCACCTTGGTGCAGCAGCAGCTGAGCTTCAGCATCCGCCGCGGCGATGTCTTTATCATCATGGGCGGCAGCGGCTGCGGCAAGAGCACCGTGATGCGCACACTCACCGGGCTGCTGGCACCGCGCCAGGGCCGGGTATTCCTGCAGGGGCAGAGCCTCTGGGAGTTGTCGGAGGAGGCCCGCACCCAACGCTTGCGCGGGATCGGGGTCATGTACCAGAGCGGTGCACTCTGGAGCTCGATGACCCTCGAGGAGAACGTCGCGCTGCCCCTGGAGCAATATACGCGGCTCTCGCGCGCGCAGATCGGCGAGCTGGCCGAGTACAAGCTGGCACTGGTCGGCTTAGCCGGCTTCGGCGGTTACTATCCAGGCCAGATTAGCGGCGGCATGCGCAAGCGCGTCGGTGTCGCGCGGGCGATGGCACTCGACCCAGACATCCTCTTCTTCGATGAGCCATCGGCTGGACTCGACCCCCTCTCGGCGCGGCGGCTCGATGACCTCATCCTCGAGTTGCGCGATAGCCTAGGAACGACCATGGTGGTGATCACACACGACCTCGACAGCATCTTCCTGATCGGCGACGACGCTGTCTTCCTCGACGCCGAGACCCGCACCATGCTGACCACTGGCAACCCGAAACAGCTGCGCGATCACAGCGAGGTCGCTCAGGTACGCGCCTTCTTGCATCGGGGTGAGTTATGAGTCGCGAGGCCAACCCGACCATCATCGGCGGCTTCGTGCTCGGCGCCGTGGCGCTCGTCGTGATCGGCATCCTGGTCTTCAGCAGCGGCTCCTGGATGCGCGAGCGTCTCTATCTGGTCACCTACTTCCCGGGCTCGGTGCAAGGGCTGAGCGTGGGCGCACAGGTCCAGTTCCAGGGCGTGCCGATCGGGCAGGTGGTGGAGATCGGCCTCGACTACCTCGCCGAGCGCGATAGCTTTCGCATCCCGGTGCGCTACGAGGTCTGGCCGAAGACGATCCACGTGCTCGGCAATCTCGACAACACCGAGCCAAGCGAGCTGCTGCAACGCCTGGTCGACGAGCGGGGGCTGCGCGCGCAACTCGAGTCGGTGAGCTTCGTCACCGGGCAATACCTGGTGACCCTGAGCCTGAACCCGAACCTGCCGCGACGCGAGGAGCCGCCAGGCCCACATGGCACGATCCGGGTGCCGGCGATCGCGGCCACGCGCGACCGGGTGCAAGAGATGCTCGAGAACCTCCATCTCGATGAGCTGGTCGACACCGCCACCGCAACGCTGGATGCGATCAACAAGCTCGTCGCTGCCAACCAGACCCGCTCGGCGCTGGATAACCTCGATCAGGCGCTGGCCGGGATCGCCTCCTTCGTCGAGACCATGGATCAGCAGATCCGGCCACTGAGCGAGCGCGCCAGTGCCACGCTGACCGAGTATCAGCAGCTCGCCGAGACCCTGCGCCATGGCGCCGAGCCACTGCTCCAGGAGCTCTCGCAGGCGACCCGCAAGATCACCGACGTCGCCGCCCAGGTCGAAGCCCAGATCGATCCGGTCGCCAGCTCGGCCCAGGCCGCCCTCGACGAGGCCGCCATGGCGATGCGCTCGATCAATCAGATCACCGGCGAAGGCTCGCCGACCCGCTACGAGCTCGATCAGCTGCTGGCAACCGCGACACGGGCAGCCAGCTCGATTCGCTCACTGGCCGACTATCTCGAGCGCCACCCGGAGGCGTTGCTGCAAGGTAAACGCTGACTCAGTAGAAGACCTCGGAGGCAACCCCGTTCAGCACCGCGACCGTCGCCAACCCCTCTCGCCCCATCGGGCAGACATAGTTGACGACGACGATGGTTTGCACCAGCGGGTCCGATTCCGCGCGCACCAGCGATGCCGACCCAAGGTTGCCGCTATCCATCAGACGACAACCGCAGTCGTAGAGCGCGTTTGTCGACATCCCAACCTTGGGTAAGCACTTCGGCTGCGGCTTGGAGGACGCGCAGCCGCCGAGCAACAGACTGCTGCAAACGGCAGCGGCAAGGAGCCGAGCGGCCGCGCTCAAGCCGAGGCGACCGCGCTACGGCTGCTCCCGTTCGACATCGGCCAGCGCCTGCTTGAGCGCGGCAAAGATCAGCTTGCTGGCCTCGGCCTCATCGAGCTCGGGCACTTCCCAGCCCATGATCCGCCCGTATTTTTTCACCAGATGACGCACGTCATGGACGAGCTCTTCGTGGTAGCGACTGATTTCGACCTGTTCAAGACTCGCCATCTCATCCTCCCCGATTCGGATCGACCGCGTGAGCCCCGTGCCCAGATCGCCAGGCAGCACGAGCCCTCGGTGTGGTTGTTCGACGCTGGAAATGCGACAACGCATTGTCGCACCACTGACGCAGGCTGGCGACTATTGAAGCAACGCCTGCTCACCCTCGCCGAACCGACCTCGACCAGCCCGCTGTTCCCCAAGCGCTCTCGGGCAGATGAAGAATCGGTAACCCGTCGGCAACCACCCGGTAAAGGCTCGACCCCGACACTGCCGGAAAGCGATCAAGCGGCAGTGCGGGTGGCGCCTGCCGATACTACGAGTACCCGTCCCCTGAGGAGAATTCAGATGCCATCGATTCCAAACCGGTTCGCACCAACCGCTCGCCCCCTCGCCAAGGCGGCCTTGCTCGGTGAGCCTGGGGCCCCTCGGCGGCAAGCGATGCTGGCCGCGGCCATCGCCCTAGCGCTGCTCACCACCAGTCTGGTGCTCGCGCCTCAGGCGCAGGCCGCATCCGTCCCAGAATCGGTCCCAGAGCCGTTGGCAACGCCCGCAGGCCCTAGCGGCTTTGCCGATGTCGTCGAGCGCGTCACGCCGGCGGTGGTCAACGTCACCGTTGCCTCAGAGACCCAACAGTCCATGGCGAGCCCGCATGGGCAGATGCCGATGCCCGACGAGGATTCACCCCTGTACGAGTTCTTCAAGCGCTTCGGCGGCATGGATGAGATGCCGCTGCCCGGGCCGCGTCAGCGTCAGGGCGAGGGCTCCGGCTTCATTATCGACGCCGAGGGCCACATCGTGACCAACAACCACGTGGTCGACGGTGCAACCAGTATCGAGGTCACGCTCAACGACGGCGAACAGTACGAGGCGACGGTCGTCGGACGCGACCCCAAGACCGACCTCGCACTGATCAAGATCGACACCGACGATGCGCTGCCCTTCGTCAGGCTCGGCAATAGCACGGGGGCTCGCGTCGGCGACTGGGTGCTCGCGGTGGGCAACCCGTTTGGGCTCGGCGGCTCGGTCAACGCCGGGATCATCTCGGCGCGCGGCCGCGACATCAACTCCGGCCCCTATGACGATTACATCCAGATCGATGCGCCGATCAATCGCGGCAACTCCGGTGGCCCGCTCTTCGACGCGCGCGGCAACGTCATTGGCGTCAACACGGCGATCTTCTCGCCCAGCGGCGGCAACATCGGCATCGGCTTCGCCATCCCGGCCGAAACCGCCGCGCAGATCGTCGCCGACCTCAAGACCAAGGGTCGTGTCGATCGCGGTTGGCTCGGGGTGCAGATTCAGCCCGTGACCGATGAGGTGGCGGCGAGTCTCGGGTTGTCCGAGACCAAGGGCGTGCTGGTCGCGGACGTGCTCACCGGGACCCCCGCGGAGGCGGCCGGCATCCGCAGCGGCGACATCATCCTCGTGGCCGCCGGCGAGACCATGGTCGAGTACCGCGACCTGACGAAACTGATCGCGGGGATCGATGCCGGCACCGTCATTGAGCTCGAGGTCTTGCGCTCCGGCGAGACCCAGACGATTCCGGTGACCATTGGCGAGATGCCGAGCGAGGATCTGGCGCAAACCGGCCCCGGTAACGAGCCCGCTGGCGACGAGCCGCGCATCGGACTCTATCTCATGCCGCTGACGCCGGAGCTGCGTGCCGAGCGCGGGCTCGACGCCGATGCGAGCGGCGTGCTCGTGGCGCAGGTGGCGCCGGGCAGCCCGGCCCAGGCCGCCGGCATCAAGGCCGGAAACCTGATCTCGATGGTGGGTCAGCAAGCCGTCACCCAGCCGAGCCAGGTGGTGGACGCGGTCCAGGAGGCAGCCGCCGCGAATCGACCCTCGGTGCTGCTGCGCATCGAGCAGGACGGCGAGCAGCGGTTTGTTGCCGTCCCGATCGGCTGAGCCCAGGGCCGAGTCATGCGCGTCTTGGTGATCGAAGACGACCCGCAGCTCGCCGGTTATCTCGCCAAGGCCTTCGGCGAGATCGGCGCCAGCGTCGACCAAGCCGAGAACGGCCGCGACGGCCTGTTCTTGGCGGCGGGAAACAGCTACGACGTGATGGTCGTCGACCGCATGCTGCCGGCCCTCGATGGGCTGGCGATCGTGCGCACCCTGCGCGCGTCGGGTAATCAGACACCGGTGCTCATCCTGAGCGCGCTCGGCGAGGTCGACCATCGGGTCGAGGGCCTGCGCGCCGGTGGCGATGACTATCTGGTCAAGCCCTTCGCCTTCTCCGAGCTGCACGCACGGATCGAGGCCTTGCTCAGGCGCTCGGCGCCGGGCGACGCACCGGTCACCCATCTCAGCCTCGCCGACCTTGAGCTCGACCTCCTGACCCGTGAGGTGCGCCGTGCCGGACGGCCGGTCGCGCTGCAGCCACGCGAGTTCAAGCTGCTTGAGTACCTGATGCGCCACGCCGGTCAGGTGGTCACCCGGACCATGCTGCTTGAGAATGTCTGGGACTATCACTTCGACCCCCAGACCAATGTCATCGATGTCCATATCAGCCGTCTGCGCGCGAAGATCGACAAGGACTTCGAGCAGCCCTTGCTACAGACGGTGCGCGGTGCCGGCTACATGCTCAAGGCCGACTGATCGCTCATCGAGCAGGATGCGACGATGATGCGCGTAGCCCAGGCCGCGGCCTGGCTCAGGCAACGCCTGGCGACGGGCCGCCCATCGTCGAGGCCGGGCTCGACATCTGGGCGGCAATCTGGGCGGCAATCTGGGCCGGGTCCGGCGCTCGTTCCGGCGCTGGGCCCGGCGCTGGGTCCCGCGCTCGAGCGTCTCCGGCACTCCTCGCGCTTCGTCCTCACCAGCTCGACCTTTCGTCTGGCGCTGCTCTACATCCTACTGGTCGGGGTCTCGGTCGCGATCCTGCTGGGCTTCATCTACTGGTCAACCGCGGGCTACATGGCGCGCCAGACCGATGCGACCATCGGCGCCGAGATCCAGGGCCTGGCCGAGCAATACCGTCGGCGCGGGCTGGCCGGACTCTCGGCCATCATCGCCGAGCGGATCGCACGCGACCCGCGCGGCGCCTCCGTCTATCTCTTGGCCGACCCCAGTGGAAAGCCCATCATCGGCAATCTCGACCTCTGGCCACCGGTGATACCCGATGCCCAGGGCTGGGTTCGATTTCGTGCCCGTCAGCCGCTCGGTCGCGGCGACGAGACCGCGGTCGAGCACGAGACACGGGCGAAGGTGTTTCGCCTGCGCGGCGACCTGCGGCTGCTGGTCGGCCGTGACGTGCGTGAGCTGGCGGCGATTCGCCAGTTGATCCTGGACGCCATCGCTTGGGGTCTGGCGATCACCGTCGGCCTGGCGCTGCTCGGCGGCTGGCTGATGGGCGCGGGCATCGTGCGCCGGCTCGATGTGGTCAACCAGGTCAGCCGCGAGATTATGCAGGGCGATCTCAGCCGTCGCGTTCCGAGCTCGGGGACCGGCGACGACTTCGACCAGCTGGCCGAGAACCTCAATCGCATGCTCGAGCGCATCGAGGCCCTGATGCAGAGTATTCGCCAGGTCTCGGACAACATCGCCCATGACCTGCGCACCCCCTTGTCGCGGCTGCGCAACCGCCTGGAGCTCTTGCGTGGGACCGACCTGAGCCCAGAGGCGAGCGCGGAGGTGGAGGTGGCGATTGCCGATGCCGACGAGCTGTTGAGCGCCTTCAACGCCTTGCTACGCATCGCCCGCATCGAGGCCGGCAGCCGGCGTGCCGCCTTCGCCGACCTCGACCCGTTGACGCTGCTGCAGGATGTCGCCGAGCTCTACGAGCCGCTCGCGTCGGAGTCAGGACAGGGCCTCACCGTGGAGGGCGGCAGCGAGGCACAGGGCTGCCGTCTGCATGCCGACCGCGACCTCTTGTTCCAGGCCCTGGCCAACCTGGTCGATAACGCGATCAAGCATAGCCCAGGCGGCGGCCAGATCCGGCTTCGCGCCACCTGCACGCACGATTGCGTTGAGCTCAGCGTCTGCGACGATGGGCCGGGAATCCCTGCCGAGCTGCGCGAGAAGGTGCTGCAGCGCTTCTTCCGCATCGACGAGAGTCGAGCCGCCCCAGGACACGGGCTTGGCCTGAGCCTGGTGCAGGCCGTCGCGCAGCTACACGGCGCCGAGCTCAGCCTCGAGGACGCAGGCCCTGGCCTCCGGGTGCGGCTGCGCCTGGCGAGACAACCGGCCGGCGCCGAGCCGCCGGAGCGCAAATGACGAGGTGAATGCGCCGCTCGGGCGTTGGGATCGAGGATTCCGATCGCATTAGTGATCCACCGGCTGGCTCATTGGTGAGCCGGCGCGGCCGAGCAGACCGGTCTGCCGATCGATATCATTCCGCTGTTAAGGAGCTAGCCCATGTTTCGCCTCGTCCCCGCCTTGCTTGCAACCGGCCTCGCCTGCGCGAGCGCCACGCCCCTGCTCGCGGCCGAGTGGACCCTCGACCCCGCTCGCTCGCATCTGAGCTACGTCTCAATCAAGGCCGGCCACGTCGGCGAGGTCAATCATTTCACCGAGATCGACGGTCAGATCGACGGTGATGGCCAGGTGGTGATCAACACGGCGCTCGATAGCGTCGAGACCCTGATCCCGATCCGCAACGAGCGCATGCGCGAGATCCTGTTCAAGACCGCCCAATTCAGCGACGCGACCCTGAGCGCGAAGATCGATCCGGCCCAGATCGCGGCCATGCAGCCGGGCGATAGCGTCGAGGTGGTGGCCGAGAGCACCCTGAGCCTGCATGGTGCTCAACAGCCGCTGGTGCTGAAGATGCAGGTCGCCAAGCTCGATGCGGATACGATTATGGTGGCGAGCACCGAGCCCGTGGTGTTGGACGCCGGCAACTTCGGCCTCACCGAGGGCATCGAGCAGCTGCGCGAGATCGCCGGCTTGGAGAGCATCAGCCGGGCGGTCCCGGTCACCTTCGTGATCACCTTCGACGGCGCCGGCGCGGACACAGGCGCGGACACTGGAGACAGCGCAGCGGCGACTCAGCCTTCGGTCGAGACCTTGGAGCAGTACCGCAGCTACCGGGCGATCGTCGAGGCGATGAGCAGCGAGCAGAAGGAGGCCGTCGCGGCCCTCTTCGGCGCGGGCCAGTAGCGCCCCACCACTGGCTGGCACGGCTCAGACGATGTCGAAGCGCTCGAATTGCATGCTGTGCTGGCCGCGCCCCTGGGTGAGGCTTCGCAGCTCTGTGGTGTAGCCGAGCAGCGCCTCAAGGGCGACCTCACAACGGATACGCGCTGAATCATCAGGCCCATCGCGGTTGGTCTCGGTGGCCTGAATCGTCGCACGTCGCTGCTGAAGGTCACCGAGCACCGCGCCCAGATTCGCCTCGGGCACCACCACATCCACTTGCATCACCGGCCGCAGCGCCACCGGCTGCGCGGCGGCAAGCGCCTTGGCGAGTGCTCGGGCGGCGGCGGCCTGGAGCGCGTCCGGCGTACTTTGCGGCCCGAACAGCTCGACCTCGGTCAAGGTGACCGCCACATCGTCGACCGGCGCGCCCTGCAGCGGCCCGCTGAGCAGCCCCGCTCCGAGGCCCTCGGCCAGGGCCTGTTGCTGCTCGGGCGAGAGCGCGGCGCCATCAGGACGCACGCCTGGGCTACAGAGGATCTCGTGGCCCGCGCCGCGCGCCCTCGGCGCAACCGCCACCTTGGCCCAGGCACTGAGCTCCGGCTGCTTCCCATCCGGGCTTGCCGGGCGGCTGTGCAGCACCTCGGCCTCGGCCTTGCGACTGATTGTCTCGCGCACCGCCACCGCCGGCCGGCCACTGCGCACGCGCTGCCCGAACTCTCGCTCGATGCGCTCGAGGACGATCTGCAGATGCAGCTCTCCCATGCCACGCAGGAGGCGCTGACCGGTCTCTGGATCATCATCCACCCGCAGCGTCGGGTCCTCTTGCTCGACCTTCTCCAGTACCTCGAGCAGCTTCTCCTCATCGCTACCAGCCGCGGGCTCGATCGCCAGGCTCAGCACCGGCTGGCGCGCCTCGATCCGCTCCAGGGTCAGCAGATGCGCGGGGTCGCAGAGCGTATCGCCCGTGGCCGCATGGCGCAGGCCCGCCAAGAGCACGATCTGGCCCGGCCCAGCCTCGTCCAGACGCGTCTTTCGCCCGGCATCGACGTCAAAGATCCTCGCCACATGCTCGCTCACCACCCGACCGTCGGCGCCCTGAAAGGCAACCGTGTCGCCCGCCTTGAGGCGGTTGCGGTAGATGCGCGTGAAGCAGTGCCGGCGGCCATCCCACATCTGCACCTTGAAGACCAGTGCGACCAGCGGCCCCGGCGCACCGATGGCGACGGTCTCGGGCTCGGCATCCGGCCGGCGCGCGATCGCGGCGGGCCGATCGAGCGGCGCGGGCAGAAGATCAACGGCGGCGTCCAGCACCGGCTGCACGCCAAGGTTGCGCAGCGCGCTGCCGCCGAAACAGGGGAAGATGCGACCGGCCAGGGTACCGCGACGCAAGGCCTCCAACAGCACCTGCGGCTCCGGCTCGCCGCCGCTGAGCACGAGATCAGCCAATCCCTCGTCGACCTCGGCCGCGGCAAGCAACAGGGCCTCGCGCAGCTCGGCGACCGACGCCCACTGCTCCTCGGGGCAGGGCTCGGAGGTCACCTGCTCGCCTTGCTCGCCGCCGAAGTGCAGGAGCCGCCGGTGCAGCAGGTCGATGCAGGCCTGCTGGTCGGCAAGCGGAACCGTGACGGCCACCGGCTCGACCCCAAGGCGCTCGCGAATCGCATCGAGGGCACGAAGAAAATCGGCCCCGGGCCGGTCCACCTTGTTGACAAAGAAGATGACCGGCAGCCCGAACCGGCAGCGCTGGCGCCAAACGGTCTCCGTCTGGGGCTCGACGCCTCGCACCGCATCGAGGACCAGGACGACCGCGTCGAGCACGCGCATCGAGCGCTCGACCTCGATGGTAAAATCCACATGGCCGGGCGTGTCGACGACCTGCAACAGGTGATCGCGCCAGGGCGCCTTGGTCACCGCGGCCGTGATCGTGATGCCATGATCTTGCTCCTCGGCCATCCAGTCCATGTGCGCGGCACCATCATGCACCTCGCCGATCTTGTGCGATGCGCCGGTGTAGTAGAGGATGCGTTCGGTCAAGGTGGTCTTGCCGGCGTCAACATGGGCCGCGATGCCGATATTGCGCACATGAGACAGCGCCTTGCGGGCTGAGCCCTCAGGTGGAGCCTGGGTTCGCGGACGGGATTGACTCATGAGCGATCATCGACCTAACTAGGGATTGAATACTTGACAGGATTCCTTGTCCAAGCGTGCGATTAAACCACGACCCTCGAGGACTTTCGTAGATGAGTACTAAGCCTTCTCGCGCAACACCAGCGCATCGGAGCCGCCATCGCGGGCGGGTGGCGACGGGCGCGCTCAGCGCGCTGCTGAGCCTCGGTCTCGCCACGCTCGCACCGGCCCACGCCAAGGTCTACCGGCTGGCCGATCCAAGCGACGGCGTGGTTGGCACCCCGTTCTATGTCACCGCGCGCAGTGAGCACACGATGCTCGATATCGGACGCCATCATGGGCTCGGCATCGACGAGATGAAACAGGCCAACCCCGAGGTGGACATGTGGCTACCTGGCGAGGGCACAGCGGTGCTTCTGCCTGATCGACATGTGCTCCCCGACGCGCCACGCAAGGGGATCGTGCTGAACCTTGCCGAGCGGCGCCTGTACTACTTCCGCTCCCCAACCGAGGTCGAGACCTTCTCAGTCGGCATCGGCCGCGAGGGCTGGGAAACCCCTGTCGGCAGCTATAGCATCATCGAGAAGACCGAGAACCCGACCTGGACGCCACCAGCCTCGATCAGGGCCGAATACGCCAAGCAAGGAAAAACGCTGCCAGCGGTCGTTCCCGCGGGACCCGATAACCCACTTGGCGCCTATCGCCTGCGGCTGAGCAATCCAAGCTACCTCATCCACGGCACCAACAAGCCATGGGGTGTGGGCATGCCGGTGAGCTCGGGCTGCACCCGAATGTTCCCCGAGGATATCGAATATCTCTTTGGTGAGGTCGAGGTGGGCACGCCCGTCACCATCATCGACCAGCCCTATAAGGTCGGCTGGCTAGGCGATCAGCTCTACCTGGAGGTGAGCAGGATTGATGGCGTGCCGGAGAGGCCGGTCGAGCAGATCATCCCAGCGTCGATCGCACAGGCCGACGGGGTGGAGATCGATTGGGACGAGGTCAGGCGGGTGGAGCGAGAGAATACCGGCCTCCCACAGGTTGTGGGAGGCCGGCAGGGCTCAAAGAGCTGGCATCACTTCGACATGATCTTCTGATACATGCGGTTGATGCGGTCCTCATTGGCCTCGCAGCAGG
>CAZTYV010000103.1:7321-13210 GCA_964617675.1 uncultured Halochromatium sp. | reverse complement strand
CTTGATGCCGGTGACCCCGCAGAAGGCCGCCGGCTGGCGGATCGAGCCGCCGGTGTCGGTGCCGGTGGCCACCGGGCAGAGGCGAGCGGCCACCGCGGCCGCCGAGCCGCCCGAGGAGCCGCCCGGGACGCAGTCTGGGTCCCATGGGTTGTGCACCGGCCCGTAGAAGCTGGTCTCGTTCGATGAGCCCATCGCGAACTCATCCATGTTGGTCTTGCCCAGCATCGGCATGCCAACGCCCTGGAGGCGCTGCACGACGGTGGCGTCATAGGGGGCGATGAAGGTGTCGAGCATGCGTGAGCCGCAGCTGGTCTTGACCCCATTGGTGCAGAAGATGTCCTTGTGCGCGATCGGGATGCCGGTCAGCGGGCCAGCGCTGCCGTCCGCGAGCTCGCGATCGGCCTGCTCCGCGGCGGCTAGCGCCTGCTCGGCGGTGACCGTGATGTAGGCGTTGGTGCGCGCGTCAAGCTGCTCGATGCGGGTCAGATAATGCTCGGTCAGCTCGCGCGCTGAGAGGGTGCGCGCGCGCAGCGCGGCGGCGAGGGCGCTGATCGACTGCTCGTGCAAGGCGTTCACTCGACCACCCTCGGTACAAGATAGAGGCCGTCCTCGGTCTGTGGCGCGATGCGCTGGAAGCGCGCGCGCTCGTCCGCCTCGGTGACCTGGTCGGGGCGCAGGCGTTGAGCCATGTGCAGCGGGTGCGCCATGGGCTCGACCCCGGCGGCGTCGATGCTCGCCATCTGCTCGACGAGGTTGAGGATGCTGCTGAGCTCGGTGCTGAAATGCTCGAGCTCGCCGTCGTCGACGGCGAGCCGGGCAAGGTGAGCGATCTTGGCGACGTCGCTGGTGTCCAGGGCCATGGGATTGACTACCGGTGTCGAGGGGAGGGGCTTGGCTGGGCCGCCAAACCAGAAAACTCTGTTAAAACTATCACAAGCGAGCGCTAGGCAGCAGGCGCGCGCGGCTGTGGCGGCCGATGATCCGCTTGCTCGAGAATGATCCGGTTGCTAGATTACGCGCGATTTTTCTCATGAAAAGTGCGGCAACTCCGCGACCTGGCTGATGCATTGGCAGGATGCCGGCGGGGCTGCCCGAGACCTCGAGCACCGACCGCAGCCATGCGCTCTAAACGGTGGGCGGGGCGCCCCTCGCTCGGTGCCTCGCTGGAGTGAGCGTCCCAGTTCGACCGATCAATCAATCAATGAGCACCTGTCGCCGCTCAGCAGGCGGCGCACCCGGTCCCCACGCCGATGCCGAGCGCGCCGGACCCGACAACGCTGGAGTGAGACACCGATGTTCCTGAGACGTATCCGAGGGCTGTTCTCGAACGATCTATCGATCGACCTCGGAACCGCCAATACCCTGATCTACACCCGCGGTCAGGGCATCGTGCTCGACGAGCCATCGGTGGTTGCGATCCGCCATGAGGCCGAGGGCGGACGCAAGACGGTCGCCGCGGTGGGAGAGGAGGCGAAGCAGATGTTGGGGCGCACGCCGCAGAACATCACCGCGATCCGGCCACTGAAGGATGGCGTGATCGCCGACTTCACCGTCACCGAGAAGATGCTGCAGTTCTTCATCCACAAGGTGCATGAGACCCGCATCATCCGTCCGAGTCCGCGCGTGCTGGTCTGTGTGCCCTGTGGCTCGACCCAGGTCGAGCGTCGCGCGATCAAAGAGTCAGCCGCTGGTGCTGGGGCGCGGGAGGTCTACCTCATCGAAGAGCCGATGGCAGCAGCGATCGGTGCGGGTCTTCCGGTCGACGAGCCGCATGGCTCGATGGTGCTCGATATCGGCGGCGGGACCTCGGAGGTGGCGGTGATCTCGCTCAACGGGATCGTCTACTCCAATTCGGCGCGGATCGGTGGCGACACCTTCGACGAGAGCATCATCAATTACGTGCGCCGCAACTACGGCACCTTCATCGGTGAGGCCACGGCCGAGCGCATCAAGCATCAGATCGGCACCGCCTTTCCTGGTAACGAGGTGCTCGAGATCGAGGTCCGTGGCCGCAACCTCGCCGAGGGGATGCCGCGCAGCTTCACGCTCAACAGCAACGAGATCCTGGAGGCCCTGCAGGAGCCGCTCTACGGGATCGTGAGCGCGGTGAAGAACGCGCTCGAGCAGACCCCACCCGAGCTGGGCTCCGATGTCGCCGAGCGAGGCATCGTGCTGACCGGCGGCGGTGCGCTGCTTCGGGACCTGGATCGGCTGATCGCTGAGGAGACCGGGCTGCCCGTGGTGGTGGCCGAGGATCCACTGACCTGCGTTGCGCGTGGTGGTGGCAAGGCGCTCGAGATGATCGACCAGCGTGGGCTCGATCTGTTCTCGGTCGAGTGAGCGGGCAGGGGCCGCATGCAGCATTGATGCGGCCGGAGGTCATCCACCATCGAAGCACTCTTCCAACGGGGGCCGTCGACGCTGCTGCGATTGATCGTTGCCGTCACGCTCTCGCTCGGGCTGATGATCGCCGATGCGCGTGATCGGCATCTGGAGTGGCTGCGCGCCTCGCTCGCCATCTCTGCCTATCCGATTCAATGGCTTGCCGCGCAGCCGAGCCGGCTGCTGCAGGACCTCGATGGACGCCTCGCAACCGAGGCTGATCTGCGTGAGCGCAACACCCTCTTAGAGCAGGAGAATCTGGCCCTGAGAGGGCGTCTGCAGCGGTTCTCGTCGCTTCAGGCAGAAAATGCTCGCCTGCGCGACCTGCTGGGGTCGTCCCTCAAGCTGGGTGACCGGGTGCTGGTCGCCGAGCTGCTGCAGGTGGAGCTCGATCCCTATCGGCAGCAGGTGCTGGTCGATAAGGGGACGCGCTCGGGGGTCTATGTGGGTCAACCGGTGCTCGATGCGCACGCGGTCATGGGACAGGTGGTGGTCACGAACCCCCTCACCGCGACGGTCCTGCTGATCACCGATGCCGACCACGCGCTTCCGGTTCAGATCAACCGCAATGGGCTGCGCACCATCGCCACCGGCACTGGGCGGATCAATCGCCTTCGGCTTCCGCATCTGCCCAAGAATGCCGACGTGCAGGTCGGTGATCTGTTGGTGACCTCTGGCATGGGCGGGGTCTTTCCCGCGGGCTACCCGGTCGCCCGGATCACCGAGGTTGCTGATGACCCGAATAGCGCGTTCGCAACCGTGATGGCCGAGCCAACCGCGCGGCTCGACCGCAGTTATGAGGTGCTGCTGGTCTGGACCCGGGACGCGATCGAGCTGCAGGTCGATGCGGCGCTCCAGCGTCCGATGGCGCCCGCGCCCGCGCCGGCCGCCCGAGCCGCTGCGGAGAAGCCGGCGGTGGATGCCGAGGCGGATCATCCGGATGGCGGGGGCCGATCTTGACGACAGCGCCGCGCACGCCTCTCTTGGTCGCTGGCACCCTAGTCGCCGCCCTCGTCCTGACGATCCTGCCGTTGCCTGTTTGGGCCGATGAGCTCCGCCCTCAGTGGGTCACACTGGTGCTGATCTATTGGTGTCTGGCGCTGCCCAGGCGCATCGGGGTCTTCACCGGCTTCCTGGTGGGCATCGCCCATGATGTGGTCTCCGGGGCACTGCTGGGCGAACATGCGCTGGCGCTGTCCGTTGTCGCTTATCTCGCCGGTGAGCTGCATCGTCGCATCCGTGCCTATCCGCTCTGGCAGCAGGCGGTTGCCGTGTGGCTGCTGCTACTGGTGGAGCGTCTTCTCTCCCTCTGGGTGCTGGGGGCCACCGGGCAGCCGACCCCAACGCTGACCTTCTGGCTCCCAACCGTGGTGGGCGTCTTGCTCTGGCCATTGCTGAGCCTGGCGCTCGATCGGCTGCGTTTGAGTGCCGGGGTCGGTTGAGGGGGTGCCGCGGGTGCGCGCTGAGGCAACGAGATGTTAGGTGATGCCTTCGAAGACCGGCGCGGGGAGAAACGCCTGTTCCGCTCGCGAGCGCTGGTAATGGCGGTGCTCGCCCTACTCTGTCTACTGATCATCGTGCTGCGCCTGTTTCAGCTCCAGGTCACGCGTCACGAGCACTTCACCACCCTCTCGGAAGACAACCGGATCAAGGTTCAGCCGATACCGCCGACCCGCGGCCTGATCTACGACCGCGACGGCGTGCTGCTTGCCGACAATGTGCCGTCCTATGCGCTGACCATCGCCCCGGAAAAGGTCGAGGACCTGGAGGCGACGATCGCCGCCGTCTCCGAGCTGGTGCCGATCTCCGCTCGCGATCGCGAGCGTTTCGAGCGGCTGCTCCCTCAGCGCCGTCGCTTCGACGGCGTCCCGATTCGGCTCGATCTCGATCAGGCCGAGCGCGCGCGCTTCGCGGTCCAGAGTCACCATTTTCCCGGGGTCGAGATCGTCGCCGAGCTGTCTCGGTTCTACCCGCAGGCGACGCATACGGCCCATGTGGTCGGCTACGTGGGCCGGATCAACGAGCAGGAGCTCGAGCGGATCGATCGCTCCGATTACGCCGGCAGCTCACACATCGGCAAGGTCGGGGTTGAGAAGCACCACGAGGCCTGGCTGCACGGGCATGTGGGCTATCAGCAGGCGGTCGTGAATGCGCGCGGGCGGGTGCTGGAGCGTCGCGAGCAGAAGGTACCGGTGCCGGGCCGGGATCTGCACCTGTTCCTGGACATGGATCTCCAGCGCGATGCGGCGGCGGCGTTGGGTGACCGGCGAGGGGCTATCGTTGCGATCGAGCCCGAGACTGGTGGCGTGCTGGCGCTGGTCAGCTCGCCGAGCTATGACCCCAACCCCTTCGTCGGCGGCATCGGCTTTGAGGCCTATGCGGCCTTGCGCGATGACATCGACAAGCCGCTCTACAACCGAGCGGTGCGCGGACAGTACCCACCTGGCTCCACCGTGAAGCCCTTCATCGCGCTGGCCGGGCTCGCTACCGGCGTCACCACGGCCTACGAGGGGAAGTACTGTGGCGGCTACTTCCAGCTGCCGGGGCACTCACACCGCTATCGTTGTTGGCGCCGCGGAGGTCATGGGACCTTGGCGATGGAAGACGCGATCGTGCAGTCGTGCGATGTCTATTTCTATCGGCTCGCGCATGACATGGGCATCGAGCGCCTCGATGATCTGTTGTTGGAGTTCGGTTTTGGGCGCCCGACCGGTGCCGACATTGCCGGTGAGCTCGGCGGGCTCTTGCCCTCGCCGGAGTGGAAGCAGCGCGTGCGCAAGCAGCCCTGGTTTCCTGGCGAGACCCTGATCGTCGGGATCGGCCAGGGCGCCTTCCTCGCGACCCCGTTGCAGCTCGCCGCGGCGACCGCGGCCGTCGCCAATGGCGGCACCTTCATCGAGCCGCGGCTCGTCCGTGCCACGCGCGCGACGCTTGGCGCACCGCTGGAGCCGACCGAGGCCCGCCGGCGACCGATCTCGGACCAGGACCCCGCGCACTGGAAGACGATCGTCGATGCGATGATCAATGTGGTGGAAGGCCGGCGGGGCACCGCGAGGCGCATCCTGAACGACGCCTATCGGATCGCCGGAAAGACGGGGACCTCGCAGGTCTTCACCGTCGGCCAGAATGAATCGTACAACGAGGCCGAGGTGGCCGAGCGCATGCGCGATCATGCGCTGTTCGTCGGCTTTGCGCCGGTTGATGCGCCGAAGATCGCGGTGGCCGTGATCGTCGAGAATGGTGGCCACGGTGGAGCCACGGCGGCGCCGATCGCGCATGCGGTGATGGACAGCTGGCTGTTAGGCGTGTCTGTCCCCGATCCAGGCGCGCCCGCGCCAAGCGACGCGACCGACGCCGGCACCTGATGGCCCGTCAGCCCAAGTTGTGGATCGATGCTGGCAGCGATCGGCTGAGCCCGGGGCTCGCGACGCGCCTGCATATCGACCTGCCCCTGCTGCTGCTGTTGCTGCTGATCTGTGGGCTCGGGCTACTGGTGCTCTACAGCGC
>CAZTYV010000103.1:0-7221 GCA_964617675.1 uncultured Halochromatium sp. | reverse complement strand
GCGAGCGGTCAGGCGAGCGGTCAGGTCGAGCGCCAGGCGTTGCGGCTTGCTCTGGCGCTCGTGCTCATGATCGCTGTCGCTCAGGTGCCGCCGGCGCTGATGCGGCAGTGGGCCGTGCCGCTTTACCTGACTGGGGTGATGCTGTTGCTCTTGGTGCTGCTGGTGGGGGAGCAGAGCAAGGGCGCTCAGCGTTGGCTGGATCTGGGCCTGGTTCGCTTTCAGCCGTCCGAGATGCTGAAGCTGGCCTTGCCGATGATGTTGGCCTGGTACTTCTCGCTGCGCCCCTTACCGCCGCGGCTCTGGGATCTGCTGCTGGCGAGTCTGATGATTGCGCTGCCGGCGGTGATGATCGCCAAGCAGCCCGATCTTGGGACGGCCTTGTTGGTGATCAGCGCTGGCCTCGTCACGCTGTTCCTCGCCGGTTTGCGCTGGCGCCTCATCCTCGGGCTCGTGGTGCTGGCCGCGGCCGCGGCGCCGCTGCTGTGGTCGATCATGCATGACTACCAGCGCCGGCGCGTGCTGACCTTCCTTGATCCTGGCTCCGATCCCTTGGGCGCTGGCTACCACATCATCCAGTCGCAGATCGCGATCGGCTCTGGCGGCATCTACGGCAAGGGCTGGCTGGCGGGAACCCAATCGCAGCTCGAGTTCCTGCCTGAGCGCACGACCGATTTCATCTTCGCCGTGCTCGGAGAGGAGCTCGGGCTGTCCGGGATCCTGGTGCTCATGTTGCTTTACCTGGCCGTGATCCTGCGCGGGCTGGTGATTGCATCACGGGCATCGGATACCTTTAGTCGACTGCTCGCAGGTGCCGTGACGATGGTCTTCTTCGTCTACCTGTTCGTGAATATGGGCATGGTCAGTGGCCTCTTGCCCGTGGTGGGTGTGCCGCTGCCCTTGATCAGCTACGGGGGGACCTCGCTGGTGACGCTCATGATGGGCTTCGGTATCCTGATGTCGATTGAAACACGTCAAAAACTGCTTCAAACTGAGTAGGTTCGATCCTATACTGAAAACTGTTTCGATGATCGAGTGATGTCGACCATGCGATTGACTGAGCCCCTTGCCCGCAGCGGGCTGAGCGCCCTCGGCGTTGGCATCTTGCTGTGCCCCTTGATCGCGGCTGCCTCGGCACCGCCCGATTTCGAGCGCGAGCGTCGTGCCTTTGTCGCCGAGATGGTCGCCGAGCACGGCTTCGCGCAGGCTGAGCTTGCCGCGTTGATGGATGGCGCGCAATTTCAGCAGGCCATCGTCGATGCGATGAATCGACCCTATGAGGGCAAGTCCTGGCGGGCCTATCGCGCGCTGTTCGTGACCCCCGAGCGTGTCGCTGCAGGCAAGCGGTTCCTCGCCGAGCATCGGCGCTTGCTCGAGCAGGCGGAGGCGGCTTATGGCGTGCCGCCTGAGGTGATCACCGCCATCATCGGTATCGAGACCAACTATGGCAGCACCCTTGGCAGCCATCGCGTGCTCGACGCCCTGAGCACGCTCGGGTTTGCCTATCCGCGCCGCGCCGATTTCTTCCGCAAAGAGCTGGAGGCATTCTTGCTGCTCTCTCGTGAAGAGCAGGTTGAGCCGAGCAGCGCGCTCGGCTCCTACGCCGGTGCGCTCGGTCAGCCGCAGTTCATCCCATCGAGCTATCGCGCCTACGCGGTCGATTTCGACGGTGATGGACGGCGGGATCTGTGGCACAGCGAGGCGGATGTGATCGGCAGCGTGGGGGCCTATCTTGCTCAGCACGGCTGGGTGCGCGGTGCGCCCATTGCCTCACGCGCCGGCTTGAGCCAGCCACTCGGTCCCGGGATCGAGGTCGGCGGCAAGCAGCCGGTGATGCCGCGCCAGCCTGTTGCAGAGCTCGTCGCCGCTGGAGTGCAGCCGGCCGAGGCACTCGACCCGAGCGCGCGTGCGGCGCTGATCGAGCTCGATGGCGATGGCGCCGAATACTGGGTGACGCTCGACAACTTCTACACCATCACCCGTTACAACCACAGTAATCTCTACGCTCTCGCGGCCTATGAGCTGGGCCAAGCGGTGGCGCCAGCAACGCCCGCTGGGGAAGACTGAGATGCGCCTTCGCAGCGTCATCGACGCATCGCGCCGAGTGCGTGCAGACCGCGCCCGTGCATCAGGCCGTCACAGCGCCGCGCCAGGCTGGCGCTGCGGGGCATTCGACCGGCGTGACCTGGCTCGAGCGTTGCTGTCCCGAGCCCTCATGGTGCTGTTGGTGCTCCTGATCGCCGGCTGTGGCGGTGCGCCAAAGAAGCAGGTTGCCGACGGACCACCTGACGCGGTGCCGAGGGCCGAGCCGAAGTCACGCTACGGCAACATGACCTCCTATACGGTGTTCGGGAAGCGCTACTACACCCAGGCAAGCAGCCGCGATCACGTCGAGCGTGGCAGTGCCTCCTGGTATGGCAAGAAGTTCCATGGTCGCAAGACCTCGAGTGGTGAGCGCTATGACATGCATCAGATGACCGCTGCTCACAAGACCTTGCCGCTGCCCACCTATGCGATGGTGACGAATCTCGACAACGGGCGGCGGGTCGTGGTCAAGGTCAACGACCGCGGGCCCTTCGTCGGCGACCGCATCATCGATCTCTCCTACGCGGCGGCAAAACGGCTCGACATGATCAACAGCGGCATCGCGCGCGTCGAGGTCCGTTCGGTCGATCCGCGCGATCATGGCAAGGATGGACGAGACCTGCTGCGGCTTGCCGCTGCCGCGGCTGATACACCGGCCAGCTCGGAGACGGCCAAATCGGTTCCGACCAGCAGGCGGAGCCCCGCGCCGATGTCCGCCGCGCCCTCTGCTGCTCGCACCGCGGCGATGCAGCCGAGGCCGGGCAGCAGCTCGAGCCCGGCGCCCGCGGCCGCGTCGGGCCTCTATGTCCAGGTGGGGGCCTTCGGTGACCGCGTGAACGCGGAGCAGCTGCAGAGTCGCCTGGTGGCGGCGGTTGAGGAGCCAGTCTTGGTGCGCCCCGCGCCGGCGCCAGGATCGGCGCCCTTGTACAAGGTCCAGGTGGGGCCCCTGCGCTCGCCCACCGACGCCGATGCGCTCGGGCGTCGGCTCGCCGCGCTGGGGATCAACACGAGCTTGATCGTGACCCCCTGATGGGGTGCTTTGGGCTGCCGCCGGCCCTCGCTAGCAGGTAAACTCTCCGGATGCGCACTCTACTCTCGCTCATTCTCGCCTGCCTCATCGCGATGCCAGTGCGGGCGGACATGCCGCCGGCACCTGAGCTCGGGGCCGAGGGCTATCTGCTGATCGATTACGCCAGTGGTGCCGTGCTCGCCGCCTCGAATGCCGAGACGCGCCTGGAGCCCGCGAGCCTGACCAAGATCATGACGGCCTACGTGGTCTTCACCGAGCTGGCCGCCGGCAACATCGCGTTGGACGACGAGGTGCGCATCAGCGAGAAGGCCTGGCGCACGGGCGGCTCGAAGATGTTCATCGAGGTCGACAAACAGGTCCGGGTCGAGGATCTGCTCAAGGGCATGATCGTCCAATCCGGCAACGACGCCAGCGTTGCGCTGGCCGAGTACGTGGCTGGCAGCGAGGACAGCTTCGCCGCGCTGATGAATCAGCATGCCGCGCGACTCGGGATGACCCACAGCCACTTTACCAATGCCCCAGGTCTGCCTGACCCCGAGCACTACACCACCCCGATGGACATCGCGCGGGTCACCACGGCGATGATCCGCGAGTTTCCAGAGTACTACCGCTGGTACTCGCAGCCCGAGTTCACCTGGAACGGGATCACGCAGCGCAACCGCAATCAGCTGCTCAGCAAAGGCGAGGGCGTCGATGGCGTTAAGACCGGCCATACCCAGGCCGCCGGTTATTGCCTGGTGTCATCGGCCGAGCGCGACGGTCAGCGCTTGATCTCGGTGGTGATGGGGACGGCGAGCAACTCGGCCCGGGTCGAGGATAGTCTGGCGCTGCTGAACTATGGCTTTCGGTTCTTCGAGACGCACCGGCTCTATCCGGCGGATGAGCCGCTGGAGCGGCTTCGAGTCTGGTCCGGCGAGCCATCGACGGTTCCGGTGGGGCCCGCGAGCGACGTCGTGGTGACCATCCCGCGTGGGAGCTTCGATCAGCTCTCGGCGCAGCTCGAGCCGATCGCCGATCTCAGTGCCCCGATCGCCGCCGGCGAAGAGGTCGGTTCGATCGTGCTGATGCTCGAGGGTGAGCCGTTCTCGACACAGCCAGCGGTGGCGCTCGAGGCGGTCGAGCCGGGCGGCCTGCTGCGGCAGGCGACCGATGCCGTTCTGAAGCTATTTTGATGTACGCCTGATGCACGTCTGATGCACGAGATCTACTTGAATGGTGCGTTCGTCGCGCCCGAGCAGGCGACGGTCTCGGTCCTCGACCGCGGCTTCCTGTTCGGCGACGGCGTCTACGAGGTGATCCCCGCCTATGGTGGCCGGCCCCTGCGCGAGCGCGAGCACCTGCAGCGGCTCGAGAACAGCCTGCGCGAGATCCAGCTCGCGCCACCGCTGGCCGCGGCGCAGTGGTCGGCCATCTTCCAGCGCCTGCTCGCCGCCGTGCCGAGCGCTGATCACTCGCTGTACCTGCAGGTCACCCGTGGGCCGTCGCCCGTGCGCGACCATCGGTTTCCATCTGCGCCGGCGCCGACGGTCATGGCGATGGCCAAGCCGTTGAAGCCACGCGACCCGATGGTGATGGAGCAGGGCGTTGCCGCGGTGATCCGTGATGACATCCGCTGGCTGCGCTGCGACATCAAATCGACGGCCCTGATGGCAGCGGTGCTGCTGCGCCAAGCGGCGGCGGAGGCGGGGGCCGAAGAGGCGATCCTGGTGCGCGATGGATGGGCGTTGGAGGGCTCGACCAGCAATCTGTTCGTGGTGTGCGAGGGTCGGCTGATCACACCGCCGAAGGGGCCGCTGCTGTTGGCCGGGATCACACGCGATCTGGTGATCGAGCTCGCCGCGCTGGTCGGGATGCCGATCGAAGAGCGCGACCTCGGCATCGACGAGCTGCGCACCGCCGACGAGGTCTGGATCAGCAGCTCGACCCGCGAGGTCATGCCGGTCACCCTGCTTGATGGTCAACCTGTTGGCGCTGGGCGACCGGGCCCATGGTGGCGGCGCGTCGATGCTGCCTATCAAGACGTAAAGGCCGAGCTGCGCTCGCAGGCGGCTTGAGCAGGACGGGAAAGAGACGACCGATGAGCGATTCGAGCGCGGACCAAGACGAGACGCTGTTGCGCTTTCCCTGCCGTTTCCCGATCAAGGCGATGGGACGCAGCGAGGCCGGAGTCGAGGCGATCCTGATCGAGATCCTCGAGCGTCATGCCCCGGAGACCAGCGCCGAGGCGTTGCGCTCGCGCCCGAGTCGAAACGGTCATTGGGTCGCGGTCACGGTCGAGATCGAGGCCCGCAGCAAGGCGCAGCTCGACGCGATCTACCGCGAGCTCTCCGAGCACGTACAGATCACCTGTGCCTTCTGAGCTGCCAGCGCTGCGGGTGCAGTGGCTTGGGCGCCGCGACTATGACGAGATCTGGACGCGGATGCGCGCGTTCAGCGATGCGCGGGATGCGGCGACCGATGATGAGCTGTGGCTGCTCGAGCATCCGTCCGTCTTCACCCTCGGCCAAGCTGGCCTCGCCGAGCACATCTTGGATGCGGGCACGATCCCCATCGTGCAGTGCGACCGGGGTGGCCAGGTCACCTACCATGGGCCGGGGCAATTGGTCGCCTATCTGCTGCTGGACCTCAAACGCGCCCGCCTCGGGGTCAAACAGCTGGTGCACCTGCTCGAGCAGGCCGTGGTCGAGCTCTTGGCTGAGCATGGCGTGGCGGCCGAGCCCCGCGCCGATGCCCCCGGCGTCTATGTCGGCGCGGCGAAGATCGCGTCGGTCGGTTTGCGTGTGCGCCGCGGCTGTAGCTATCACGGCATCGCGTTGAATGTCGACCTCGACCTTGCGCCCTTTGGCTCGATCAATCCCTGTGGCTACCCCGGTCTCGAGGTCACCCGCCTCTGCGATCAAGGCGTCGATATCGGCGTTGTGCAGGCTGGTGAGGTACTCGCGGCTCGCTTAGGCAGCCTCTTGGGGCGCCCGCTCAATCGGCTCGAGCCCCTGGCCTGAGAACCCGTTGCCGCGCTCGGGCGACACCCGAGCCTAACCCCGAGCTGAGCCCGAGCCCGACCTGAGTCTGGCCGAGCTCCGGCGGGTGGCGGGCGCCGTCCTGACTCTCAAGGCCGTCGCGGCGATCTTCTCGCGCTCAGCGATAGAGCCCGAGCGAAAAGGTCTCGGTGATCAGGATCACTGGCTTGCCGTCGATGATGATGCGATAGGTGCGGAACAGGGCGGCTTCGCCATCAACCGGCTGCGGCTCGACGCCCACCTCCATGACCTCGCGGAAGCTCTCGAGGCCGCTGTCGCGAATCAGGACCCCGATCCCGATCTCGCGGTTGATCAGACGCTCCCTGAACGAGGCCGGGATCAAGGCCGAGCGGATGACCGAGAACGCGCGCGCATAGTGGCGTTGGCTATCACCGCCGCGGAGGAGTGCCTCGCGGACCAAGACGGCATCGCCCGGCGAGACCTCGATCCAGGGGATCTCGGCCTCAGCAGCGATGCATTCCTGACGCAGGGTATCGACCACCACCGGCTCCCAGAAGTAGGCCTCAAGGGCCTTGGTGACGGTGCCATCGGTGACCAGCAACGCGCGCAGAAAGGGCGGTAAGGTCTCGATCGGTAGCGGCGAGCCGTTGCGGTTGGCGATGGTGCCGTTGCGGACGAATCCTTGGCACCGAAACGGATTGGGGCCACCGTGCGGTAACGGGCGGCGGTAGTAACGCTCAACCAATGCTGTGCTCTCTATTGCGATCGGCGGCTGGGCTAGAGGGCGCGCATGCGCCCTGGGGGTCCCGCGCGCCCCGCGTTTGCGGGGCGCGTCGTTTTGGAGACAACGATCGCCTCGCCGTCGATCCTTGCCGCTGCGCCAGCGTTCGTTAGGCACAAAAATCCCTAAGTGGCAATAACAAGACGCTGTTTGTTTCTGCTAACATCTGTGTGCGAGGGTGCGAAAAACTCCCTCGCTCTGTGCTATAAACGGTTTGCCGTCCGGCAAATCCAATACGGAGAATCATCGATGACCAAGAAGTTCAAGCTCGTCTCCCTGTCTGCTGCTGCTCTGCTGAGCGCCTCTCTGCTCGGTGGCTGCGCGACCGACCAAGAGGCCCGTGACATGGC
>CAZTYV010000102.1:12838-13213 GCA_964617675.1 uncultured Halochromatium sp. | reverse complement strand
GCTATTCGACGAGGGCTGACCATCGGCTAGAGCGCCGCCGATGAACACCCGCGCCGACGACTGCCTCGCCCCTGGTCACCGCGGCCGGCTCCCCCTTTGAGCGCATCGTGCCCTCAGGGCTCAGGCCTGAGAACCACGGCCTGCTCAAGGGCGCGGGCATCGAGATGCTGATCTACGGCGTGGAGATCGCCTCGTAATACCCATCAAACGCCCGTCTTCAAACGCATCCCCGCCTGCTTGCGCTAGCGTCTCCTCGTTGGAGAGATCTTCGGCCAGCTCATAGCTGACATCGGCATCGGCGCCGGATTTGACGACGTCCTGACCGCGGATGCCGGGGTCCTGCGCGTCGCGGTGAAGGCGCCCGACGCGCTGCGC
>CAZTYV010000102.1:0-12828 GCA_964617675.1 uncultured Halochromatium sp. | reverse complement strand
CTGCTTGCGCTAGCGTCTCCTCTGCCGATGCTGCCAGCGACTGCGCCGCCCGAGCACCGTAGCGGGTCGCCGTCTGCTGCGCCTGATTCGCCGGGGCCTTCGATATCACCTTGCGGGCCACTGCTGCCGGTCCGATATCGTGGTGGGTATGAATTCGAAAGGGGGCGCAATGGCGAAGGATCAGTGGAGTCGGGAGACGGCGGTGACGGTGCTGGCGCCGGGGTTGTCGGTGCCCCGGGGATGGCCACCTGAGCGGGTGCCTGCCACCCCGGTCATCGACCGATTCCTTCGGCGCGGGTCGCGTTGTGATCCGGTGGCTGCCGGTCGCGACCTGACGGGCGGCCGCCTGGCGACGCGTCTGCTGCAGCTGTTCGGTGCCGCCGCAAGCGGACCCTATGCGCGCGCGGCGGATGATCCCTCATGGGACCGACAGGGATGCGTGGCCCAAGCCGATCCGGTCCATCTGCGCCCCGATCGCGATCAGCTGCGGCTCTTCGATGCGCGTCATCTGGGGCTGGCGCAGGAGGAGGCGGATGCGCTGGTGGCGGAGCTCAATGAGCATCTGGCGGGTGAGGGCATGCGGCTGGTCGCGCCGATGGCCTCACGTTGGTACCTGGAGCTGCCCGAGCCATCGCTGCTGGAGGCGCTACCCTTGGATCGCGTGGTTGGGCGATCCGTGGAGCATCTGTCGCCACAAGGGCCCGACGCGCGGCGCTGGGCGGCGATCATGACCGAGGTCCAGATGCTGTTGTTCGGCTCTGCGGTCAACCAGGCTCGTCAAGCGCGCGCACGGCCCGCCGTGAATGGGATCTGGATATCCGGGGTAGGGGTCTGGAGGCCGCTCGAGAACCCTCAGGGCTGGACGCGGCTCTGCTCGGATCAGGCGCTGGCGCGGGGGCTCGCGGAGGCCGCCGGGTTGCAGCTAAGGCGGGCGGACGCCGAGATGGCGCAACCAGGGACCTTGGCGGTTGCCGATGAGATGGCAGAGGTCATGCTCGATGCTGATCCGGAGCGTTGGGCAGATGCTGCGTCGACGCTGGATGCGCGGTTGGCGGGGCCTTTGGCCGCGCTGCGCTCGGGCGAATTGGGCCTGGTCGAGCTTGATCTCTGCGATGGACGGCGCTGGTGCGTGAGGCGTGCTAGCCTGCGCCGCTTCTGGCGCCGAGGGTCTGGTCTCAGCCGGCTTGAGGCCTTATAGGATACTGAATAGAAAGTAAAAAATGAGGCTCTTCTCGCCTTGTCGGCGTGCGGATCTTGGACTAAGTTTAAGGTGAGAGAGAGGAGAAAAAGGAGGACATCCATGAACGCGAAAGTGAAAACGCTGAAGAGAAAGGGCCAAGCGCTCGAAGCGCACGAGCCGCGCTTCTTCGATGAGATGGATCGCGCCTTCGATCGCATGATGAGCCGTGGTCTGTTGCAGCCGTTCCGCAGCCTGTGGCCGGACTGGGCCCCATTCCAGCCTGACCTCGACGTGCGCGTCCCGCGTGTGGACATGGTCGACCGCGACGACGAGCTGCTCATCCGTGCCGAGGTGCCGGGGATCGAGAAGGAGCATCTGCACCTGGAGCTGGCCGGCGATCTGCTGACCATCCATGGTGAGCGCGAGACGACGGAGACGCAGGAAGGTGACCACGTCTATCGCGCCGAGATCGTCAAGGGTGCGTTCAGCCGGACGATTCCGCTGCCGGCGGGGCTGAACACCGAGGCGATCGATGCGAGCTTCGCCAACGGCATCCTCGAGGTGCATGTCCCGAAGCTCGAGACCGCGAAGCGGCAGAAGATCGAGGTGAAGTGATCCCCGCGGCGCGGCGACGCCGCCCGTGCTCGGCCATCGCGCCGGGCGCGGGCGGTTGTTCTTATGGGATTCTGGAGCCCGGGCGGTTGGGTCCGGATGCTTTGTTCGGCCCGGGCGTTCCAGCTCGGGCTTTCAGGCTCAGTTAGCGGCGACGCCAGATTAGCGTGCGATTGTTCACCGGCATCGCGATGTCCGCCTCGAGGCCAAGGCCGGCCGAGGAGGCAAAACGCTCCAGATCGCGCAGGTCGCGCACTCCGCTGAGCGGGTCCCGCATCCGGAGCGCGTCATCGAAGCGCGCGTTGCTCTCGCTGGTATGGCGCCCATCCACACTGAAAGGTCCGTACAAGAAGAACAGTCCGGCGGCGGGGAGCAGCTCGCCAACACCCGCGAACATCCGCTCGACCTGCTCCAACGACATGATATGCGCCGTGTTGGCGCTGTAGACGGCGTCATGATGCCCGTGACCGAAGCGATCGACCCAGTCGGGGTCGTCGACGTCGAGTGCGTGCGGGGCGGGTAGGTTGGGCAGTGCCGCCTCCTCGATCCAGCACGCGATGCCCGGAAGATAGTCAGCGACATCGGTGCATTGCCAGCGCAGATGTGGCAGCGCCGCGGCGAAGTAGACCGCGTGCTGGCCAGTCCCACTGCCGATCTCGAGGACCCTGTTCGTCGCCGCGAGCCGGGGACCGATGACATCGAGGATCGGTCGCTTGTTCTCTTCGCACGCCGGAGAGAAGGGCTTGTCCATGGGTCGCATGCTCGCCTCACACAGGGGGTTTGTCCAGATGTCGCACTCTCGACGGTTAGTCCTGGGGCCGAGGCGCCTGGTTCGCAAGGAGGCCATCTGGGGCAGCCTCGGACTGATGCCGGCCTGCGGATCGGCTATGATGCACGACCGAGTACAGGTCGGCAGCGCCTGTCGCGCCGGCGGGCACCTTGGACGCTCGGTGCCCGGCCGACCTGCGCGATATCCTTACTCGCTCGACATTGATTCCAACAACCTGATCCTGCTCGCGGAATCCTCATGCGCCACGCGCACCTGTTGACCCTGCTGATGGGGCTGGCCCTGATCATCGGCTGTGCCGCCGGCCCCGGCTCACGTGACACCGGTCAGCAGGCACTCGACGCGCCCGACGCCTTACGAGACGGCCCGTCCGAGGTCGCGGGGGCTGGCTCTGGGGCCACCGTGGTCTACGAGGTCGGCGATCGGGCTGCAGACGAGGCGGATGCCGTCGACGCGCCGGGCTGGGACGGCGGCCTGGCGGGCGTCGATCCCGGAGTTTTGCCCGGAGTCTTGCCGGGGGGCCCCGCGGATTCGCGCTTCGAGGCTGGCGTGCTCTACGCGATGGCCTACTACCCCTCGCCGAGCGGTGTCGAGATCGAGCGTGCCAACAGCCTCGGCGCGCTCTACGGGGATGCACGCCCTGGCTACGGCCTCTACACCTTCGTACTCGGTGGCCCAGTGGGCGCCTCGCCGGACGCGAATGCCGATGCGTATCAAGAGCTCCTTCGCGTCATCGAGACCTATGTGCTGAATGCGCCGGCGGATAGCCAGCGCGAGGGACGGCATGGCTTCCTCATCCAGGTGGACCCGATCCAGCTCACCGACGAGGAGTCGGCCGAGCTCGGGCTTGCGCAGCTCGCGCGGCCTGGACTGTCGCTACAGATGCAGACGGTCTTGGCCCGCCAACTGCGCATGTTTGGTCTGCCCGCATTGGCCGATCGACTCGAGCATTCACAAGGGCCCTTCTTGGTGACCAGCTTGCAACCTGGGCTGATCCCGTTGTCGGAGCCGATGCCGCTGCTGATCATCGACCTCCATGACCTCGGACCGGAATATATGTATTCGTTGGTGGATGCCTATGATCGGCCGATCCCGGCGGACCTCCTCGGTCGGCCGACGAGTCTCTCGATCATCGGACGGCGCGTACAGGCGATGTTCCCCAGCCGTCGCGTCGATAGCGGGGCGGCGCCTCCGCCCTCCGGTGAGTGGATCTGGATGGTGGGGATGCCGGGTCAGTCCAAGCGCCTGAGGGCGGAAACTTCCCCAGAGGAGCCTTGAACGTGGGCGGACGTATCGGCGGTTTGTTTCGATTCATGATCGGTATCCTGCTGCTTCAGGCGGCAACGGCCTTGTTGACCTACACGGCCCTGATGACCGATCTCGAGCAGACCATGTACCTGTTTGCAGGCCTGGCCGCCTTGCTCGGCTTTTTGGTCGCGCTCTGGTTCGATTCGGTGGTCGGCACCGTGCGCGAGCAAACGCTGGCGCAACAGCACAAACGGCACACGCGCGAGCGAGAGAAGCTGCGTATGCAAGCCGAGCGCGAGAAGGCCAAGCTGGTCGCGCAGAAGAAGAAGGTCGCGAGCGGCGCGAAACTGCGTACCGGCGTTGCCGTGGGTGGTGTGGTCGGTGTGGGCGTGGCGATGATGTTCGCCCAGTTCCTGACGCTCGGTCTGCTCACGATCGCGACCGCGGGCGGCGCGGCGGCTGGTTATGGTCTGCGCCTGCGGCAGGAGAGACGGCTACGCATCCGTGATGCGACGCTGGGCAATGAACGCCTCATTGCCTCTTCCTCGGATGACCTGCCGGCGCTGGAGGCCGAGCCTGCGAAGTCGCGCCGGCGCTGAAGGCGCCGGACGATCGACGTTGATGTCCCCTTTCGCCATCCCCCGCTAGGCGTCAGGAACCTGCTCATTCAGCTCCTGCAGCCAGATCGCGGCCTCGGCGTCGCTGGGTGCACGCCAATCCCCGCGCGGCGACAGTGAGCCGCCAGAGCCGACCTTGGGGCCATTGGGCAGACAGCTGCGCTTGAACTGGCTGATCTGAAAGAAGCGGAAGACGAAGACCCCGAGCCAGCGCTTGATCTCAGCGAGGCTGTATTCGTGGCGGCGCGCCTCGGGCAGGTTCTCGGGCCATTGGCCTTGGGACTTATCGCGCCACGCGTGCCAGGCGAGGAAGGCGACCTTGCTCGGCCGCAGCCCGTAGCGGCTGATCCAGTAGGTGTTGAAGTCCTGCAGCTCGTAGGGGCCGATCTTCGCCTCGGTGCTCTGCAGACCGCCCGTGCCGCTAACGGTGCCCGCGGCCTCGACCGGCACCAGCTCGGGTGAGATCTCGGTGTCGAGGATCGCCTGCAGGGTGGTATTGGTGGCGGTATCGAACTGGCCGCTGGCGATGACCCAGCGAATCAGGTACTGAATCAGCGTCTTGGGTACCGACGCGTTAACGTTGTAATGCGACATCTGATCGCCGACGCCGTACGTCGACCAGCCGAGGGCGATCTCGGACAGATCGCCGGTGCCGAGCACCAGGGCGTTATGGCGGTTAGCCAGCCGGAACAGGTGCGAGGTGCGCTCGCCGGCCTGTACGTTCTCGAAGGTGACATCATAGACCGGCTCGCCAGCGGCGAACGGATGCCCAATGTCCTTGAGCATCTGGGTGCAGGAGGGGCGGATGTCGATCTCCTCGGCCTGGGTGCCGAGCGAGCGCATCAGCGCCAGCGCGTTGGCGCGGGTCTCGCTGCTGGTGGCGAAGCCGGGCATGGTGTAGGCGAGGAGATGGGTCCGCGGTAATCCGAGCCGATCCAGCGTGCGGGCCGCGACCAAGAGCGCCTGGGTCGAATCTAGCCCGCCGGAGACGCCAATGACGATGCGCTCGATGCCGGTGGCCTGCAGCCGCTTGGCGAGTCCGTGAACCTGGATGTTGTAGGCCTCGTAGCACTGCGCATCGCGCTCGGCGCTGTCCGCCGGCACGTAGGGGAATCGCTCGATCACGCGCCGCAGCCCCAGATCGCCGCTCGGCAGCTCCGGGCTGAAGGGGACGCGCCGCATGGATTGCAGGCGATCGCGGTGCGTGCGGACGCTGTCGTTGAAGCTGCTGAGGCGCAGCCGTTCTTGCTGCAGGCGCTCAAGGTCGATGTCCGCCGTGATCAGCTGCGCCGCGCGCGGGAAACGCTCCGACTCGGCCAACAGCCGATCGTGCTCGAAGATTACCGCGTGGCCGTCCCAGGCCAGATCGGTGGTCGATTCGCCGGGACCTGCCGCCGAATAGAGGTAGGCGGCGAGGCACTTGCCGGATTGGGCCGCGCAGAGATGGTTGCGATAGGCGGCCTTGCCGATCGTGATATTGCTGGCCGAGAGGTTCAGCAAGACCGTGGCGCCGGCTAGGGCGGCGTAGGTGCTCGGCGGGATCGGCGCCCAGAGGTCCTCGCACAGCTCCATGTGCAGCACCAGTCCTGGGACGTTGCTCGCCTCGAACAGCAGATCGGTCCCCACCGGGACGGTTTGGCCGAGCAGCTTGGTCTCGCGCGCGAGCAAGGCATCGGCGGCCGCGAACTGACGTTTCTCGTAGAACTCGCGGTAATTCGGAAGATAGGACTTCGGTGTGACGCCCAGGATGTGGCCGGCGTGGATCGCGACCGCGCAGTTGAAGAGGCGACCCTCGAGACGTAACGGCACCCCAACCGCGATCAGGGGTCGGAGCGTGCGGCTGGCCTCGACCACCTGCGCCAGCGCCGCGAGCGAAGCATCGAGCAGCGCTTGCTGATGGAAGAGGTCGTCATTGGTGTAGGCGCTGAGCCCCAGCTCCGGGAACAGTGCGATGAGTGCGCCGGCCTCATCGGCGCGGCGCGCGAGCGCGATGCTCGCCACCGCGTTGGCGGGCGGGTTGGCGATCCGCACCTCGGGTACGCAGACCGCTGCCCGAACAAGACCCTGCTGGTAGAGGTTGAAGAAGTCGTTCAATGCGTCATCCCCCAGGCGTTGTCCACAGCCTACCCGCAATCGAATCTCAGCCCAAGCCCAGGTCAACAAGCTCGGTCAACAACGAAAAACGCCCCGTTGGACGGGGCGTTGGCGAGCGCGCATTGACTGCCGTGCGGCGAGATCAGTCGCCGGTATAGGGCTCTTTCAGGGTCACCAGCTCCTCGGCGCTGACGGGGTGGATGGCGACCGTGTTGTCGAAGTCTTCCTTGGTCGCGCCCATCTTCACCGCGACGGCGAAACCTTGCAGCATCTCGTCGACACCATCGCCGACCATGTGGATGCCGACCACCTTTTCGTTCTCGCCGACACAGACGAGCTTCATCGCGGTGCGCGGCTCACGCTTGTTGAGCGCGTACTTCATTGGTGTGAAGGTGGTCTGGTAGATGGTCACCTTCTCACCGGTCTCGCGCGCCTGAGCCTCGGTCATGCCGACGGCGCCGACCGGCGGATGCGCGAAGACCACGGTGGGGATGTTGACGTAGTCCAGATGGCGCTTGGGCTGGTTGTTGAACAGCCGATCGGCGAGCCGGCGTCCAGCGGCGATGGCCACAGGCGTGAGCGGGGCGCGACCGGTGATGTCGCCGAGCGCGTAGACACCCGCGACGTTGGTATTCTGGTAGGCGTCGGTCGGGATGACGCCGTTGGGCAGGTGCTCGATCTCGGTTGCCCCGAGGTTCAGCGCCTCGGTGTTCGCGCGCCGGCCGACGGCCCAGAGCACGGTGTCGAAGCCGCTCAGCGCGGCGCCGTCCTTATTGATCACGGCGATGCCGTCATCGCGCTGCTCCAGCGAGCCGACCGCGAACGGTAGATTCAGCTCGATGCCCTCATGCTCCAGGTTGTGCTTCACGGTCTCGCTGATCAGCGGATCGAAGGTCTCGAGCACCTTGGGCTCGAGGGCGACGATGGTGACCTTGGAGCCGAGGGAGTTGAGGATGCCGGCAAGCTCGACACCGATGTAACCGCCGCCGACCACGCAGATACGCTTCGGCGGCTGCTCGAGCCGGAAGAAGCCATCGGAGGTGATGCCCAACTCATGACCCGGAACGGGCGGTACGATGGGCTTGCCGCCGGTGGCGATGGCGATGTGCTCGGCGCTGTAGCGCTCGCCATTGACCTCGATGGTCTTGTTGTCGACGAAGCGCGCGCTGCCCTTGAGCAGGGTGATGCCAAGCCGCTCGACATAACCGCTCCAGTAGTCTCGAATACCGCCGATCATCCCGTCGCGGCCCTTAACGAGCAGTGGCCAGTCGATGGCTGAGATCTCGGCCTGAACGCCGAGCTCGGGGGCATCGCGGACGGCCTGAGCGATCTCAGCGGCGTACCACATCAGTTTCTTCGGCACGCAGCCGACATTGACACAGGTGCCGCCGAGGTAGCCGGGCTCGACGATAGCGGTGCGCTTACCGTACGCGGCCGCCTTCTCGGCGACCGCAAGTCCGCCGCTGCCGCCACCGATGGCGATAAGGTCGAAATGCTTCTCCATGGGCGTCTCCAGGGAATGGGGTCGTGAAATCCTCTGCATCAACGGCAGGTCGCCGGCTCGAGCAGCTCGTCATCTAAGACCACGGCGGCCAGGGTGGCCATGCGATCTGCCAATCCAGTGCTCGACGGTGCCGCCCGCGCGGCTCATCTGTCGCGGGAGCGCAGCGGGGGCAGATGCCGTCACTGGACGCGTTGCCACTCGCAGTGGCTTGAGCTGCACGTGATGCCGATCAGTCCGAGTCACGGCTGGGTGTCCTGTCGGGCACTCAGTGCAGATCGGACGTCGAGAATTGGGCCGGTGATCGGTGGCGACAGTACCGCCAGCCCGATCACCGGGAGACCAGTCCTTGGCGATGGTCGATCCGTCTTAAGCCGGGCGAGCCCAGGCGAAGCCCTGTGTGGACCGAAGCGGGCCCGGGCACCGCCTGGGAGCTGCCCGCTTAGCGGCTAGCCATCCACTTCTCAAGATCGTCCGAGCCGCCGATCTTGGCGCCGTTGATGAAGATCTGCGGCACTGAGGTCGCGGCGGCGACGGCGCGCAGGGTCTCTTCGGTGTAATCCTTGTTCAGCACCAGTTCCTCGTACTGCATGCCGGCATCGCTCAGCATGGCCTTGGCCTTCGCGCAGAACGGGCAGCCGGGGCGGGTGAAGACGGTGATGTCGGCGGGCTTGGCGGCGTTCGGTGCGATGTACTCGAGCATCGTGTCGGCGTCGGAGACCTTGAAGGGGTCGCCCGGCTCCTCTGGCTCGATGAACATCTTCTCGATGGTGCCGTCCTTGACCAGCATCGAGTAGCGCCAGGAGCGCTTGCCGAAGCCCAGGTCGTCCTTGTCGACCAGCAGGCCCATGCCCTCGGTGAAGTCGCCGTTGCCGTCCGGGATAAAGGTCAGGTTCTCGGCGTTCTCATCGTCCTTCCAGGCGTTCATGACGAAGCCATCGTTGACCGACATGCAGATGATGTCGTCAACGCCGGCCGCCTTCAGTGCTGGAGCCAGCTGATTGAAGCGCGGCACGTGGGTCGAGGAGCAGGTCGGGGTGAAGGCGCCTGGCAGCGAGAAGACGACAACGGTCTTGCCCTTGAACAGGTCGTCGGTGGTGACGTCCTTCCAGTCGTGATCGGTGCGGGTGCGGAAGGTGACGTTCGGGACTTTCTGGCCGGTGCGGTCTTGCAGCATCAGGGATACTCCGTGCAGGTGTGGGTGGATTGGTGATTGAGTGAAGGTTACGAGCGGCGTGTCGTCCAGCTCAGCCCACAGAATGGGGCAAAAACCGCGAGCATCCAAATGGATTGTTCGAATGGCTGCGATCGGTTTGATCGATCGCGGATCGGGGGCGACGGGCTGATGCCTATCGATGGACCTTGGGCCCTGCCCGTGGCACACCAGAAGCACGCGCCAAAAAACTCGGCCCTGCCGGTTTCCCGAGCAGGGCCGAGGGGACTTTTCGCCGGCCTGCCCAGGTCGATCGCTGGGCCAGCCTGCTGCGCCGGTTTTGCCCGTTCAGCGATGAGCTCGAACTTGGCTCTTCGCCTCGGGCCGAGGGCTCGTCGGTTTTGGCTGAGGGTTTGAACCGGTCGCGTTTCGCCGAGCTGAGCCCGCGGGCGCCTGGCCGACGCTGGACCAGATGTTGAGCCAGACGCTGGGCCAGATGCTGGGCCAGATGTTGGGCCAGACGTTGGGCCCGGCCCGCGGTGCGAGCTTAGGCGCGTGGCTGGGCCGGCATGATCACGGCGGCACTCTCGCCCTTCTTCTTGCCGCCGCAGCTCTTGCCGTCGCCAGCAACTGCGGTGCCGGCACCGAGGATCAGGGTCAGACCGAAGATGAGGGCGCTCGCCAGGGTCACAGTACGCAGATTCATGACGTCGTTCTCCACGCGGTTATCGCGATTGATGTTAATCATGGCGGAAAGTCTCGAAGACCGCTCCGACGAGGAGGAAGATAGGATCGATGATACTGCGGCGCAACCCTTCGTCGAGTGCGGTGGCTCGTTCCTGACCTCGAGCCGACTCAGGTGATGACATCGGGCTCGCTGCGACCGGTTCGCGACTCGATCTGCGCGAGCTCGCGTGCGATCAGGATCAGCGGCGCCAAGGCCTCTTGCACCGGCCGGTCATGGCGCGAGCTGTCGGCCTCGTATTGCTCGATGTAGACGCGAAGCGTGGCGCCCTGGGTGCCGGTGCCGGAGAGCCGCAGCACGATCCGGGAGCCACAGTCGAAGCCAATGCGAATGCCTTGATGCTCGGCGACGCTACCGTCGATGGGATCGGTGTAAGCGAAATCATCGGCGAAGGCCACGGTGAAGGCGCCCAGCCGCTGACCAGCGAGGTTCGGCAGCAGGATGCGCAGATGATCGACAAGGCTCTCCGCGGCCTCGCTGTCGATGCCCTCGTAGTCGTGTCGGGTGTAGTAGTTGCGCCCAAAGCGGCTCCAATGATCACGCACGATCTGGGCGACCGATTGACGCTTGACCGCGAGCAGGTTCAGCCAGAAGAGCACCGCCCAGAGGCCGTCCTTCTCGCGCACGTGATCGGAACCGGTGCCGAAGCTCTCCTCACCGCAGAGGGTGATCTTGCCGGCGTCGAGCAGGTTGCCGAAGAACTTCCAGCCGGTGGGGGTCTCGTAGCAGTCGACGCCGAGGGCTTCGGCGACGCGGTCGGCGGCCTGGCTGGTGGGCATCGAGCGAGCGACGCCGCTGATGCCACGCTTGTATCCAGGTGTCAGATGCGCGTTGGCGGCAAGCACCGCGAGACTGTCGCTCGGGGTGACGAAGAAGTCGCGGCCGAGCACCATATTGCGGTCGCCGTCACCATCCGAGGCGGCGCCGAAGTCGAGACCGCCTGCGCCCTGGGTCAGCTCGAGCAGCTCATGGGCGTGGACCAGGTTCGGGTCCGGGTGGCCGCCGCCGAAATCCTCGAGCGGCACCCCGTTCATCACGGTGCCGGGCTCGGCCCCGAGCCGATGCTCGAGGATCTCCACGGCATAGGGTCCGGTGACCGCGTGCATGGCATCAAAGCGCATGCGGAAGCTGCCGGAGTTGAAGAGCTGATGGATGGCGTCGAAGTCGAACAGGCTCGCCATGAGGTCGGCGTAGTCGGCCACCGCGTCGATGACCTGCACCGACATCTCGCCAAGCCGCGATTCGCCGACCTGGTCCAGATCGACCGGGTCGGCCTCGATGATGCGGTACTGATCGATGCTCTGGGTGCGGGCGTAGATCGCATCGGTCACCGATTCCGGCGCTGGCCCGCCGGCGTCGATGTTGAACTTGATGCCGAAGTCTTCGTCGGGACCACCCGGGTTGTGGCTCGCCGAGAGGATGATGCCACCCTGGGTTTGGTACTTTCGGATGATGCAAGATGCCGCCGGTGTCGATAGGATGCCGCCCTGACCGACTAGAGCGCGCGCCACGCCATTGGCGGCTGCCATGCGCAAGATGACCTGGATGGCCTCGCGATTGTAGAAGCGCCCATCGCCGCCGAGCACGAGGGTCCCGCCGGTCAGCTTGGCTTGGGTGTCGAAGATCGCCTGGACGAAGTTCTCCAGGTAATGAGGTTGCTGGAAGGTGGTCACCTTCTTGCGCAGCCCTGAGGTACCAGGCTTCTGGCCACTGAACGGCGTGGTGCGGATCACAGCTGAATGCATCTGCATAACCCTTGATTTTGAGTTGGTTTGCCTCTAACACAGCGGCGCCGGTGAGGCCTTGCCCCGACGATTGTAACGAGGGCGGCGAGCCCGCGACCGAACGAATTTCCATCCAACCCACGACTATCAGGTGATCGACACCCATGACCGTTGATGCCCACAAGGAAACCCTCGAGTTCAAGGCCGAGGTCAGCCAGGTGCTGGACCTGGTCATCCGCTCGCTCTACTCGAACAAGGAGATCTTCCTGCGCGAGTTGATCTCGAATGCCTCCGATGCGGCCGAGAAGCTGCGTTTCGAGTCACTGACCGACGAGGCGCTGTTAGAAGACGACCCCGAGCTTCGGGTGCGGGTCAGCATCGATAAGGATGCCGGGACCATCACCGTCTCCGACAACGGCATCGGCTTGAGCCGCCAAGAGGTGATCGACACCATTGGCAGCATCGCCAGCTCGGGCACCCGTCGCTTCTTGGAGGCCATGGGCGAGGGCGAGACCACGGACAATGCCCTGATCGGCCAGTTCGGTGTCGGCTTCTACTCGGCCTATATCGTCGCCGACAAGGTGACCCTGATCTCGCGTCGCGCCGGACTGACCGCCGAGCATGGGGTGCGCTGGGAGTCCGATGGCCGCGGCAGCTTCACGCTGGAGACGGTCGAGAAGGCCGGGCGCGGTACCGATGTGATCCTGCACCTGAAGGACGACGAGAAGGAGTTCCTCGACGCCTGGCGCGTGCGCAGCGTCATCGGTAAGTTCTCTGACCACATCGCGATGCCGATCGAGATGGTCAAGGAGGACTATGGTGCCGAGGAGGACGACGAGAAAAAGGATCAGGATGCCGAGCCGGAGCTGGAGCAGGTCAACCGCGGCACCGCGCTCTGGATGCGCAACAAGTCCGACCTCTCCGACGACGAGTACAAGGAGTTCTACAAGCACATCTCGCACGACTTCGACGAGCCCCTGGCCTGGGCCCACAACCGCGTCGAGGGCACCAACGAATACACCACGCTGCTCTATGTCCCGAAGCGCGCGCCCTGGGATATGTGGGACCGCGAGCAGAAGCATGGCGTCAAGCTCTATGTGCGCCGCGTCTTCATCATGGACGAGGCCGACAAGCTGATGCCGCACTGGCTGCGCTTCGTCAAGGGCG
>CAZTYV010000101.1:0-13255 GCA_964617675.1 uncultured Halochromatium sp. | reverse complement strand
ACAGCCTGAGCGAGCGCGCATCGCCGGCGAAGAGCGCGGTCCTCAGTCCGAGCCGTTGCGCGGGCCCGATGTCCTTGCGCCGATCGTTGCCGACGTAGAGCACCTGCTCGGGGCGGATGCGGTGCGCCCGCGCGAGCCCGTCGAGCGCGACCCGGTAGATCGCGGTCGAAGGCTTGGCCTCGCCGACCTGGTAGGACCAGGCACTGCAGTGCGGGTCGAGTCCCAGCTCGGTCGGGGCTTGACCGAGCAGGGCCTCAAGGATCAGCGGCGTGTAGAACTGGGCGTTGGAGACGATGCCGAGCACGAGTCCCTGCTCGCGAAGCGTCGCGAGCAGCTCGGCGCTGCCCGGCATCGGCCAAACCGGGTTCACGCGGCACTCGTATTCCAGCGCGATCCGCGCCAGTTCCGGCGATGATGGCTCTAGGCCCAGCTCGCCGAGCAGGCTCTGCCAGACCCTGAGGATGTCGACCTCGGGATCGCGGACCCCTGAGGCGCGCGCCCGCGCATGCTCGGCCTCGATCAGCATCGCCAGCCGCGCGCCGAGGTTGGCGTCGGCAGCCGCCTCGATCGTCGCTGCGTGACCGAGCCCGACCGCATCGAGCAGCCCGTTGAGCGCGACCGCGGTCGCTCCCGCGCGATCTTGTCCGCCATTCTGGTCACCACCCTGCCCGCCGCCTTGGGTGCCATCGACCCCGATGTCACCGCTGGCCGAGATCAGCAGGGTGCCGTAGACGTCGAACAAGACCGCCCGGATGCCGTCGATACGTCCCAGCAGCGGCTCGACGGAGGTCGTTTGCGGCGCGAGCGGTTGGCAGAGGCTGCGAATACGGCGCAGGAGTTTAGGGTCGGTCATCAGGGTGTCTCCAGCCACTGGCCGAGCGAGGGAGGTTAGGTGCGCAAGAGCCACAGGCGCTCCGGCGCCTGGAAACGTTCGATCAGTCTCTGCCCATCGGCATGGTCGCGCGGCGGTGCGCTCGGCTGCGCGAGCAGCGCCTGGTAGATCGTCTCGAGCCGGCGACCGTAGGATGCGATCCCATAGTCGCGCTCGATGATGGTGCGGTTGTCGGCGATCAGGTCGGCCTCGCTTGCCAGCGGCGGCCTTGTCGCGTCGAGCGCCGACGGTGCCGATGCGTCGGTTTGCAGATGCTCTATGACCTGCGCTTGGGCGTCTTCATCCAGACGCCCGAAGTCGATGCGCCCGGTCGCATCCACGGCGGCGTTCCAGGCCTGCTCGAGCTGTTCGCCATCGTGCACCCGGCCGTAAGCGCGGGCGTTGGCCGTGAGCGCGCGGTCCATGCGCTCGCGCAGTGCTGCCGCGTCGAGCCAGTCCAGTGGCACCGGAAGGCGCTGATAGAGCCCACTGAGGTTGATCCCGGCGGCAGTGAAATCGCTGGTGATCTCGGGCAGGTCGCGGCCGGCGAGCGGGCGGGCGGCCAGCCAGGGCTCCAAGAAGGCGAGGCCGAAGCCTTCGGCGATGCTGGTGCTGATCAGTGCATGGCTGGATGCGAGCAAGGCGTCGAGATCATCGCACCGCACCCCGAGCTCGAAGTCGACGGGCAGACGCAGCGCCTGGCTCAGTGCGACCCAGCGCCGATAGCTCGGCTGCTCGAGCGGGTTCAGCGGCGCCTGGGTGATCGCAAAGCGGTCTCCTGGCCCGGCAAGCGCGGCCCAGAACAGCAGCTCGCCGATGTTCTTGCGCCGGATCGCTCGGGTTGGATAGAGCCAGCGGCGATGGTCGGGACGCGCGAGCGCTTGGCAATCCTGCGCGCGCTCGCCGTGAGCTGCGTCCTGGGCGCGTCTATGGTCCCCTGGACTGTGCCTGGCACTGTGCCCGGCATTGTCCCCGGCACTCAGAGAGACCGCGTTCGGTAATCGGTGCAAGCGCTCGGTCGCCACGCCCGCGGCGGCCAGGAAGCGCTGGTCACGGGTGCTCAGAACCGCATAGTGAATCTGGGGGGCGAGCGGATAGAGCTGGGCCGACAGCGCTGCACCATCCTGGGCACCAAGGGTCTCAAGCATGCGCCGGTAGAGGGCAGGGCGGCCGTCCTCGACGAAATCATGCACCTGCAGCAGCAGGCGATGGCCGTCCCCGGCGAGCCCGCAGATCGCCCCGGGTAAGGCCAGGTTTTTGCCGAGGCAATGATTGTGCAGGTGCCAGAGGTCGGGTGCACCGGCCAATGCGCGCCGGGCCGCCTGCTCCATCGCTTGCCTCAGGGCGCTGGGCCCAAGCCGCTCGCGACGCTCCTCATAGCCGAGCGCGGGAATGACCTCGACCGGCGCCGCGAGCAGCGCTGGGTGCCGTGGCGGCTCGCCGCTGAGTACCACTACGCGATGACCGGCCGCGGCCAGGGCCGCACAGGCATGCTGGATGACGCGGGTGACGCCGCCGGTCTGCAGATGAAAGTGGGCGATCGCGATGCGCATGGCGTGGGATCATAGCGGTCTCGATGGGCCTTTTGTGAGAGGCTGGGGTCCTTGCAGCGACGCCCTCGAAGCGTCGGGCACAGGTTGTGCAGCGGCCTGCAGCTGAGTCCATCGAGTGACCATCTATGAAGCAACCGGAGAACATCGGCTTCGTCTCGACCCGCTTCGCCGGGACTGACGGCGTCTCGTTGGAGGCGGCAAAATGGGCCGAGGTGCTCTGGCAGAGCGGCCATGTGAGCGCCTGGTACGCCGGCGTGCTCGATCGCGATCCGGCCATGAGTCTCTGCATCCCCGAGGCCTTCTTCGACCATCCCGAGAATCGCTGGATCACCGCTCAGCTCTGGGGCCGAACCCGCCGCAGCCCCGAGGTCAGCCGCCGCATCCACGCGCTGGCGGCCTATCTGAAGTCGACGCTCTATGCGTTCCGCGCGCGCTTCGATCTGGACGTACTGATCATCGAGAACGCGCTCACCATCCCGATGCACCTCCCGCTCGGGATCGCGATCACCGAGTTCTTGCTCGAGACCGGGATGCCGGCCATCGCCCATCACCACGACTTCATGTGGGAGCGGCAGCGGTTCCAGATCTCGGCGGTCGATGATTATCTGGAGATGGCCTTTCCGCCGCGCGCACCGCAGCTGCAGCATGTGGTGATCAATCAGGCCGCGCGCGAAGAGCTCGCCTGGCGCAAGGGGCTGCCGAGCATCCTGGTGCCGAATGTGTTCGACTTCGAGCATCCGCCCGGGCCGCCGGATGCCTATGCGGCCGATGTGCGCCAGGCACTCGGGCTGCTGCCGGAGGATCAGCTGATCCTGCAACCGACCCGGATCGTGCCGCGCAAGGGGATCGAGAATGCGATTCTGCTGATCCGCCGGCTCAAGCTGCCACGGGCGCATCTGGTGATCTCGCATCAGAGCGGTGACGAGGGCTTCGAGTACGAGCGTCAGATCCAACAGCTCGCGCGCGACGAGGGGGTCTCGTTGAAGCTGTTCGGCGAGCGCATGGCCGACCGGCGCCAGCTCGACCAGAATCGGCAGAAGGTCTATGTGCTCAGTGATCTCTATCCGCACGCCGACCTGGTGACCTTCCCGAGCCTCTACGAGGGCTTTGGCAACGCGCTGCTCGAGGCGATCTACTTCCGCCTGCCGCTCGTGATCGGACGCTACAGCGTCTATCAGCGCGATATCGAGCCCAAGGGCTTCCGGCTGCCGGTCATCGATGGCGTCATTGATCAGTCCACGGTCGAGCAGACGCGGCGGATCTTGGCCGATGCCGATTATCGGCGCGAAATGGTCGAGCACAATTTTCAGGTCGCGAGCCGCTTCTACAGCTATCGCGTCCTGCGCGACAGCCTGGGGGGCATGATCAACAACCTGCGCAACATGACGGGGTGAGCCATGTTCGTGGTCGATCGGCAGCTCTACAGGCGCATCGAACAGCGACTGCGCGGTCTCTACGGCGCCGAGGTCCTCCCGCGCTTGATGGACCGGCTACAGCTGGTCATCGGGCGCTATGGGGTCGGCAGCGAGTGCGCGCCCGAGGCCACCGGCTGTGCGCCCTGGGACCAGACCGATTCGGTACTGATCACCTACGCCGACATGGTCTGCGCCAGCCGCGAGGCACCGCTAGCCACCCTGCGGCGCTTCCTCGAGCAGCAGGTCGGCACGGCGATCTCGACCCTGCATCTGCTGCCCTGCTTTCCCTCCAGCTCTGATGATGGCTTCGCGGTGATCGACTACCGGCAGGTCGACCCCACGCTGGGAGACTGGGCGCAGGTCGATGCCTTGGCCGAGGACTATCGGCTGATGCTCGATCTGGTGATCAATCACGTCTCGAGCCAGAGCCGCTGGTTTCGTGCCTACGCCAACGGCCTGGCGCCAGAGCGAGACTATTTCATCGAGGTCGACCCCGAGGCCGATCTCTCGAGCGTGGTCCGTCCGCGCACCTCGCCGCTGCTCCGCGCGGTGCAGACGCCTGCCGGGGAGCGCTATGTCTGGGCCACCTTCGGTCAGGATCAGGTCGATGTCGACTTCAGGAACCCGGACGTGCTCTTCGAGTACCTGGATATCCTGCTGTTCTATGTCCACCACGGCGCCCAGGTCATTCGCCTGGATGCGGTCGCCTACCTCTGGAAACAGCTCGGTAGCCCCTGCATCCACCTGCCGCAGACGCACGAGGTCATCAAGCTGCTGCGCGACCTGCTGAACCTGGTGGCGCCGACGGTGCTGCTGATGACCGAGACCAATGTCCCGCACGCCGAGAACCTCAGCTATTTCGGTGCGGGCGATGAAGCGCACCTGGTCTATCAATTCAGTCTGCCGCCGTTGCTTCTGCACGCGATCCATTGCGGTGACGGCCGCTATCTGAGCGCTTGGGCCGCGCGGCTCGAGCCACCGCCAGCCGGCTGTAGCTACCTCAATTTCACCGCCTCGCATGACGGGATCGGGTTGCGACCGCTCGAGGGGCTGCTCCCACAAGCGCAGATCGACGGGCTCGTCAGCGCGGTGGAGGAGCGCGGTGGTCTAGTCTCACGGCGGAGCCACCCGAAGGGCGCGGCCAGCGCCTATGAGCTCAACATCACCTACTTCGATGCGGTCGGCGTGCCCGGTGATCAGCGCGTCTCGATCCAACGCTTCCTCTGTTCCCAGACCATCGCGATGAGCCTGCAAGGCATCCCGGGTATCTACTTCAACAGCCTGCTCGGGGCCTCGAACGATCGGCGCGGGGCCGAGCTCAGTGGCCGGGCGCGGAGTGTGAATCGGCAGAAATGGGCACTGCCCGAGATCGAGGCGATGCTGGCCGAGCCGTCCTCGCATCAGGCGCGGCAGCTGTTGCCGGAGTACCTGCGGCGGCTTAGGATTCGCGGTGCTCAGCCGGCCTTCCATCCGGATGCGACGCAGCAGGTGCTGGACCTGCCCGCGGGGCTCTTCGGTGTCTGCCGGGTCGCGCCTGATGCTCGCCAACGGCTCTGGATGGTGGCCAATCTCACCGGGGCGCCGATCCAGCTCGGTTTTGGGCGCCTCGCGCGGCGCGCGCGCGAGTGGCGTTGGGCGGAGCTGATCGGCGGTTGGCGCCAAGGCGGTACTCCGCTGCCGAGACGCCTCGAGCTCGCGCCTTACCAGGTCGCCTGGCTGCTGGCCGATGATCGATCGGCCTGAGCGCCCGGATGGCGTCGGATCGATCAGAGCGCACCCAAGCATGCTGAACCCTCGAGACTATGGACCGCCGATGAAGTATCCCTCCCACCAGCCTGGCCGCCTAAACCCCGGGCGAGCGCTGAACCGCCACCGGCGGCGACTGCGGTCGTCCTTGGCCTTGACATCGGGCCTGCTCGCGGCGCTGTTGCTAGCCGCTTGTGGTGGCGGGCCCAAGGTCACTCAGAGCGCGGACAGCGGCGATCTGCTCCACGTCAGCTGCTTGCAAGCGCCGCCGTCAGGCACCTGCAGCCGGCCGCGCCCGGCGTTCTACTACGACTATCAGACCGACAGCTGTCGTCCGTTCTTCCCCGGGGTCTGTGATCCGAATTGGCCCTTCCAATCGGTCCGAGATTGTCTCCAGGTCTGCGGCGGACGCGCGGCCCCCTAAGCCAGCGCCTGACCCCAACGCGCCAACCCAGCGCCCGGCCGATGAGCTGGAGTGGCTGGATGGGGTGCCGTCCTCGCAAAATCGACCAGCGCTGATAAGCTTAGAACAGGGTCTCCCGGGGGTCCGGGCCATCGGCGCGCGCGGGGTCGGTCCATGGCGTTTCCATCTGCTTCTCTCACTGACGCTTGGCTGAGGCTCGCTGTCTGGCCGATAGCCTTGCTGGCGCTCTCGCTAGGGCTTGCCGCCGATGCCCCGGCCGATCCCTGGCAGTCTCGTCTGCAGGGTGGGGCCGAGGTCAGCGTCGACCCCAGCACGCGCCGCGCCGTCGGGACCGTCAACGGCCAGCAGCGGCCGCTTTGGGATGGGGTGCACCGGCTCGACGATGGCTCGACGCTGATCGTGCGTGATGGCATCGCGGTGCCGACCGCACCCATGGTCGAGCAATGGCAGGCGGACGCCGAGCCCGAGCCCCTCTACGAGTATCACTACTGCAAACAGCTGGTGCGCAAGACCTGCGGCTTCGATGATGCCTGCGATCGATCAGCGGCCTGTCTGCGCGCGCGCACCCTGCTCGGCGATGAGGCGCGCGAGCAGCTGGGGCTCGACCCGCGACGGCCCCTCAACGCGCCGACGGCGGCGGGCGAGCGTTGCCAACAGGCGCTGTCCGACCCGAGCTTTCCGGCCTGTGAGAGCCCGAGCGACCGCGCCGACAACAGCCGTTGCCAGGCCTTGGTGGAACGCGTCTGCGGCCCCGAGGGCGAGTGCGGGGGCACCCAGGCCTGCGATGCCGCCAGGCAGCTGCAGGCGCTCGAGGCCGACGAGCGCCTCGTCAATGCCGATCCGGGTGCGCTCAGTCTCAGCGGGAGCCAATGCTTGGAGGCAATGACCAATGCCTTCTTCGAGCCTTGCGAGCCAGCCCCGTGACGCCACTCGATCTGTGCGGCAGGTTGCAGACGCTGCCCAAGGATCCGGAGGCAATCGACGCGTATTGCTCGCCTCGTCCATGCTGGGGCAGGCCGGCCAGTCAGACCCGGCCAGTCAGGCCCGTTTGCTCAGGCACGGTTAGTCAGGCCAGCGGCTCCAGATGAAGGTGACGGTGGCCCTTGCCGGCCCCAGATGAATCGGCGCCATGCGCATGCGCCTGCTCGCTGACATTGACCGGCAGGACGGCGAGGTTGCCGTGATGGACGCCCGGTTGCGCAATGACCGCGTCGGCGAAGGCTTGGACGCGGTTGCTCGGGCCGCGCAGGATCACGGTCTCGAGGCAGTGATCGTGGCTCAGGTGCACGTGCATGGTTGAGACCGTGAGATCGTGATGCTCGTGCTGGGCGCTGGTCAGGCGCGCCGCCAGCTCGCGCTCGTGGTGATTGTAGATGTAGCTAAGGGTCGCCACGCAGTCGCCTTCCGGCTGGTCTTGGAGCTGCTCGTTGTAGAGCCGGTCGCGGATCAGGTCGCGGATCGCCTCGGAGCGGTTGTTGTAGCCGCGGCGGGTCATGTAGCCCTCGAAGGACTCGATGAGGGAATCGTCGAGTGTGATCGTCACGCGTTGCATGTCGCTTGGCTGCCTCGTGCGTGGGTGGCCCCTGCAGGGCGGTGGTGATATCGGGCTGTGGCGACATCGTCTGGGAGCCCGGCGATGTGGACGGACCAAGCCCTGGGCGATGCTGGCTGAATCCGATTGTGCCTGATCGAGGCAGCTTCTGCTTTTCATGAGGCGCTGTTGCTGGTAATCATGCCGGCGCGATACGGCGGTCGATGGGAGGCATGCGATGAGTAATGAGGTTTCGGCACAGGGCCTGAGGTATGCGGTCGACGAGTCGCCGCCGCCGGCATTGGCCGCGGGGCTCGGCTTGCAGATCGTGGTCTTGATCATCGCCGGCATCGTGCTCACGCCGACGGTGGTGATGCGCGCCGCGGAGCAGCCGGCCGATCTGACCGAATGGGTGATCTTCGCCGGGCTGCTGATCGCCGGCATCACCACCATGCTGCAGGCAAGGCCGCTCGGGCGCTTCGGTGCCGGCTATGTGCTCTTCATGGGCACCTCGGGCGCCTTCATCGCGATCTCGATCGAGGCCGTGGAGGCGGGCGGTCTGGCGTTGATGGCGACCCTGGTGGTGGCCTCATCGTTGATCCAGTTCATGTTCTCACACTACCTGGGCCAGCTGCGCAACATCATCACGCCCACCGTCGGCGGTACCGTGATCATGCTGATCGCCGTGACCGTCTTCCCGATCGCGTTCAAGATGATCAACACCCAGCCCGAGGGTCTGCCCGAACAGAGCCTCGCCGGGCCGGCCACGGCGACGCTCTCGTTCGTGGTCATCCTAGCCATCTCGCTCTTCGCCAAGGGTTCACTGCGCCTCTGGGGACCCTTTGTCGGCGTCCTGCTCGGGTCTGCACTGGCCTATGCCCTCGGACTCATGGACCTCTCAGCGGTCGCGAAGGCGCCCTGGATCGGCCTGCCGAGCGCGAGCTGGCCTGGATTCGACCTCAGCTTCGATGCCGATTTCTGGCTGCTGTTGCCGGCCTTCGCGATCGTGACCGTGGTGGGTGCGATCGAGACCTATGGGGATGGCGTTGCGATCCAGCGTCTGTCCAAGCGCGGCCAGGAGCCGATCGATTTCCGTGCCGTCCAGGGCGCCGTGAACGCCGACGGGCTCGGCAATCTGCTCTCCGGGCTCTTCGGCACCCTGCCCAATACCACCTATTCGACGAGCCTGTCGGTGGTCGACCTGACTGGGGTCGCGGCGCGTGCGGTCGGCCTCTTCGGCGGCGCCTTCCTGCTCCTGATCGCCTTCTGCCCGAAGGTGGCCACGCTGCTGATGGCGGTGCCGAGCGCGGTCGCCGGTGCCTACATCATGATCCTGCTGATCCTACTGTTCCTGCACGGGCTGAAGATGGTCGCCGAGGAGGGGCTGAGCTTCGAGAACGGCATGGTGGTCTGCGTCTCGTTCTGGCTCGCGGTTGGTTTTCAGGATCAGGCCATCTTCCCGGACGTGCTGCCTGAGTGGTCGCGCGCCCTGCTCGATAACGGGATGACCGCGGGCGGTATCGTCGCCCTGTTGCTGATGAGCCTAGTGCGTCTGCGGCGCGGTCGGATGCCGCACATCGATCTGCCGGCGCGCATCGGCGCGATCGATCAGGCCCAGCAATTCGTCGCCGAGGTCGCGCGCTCCTGCGGTTGGGATCGTGACGCCATCCTGAGGTTGGAGCTGGTGACCGAGGAGGCGATGTTGTTCCTGCTGGAGTCGGGCGCAGAGGAGACCGATCGGGGCCGGCGCCTGCGGCTAAGCGCCAAGGCTGAGCATGGGCAGCAGGTGCATCTGGAGCTGCTTAGCGGGGCGGCCGGGGAGAACTTCGAGCGCGCGCTGACGCGGGTCGACCTCGAGGCGCCGCCGCGCGAGGACGAGGTGGGCTTACGTGTCCTTTCTCGTCTGGCGGAGCGGGTTCGCCACCAGCAATTCCATGGCGTCGATGTGCTCTTGGTGACGGTTGGCAGCAAGCCGCTGTGATCTTGACGGGATCTTGCTCAGGACCCGGCGGGTCGAGTGCTGATGAGCAGCCAATCGAGACAGCTGGTCCGCAGACCGTATTGGGGCCAGTCTGGAGCCAAGCCTCGAGCCGAGTCTGGGTGCGGGCTGAATCCCGGACTGAATCCGGGACTGAATCCCGGGCCGAGCATGGGGTCAGGAGCAGGGCCTAGACCCAGCGAGGTCTCGAGCTGGTATGATCATTTCGTCATTCCTGCTTATCCCTCTGCTCCATGGCCCACATCCCGGACGGTGTTCTGTCGGCGCCCGTGCTCGTCACCGGCGCCCTGGTCTCGAGCGGCCTGATCGGCCTCGCGCTGCATCGCCTGCGCGAGGCCGACCTGCCGCAAGCGGCCGTCCTGTCAGCGGCCTTCTTCGTCTCCTCGCTGATCAGCGTGCCGCTGGGTCCGACCAGCGTTCATCTGTTGTTGAACGGGCTCATGGGTCTGCTGCTCGGCTGGGCCGCAATGCCGGCGATCTTCGTCGCGCTCTTACTCCAGGCGATCTTCTTCGGCTTCGGCGGGCTCGTCGTGCTGGGGGTGAACACCATGAATCTCGCGCTTCCTGCGCTTGTCGTCGGCTGGCTGTTGCGGCCGCTGCTCAGGCGGATGCTGATGTCGGCGCCGAGCGCTGCGCCCGGCGGGGCTGAATCCGAGGCGGATGTCGTGAGCGCGCGGCAGCAGCGCGTCGCCTTTGTCGTTGGCACGGGCGCGGGGCTGCTCGGCGTCGCGCTGACCGGCCTGATGCTCTCCGGGAGTCTCCTCTTGAGCGGTGAGCCCTTCGCGCCGGCCGCGCGCATCATCGCCGTCACCTTTGTCCCGCTGGCCCTGGTCGAAGGGTTGCTGAGCGGTATCGTGGTTGCCTTTCTGCTCAGGGTCGAGCCTGGGCTGCTGAGATTGAGCGAGCGGCGTCATGGCGCCTAGTCGGGGCCGTTCGCTGGCGGTGCGGGAGCGCCCCCTCGCCATCGCGTCCCTGCTCCTGTTGGTCTTGGGGCTGTGGATGCCAAGCGACCCGGCACTGGCCCATCGGCTGCAGGTCTTCGCGAGCGCGGTGGCGGACCAGGTCCAGGGCCGGGTCTATTTCGTTGGCGGGCATCCGGCACGCGGCGTCGAGGTTCAGGTCCTCGATACCGCAGGCCGTCCGGTTGCTGAGCTGATGACGGATCAGGAGGGGCGCTTTCTCACTCCGGTTCCTGCCGCGGCGGATTATCGGGTCGTTGCGCAGAGTGGCGATGGCCATCGCGCCGAATGGCCGATCAGCGCCGCAGAGCTCAGCGCTGGGTTCGAGGCGGAGTCGACCTCGCCGGACGCGCCATCGCTGGACAGGCGCTTAGCGGACGAGTCCGCAGACCGCTCGCCCGCGCCCGGCGATCCCGGCCCAGGTGCGGAGAAACCCAGACAACACGGGACTCGGTCAGCCCTTGCGCCAGCCCTTTCACCGGGGCTGGCGCCTGAGGTCGAGCGCGCTATCGAGCAGGCGGTTGCGCGGCAGGTCCTGCCGCTGCGCGAGGCGCTGGCCGAGGCGCAGGCGCAGGCCTCGTTCCGCGATCTGCTTGGCGGGTTGGGCTATATCGCCGGCCTCGCCGGGCTCGGCCTATGGTGGACTCAGCGTCGGCAGCAGCGGGGCTCGGGCGCCGGCCCGAGGGATGGCTGAGTTGCCGCCGCCTGGTCACTCGCATCAGGGGGCGGGTAAGTCCGACCGCGCCGCAACCCGTCGGGTCGCTTCTGAGCCCGGTGGACAACGCCGCGCTGGAGAGCAGCTGGCCGGGAAGGGGTTGGCTGGGAAGGAGTTGGCTGGGAAGGGACTCTTGGGGCTCGAGCAGGCGTTCGGTGCGCGCGCGGACCGGCTTGCGGCGCTCGATCCGCGAGCCCGGGTCACGATGGCCGCCTTGTTCGCGCTGAGCGTCGTCTCGCTGCAGGCCGTGGCCACCGCGCTCTTCGCTGTGGCGATCGCCGGCCTGATCGGCTGGCTGGGCGGCGTCTCGGCGCGCCGTTTGCTCCACCTGCTGCCGCTCGAGCTGTTGCTGCTGGTCCTGCTGTTGACGTTGCCGTTCTCGGTGCCGGGGGCGGCCCTGCTGCAACTGGGGCCCCTCGCCGCGAGCGGTGAGGGGTTGGCGCTGGCGCTGCTGATCCTGCTTAAGGCCAACGCGGTGGTCTTGGGCCTGTTCGGGCTGGTCGGGGCGCTGGGTCCGGCCAAGGCGGTGCATGCGCTGGCGCAGCTTGGCTTGCCCCACAAGCTCTGTCACCTGCTGTTCCTGACCCTGCGGCAAATCGATCTGGTGAGTGATGAATATCGCCGTCTGCGCGTGGCGATGCGGGCGCGGGCCTTCGTGCCGCGGACAGACCGCCGCACCTGGCAGGCGCTTGGCTGGCTGATCGGCATGCTATTGGTGCGCAGTCTGGCGCGTGGGCAGCGTGTGGCTGATGCGATGCGCTGCCGCGGCTTTGATGGTCAGCTGCGTCTGCTACAGCCCTTCCATTGGCAGCGACAAGACACGCTGGCGTTGCTCGTTGCCGTCTCGCTGACCGCGGCCCTGACCCTCGTTGATCACCGCGGAGCCATCCTTTGAACACTGGGCGACCCGAGGCGCCTGGGCGGTCCGAGCCGGCCGTCAGCGGTGCGTGCGAGGAGCGGCTGGTCGAGCTCGCCGGGATCGACTTCGGCTATGCGGCCGCGCCTCTGTTGCAGGGGCTCGATCTGCGTATCGGCCGGGGTGAGCGGGTGGCGCTGATCGGCCCGAATGGGGCCGGCAAGAGCACCCTGTTGAGGCTGATCGTTGGCCTCTTGACGGCGAGCGCTGGCGAGGTCCGGCTCCTGGGGAAGGCCTGTCGCTGCGAGGCTGACTTTCGCGTCGCGCGGGCGCGCGTCGGACTGGTGTTCCAGCATAGCGACGATCAGCTCTTCTGCCCGACCGTGCTCGATGATGTGGCCTTCGGGCGGCTCAATCTCGGTGATTCGCCGGCGCAGGCCGCCGCCGTGGCCGAGCGCACGCTGGCGGCGCTGGGGCTCGATGGCTACGGCCCGCGCGTGACCCATCGCCTCTCTGGAGGTGAAAAGCGGCTGGTGGCCTTGGCGACGGTGCTGGCCATGGAGCCCGAGCTGTTGCTGCTCGATGAGCCGACCAGCGGGCTCGATGCGGTCAGCGAGGCGCGGCTGCTCGCGCACTTGGAGGGCCTGCCGCAGGCGATGCTGATCGTCTCGCACGAGCAGCGCGTGCTCGAGCGCCTCAGCACCCGCGCCCTGCTGCTGCAAGAGGGCCGGCTCGTCGAGGCCGAGCTGCACCGGCATCCGCATCAACATCGCCACGCCCATCTGCACCTGCATGCCCCGGGCTTGGCGGGCGATCATGAGCACCTCGACGAGCTGCCGGTCCATGCCCATCCACACCTGAGCAATGTCGGCGAGCCCTGACGATCATCGTCCCGCGGTCCCTCAGTCTTCGTCGAGGCAGGTCAGTCAGACAGCACGGAACCGGTTTTCATCATCTTGTCGATTTGGCGCCAGAGGCCGATGCGCGCCGAGCAGATCAGGACGGTTGGTCTTCAAAGGCAATGGGGCGCAGCCATGGGCTTGAGCCCTAAGGCCTTGAGATAGGCGCTTGCACTGGCCGCCTGGGTGTACGCGGAGACCGCCTGCTTGAGCTCGTCTGCGGGCAGTGGCGCGTCGAGCGTTCGGCGCATCGCGTCGGCGAGTGCGGCGCTGTCGCCGACTGGCAC
>CAZTYV010000100.1:1095-13288 GCA_964617675.1 uncultured Halochromatium sp. | reverse complement strand
CGACCATCGTCGATGATCTGACCGACTCCAAGAGCAACAAGAACCGCGAATGCGTGGGTCAGGGCACGGCCAATGTGGTCACCGGCTTCTTCGGTGGTATGGCCGGCTGCGCGATGATCGGCCAGACCGTGATCAACGTGAAATCGGGCGGGCGCGGGCGACTCTCGACCCTCACCGCCGGCGTCGTGCTCTTGATACTGGTCGTGTTCGCCAACGACTGGGTCGCACAGATCCCGATGGCGGCGCTGGTCGCGGTCATGATCATGGTCTCGATCGGCACCTTCAATTGGGCCTCATTCAAGAACCTGCGCGAGCATCCAGTCGATGCCAACATCGTCATGATCGCCACGGTCGCGGTCACCGTGCTCACCCATGACCTGGCCCAAGGCGTGCTGGTCGGCGTGCTGCTCTCCGGTTTCTTCTTCGCGCAGAAGGTCAGCCGCGTGCTCTACATCGGGTCGACGCCGACCCGCGAGGGCCGCGAGCGCGTCTATCACGTGGTCGGGCAGGTCTTCTTCTCCTCGGCCGATCGCTTCATTGCCGCATTCGACTACAAGGAGGTGATCGAGAAGGTCGTCATCGACGTCAGCCGCGCGCACTTCTGGGACATCACCGCGGTCACCGCACTCGACAAGGTGGTGCTCAAGTTCCGCCGCGAGGGCACCGAGGTGGTGGTGGTTGGCCTCAACCAGGCCAGCCGCACCATGGTCGATCGCTTCGCGGTCCACGATAAGCCCGACGCGGTCGAGGGCCTGATGGGCCACTGACCCGAGCACGCGAAGACGAACGAGGACCTATGCCGATGCAACCGGAAGACCCCATGCAGCAAGACGACAAGGTGCTGGCCTGCGTTGATCAGTCGCACTTCGCTGACTTTGTAACCGATGCCGCCGCGTGGGCGGCCCGGCAGATGGACGCGCCGCTGGAGCTCCTACATATCCTCGATCGCGAACAGGAGGTCGCGATAGGCAGGGACCATAGCGGCGCGATTGGCGTCAATGCGCAACAGAACCTGCTCAGCGAGCTGGCCGAGCGCGATGAGTCACGCAGCAAGGAGAATCGCGAGCGCGGTCGCGAGCTGCTGAACACGCTGCGACAGCGCGCGATCAAGCTCGGCGTGTCAGCGCCCGATGTGCGCCAACGCTACGGCGATCTCGAAGAGACGCTGGTAGGCGCCCAGGCTCAGGTGCGCCTGTTCGTGCTCGGGCGCCGTGGCGAGTCCGCCGAGACCACCCGACGCGACCTCGGGCGCAATGTCGAGCGGATGGTGCGCGCGCTGAGCAAACCGATCCTGGCCGTCACCGATCAATTCGCCGAGCCTAAACGGGTCTTGATCGCCTTCGACGGCGGCAGCATGACCCGCCGTGGGGTCGAGATGGTGGCCAAGAGCCCGCTCTTTCGCGGCCTACCGGTGCACGTGCTGATGAGCGGCAAACCGCGCCGCGATAGCGAGAAACAGCTCGACTGGGCGCGCGCCACCCTCGAGGAGGCCCAGTTCGAGGTCACCATGGCACTGATCCCGGGCGATACCGAGCGGGTCATCGCCCGCTACGTCCAGGAGCAGGCCATCGACATGCTGCTGATGGGCGCCTACGGCCACTCGCCCCTGCGCAGCCTGCTCTTCGGCAGCAAGACCACCGATCTGCTGCGCTCATCGACGGTGCCCACGCTGCTGTTGCGCTAAGCCGCGGCACCGTCAGGCTCGGGGCGTGCTGGCACGGCCGCCATCGTGAAGCCTTGGCGCAGTAGCTCGGCCTTTCCGCGCAAGGTCAGATCCGTCGCGAAGCGAAACTGCTGGCGTGCGTCGATGGGGTAGGCACGCAGCCGGTAGCGGGTGCCCCAGGGCTGCTCCGCGGCCACCACGGCGATCGGCTCACCCAGCGCCAGATACGGGCTGGTCAGGGCGACATCGAACAGCAGTTCGCGCGCCCGCGCTCCGTCGTGCCGCGGATGGAGATAGAAGTCTGCCGTGCACTGCAACTGCGGACTGCCATTGTTAGCGTTCGAGATCGGCTCGGCCCAGAGCTTCAGGTGCGGGATCGAGACCAGATTGTCATCCGGCGTTACCAGATTCACCGCGCGCATCCCCACATGGGTCACCTCGCCATAGGTGTCGCCGATCTGCACCCAATCGCCGTTCCGATACGGCGCCTCACCCACGGCGACGATGCCGGCGACCAGGCTGCTGGCGTAATCCTTGAGCGCGAAGCCCAGCGCCAGACCGAGCGAGCCCAGGATCGCGACCATGTTCTGCAGCGAGGGGTCGATCAGGATCGGCACCGCGAGCAAGAAGGCGCCGATGACGATCACCAAGCGCAACAGCGGGACCAAGGCAAGCAAGACGTGCCTGGATTTGCCGTGCAGACGATTCGCGAACCAGGGTAGCGTCTTCTGCACCGCGATGATCAGCGCGATGGCACCGATCAGCACCAGCGCCAGATCGAAGAGCGCACCGGTGTCCAGCCGCCGAAACAGATCGTTGAACTGCTCGCTATTCATGGCCCATCCTGATGAAGACCCTGCTGAAGAGGCTGCTAGAGATCGTCGACCAAGAAGCGACGTCCGGCGAGAAAGGCGCGCACTGCCGGGTAGGCGAAGGTGGTCACCCGCCAGGAGCCGTCCGGCCCGGACTCGACGACATTGGCCGCGGCCAGCTGCAGGAGCAAGGCACGGGTTCGGAAACGCCCGTGCGGTAGCAGGCCCTCCAGCACCTCGGCCGGCAGCCCGTCGTGGAGCAGCAGCGCATGCAAGACCAGGGCGTCCGGCTCGTCGAGACCGCTCGGCAGCTCGAAGTCGACGGCGGGCGCAACCCAGATGGTCTCGACCTCCCGCTGCGAGTCCTCGTCCTGCTCGGCGGCATCCTCGCTGGCCGCCTCAGGCTCGTCCGGCTCTGAGCGCAGCCGCGAGCGCCACAATCGCAGCGCCGCGGCCGGATTTCCTCGGCTCTGAGCGGCGAGATAGCGAAGCTCGGCGCTGACCAGGGTCTCGTCCTCGTCGTCCACCGCGAGGACCAGATTGCCGCTCTGCGCATGGCGAAACTGTCGCGGATGATCATCGCCTGCCCCCGCCAGCGCGCCAAGCCAACGCGCCAGACGCGCCCCATCGAAGGCCTGGAAGGTCAGCGCGCGCACCGCCTGCGTCGGCACCACGAAGCGCAGGTAGGCCCAGGCCCAGCTATCGCAGCCGATCAGGCCGAAGTCGAGCTTGTCGCTCAACAGCCGATCGAAGAGATCGCGCACCAGATCGAGCCCCGCGGGATGGCGCAGCCAGCACAGCTCGAGGCGCGGCAGGGCCCAAGCGCAGCCCGCTTGCGGCAGCTCGGCGAGCCAGCCCTGGTAGTGGCCGGCGACGACCTCGTACGCCGGCGCGGGGATGCAGCTCGCCTCCTGTTGCACCGCCCAGGCCTCGAGCAGACCGTCATAACCGCCCCCAGGCGGACCGATGATGAACCAGGCGCGATCGGCCGCCGAGCGCTGCTCGAGCGCCGCCTGCAGTGCGCGAGACGCCTCGTGCCAATCGATCGGCCCCGCCACCGCATCCAGCCGTTCGTGCTCCAGCGCATGCAGCTCATCATCGCGCTTGACCGGCCCCTCGGGCTCCGGCTCGCGACGCCGGAAGAGGCGACGCAACGACGACAGACCACGCCGTGCATTGCTCCCAGTGGGCGCAGACGGCAGCTGATAGCTCGCCAGCGGGATCAGCTCCCAGAGTGGCGGTTGCTCGGTTTCACTATCGGTCAAGCCCATAGTGGGGTCAGGTCTTGCAATCCATCAACGCAACATAACCAAGCCGGCATCGAGTACACCAGCGGATCACACCCGCTGAATGGCGTCGACGTCCAGCACATCGCATCCAACAGACTATCTTCGGCGCTCTGGGTCGAGCCGAGCGAGCAGACTAGTCAGAAGGAAGCCCGCCAAGACCAAACCGATCGCGCCGCCAACCTGCCCTGGCGTCGGCGTGAAGAAGCGTGTCGGGTAGTCCTCTTCGTCAATCTCCGATCGGGTCAGCTCGGTGACCTCTTGACCCTTGTGGAGGCTGCCGATCTCTGGAGCCACCCCCTCCTGGAACGGCCACAAGCCGACCACCGCGCCGATCAACAGCCCGAGCAGCACCCCGAGGGTGACCTTCTCATACCGCTGCAACAGGAATTTGAGGAGGTTGCTGATCGCGACGATACCGATCACCACCCCTAGGCCGACTGGGGTCAGCACCTTGAGCCCAACATCGATCGCCGCGACAAGGTCCTGGGCACCCAACGCATCCTTGAAGCGATCGACCGCCCCGAGGATCGGCACGTACTGGCCGAGCACCAGCAGCACATAGCCACCGCTGACGCCGGGTAGGATCATGGCCCCGGCCCCGGCCAGCCCGGCAAAAAAGAGCATGATGAAGCCCGATCCGCCGGCGCCGCCGTCCGATCCTGCCTGCTGCGACACCGCAAGCACGGCCATCCCGACGAACCCGCCCGCCACCCCGATCCAGGTCGCGGCGACCGCTGGACGGGCCAACCGCCAGACCACGGGGACCCCGCCCAGCGTCAGCCCGATGAAGAGGCTGTACATGATCCAGCGATGGTCGACTACCAATTGCTTGACCGGACCGGCCAACAGCAGGATGGCCATCGCCGCCGCCACCACCACCGAGCCGAGCACCGTGATCGACGCCAGCTTCAGCTTGAGTGTCGTCACGTCGGCAATCGCCGCGATAAAAAGCGGGTAGATCCCGAGCGCCAGCAGCATGGTGCCGCCACTGATGCCCGGCACCAAGTTGGCCAGACCCATCAGGACACCCCCGATCAGCCCGCGCAGGATCAGAGACGGAATCCCGACCGAGGTCGCCATCGGTTGCATGCAGGGCTCTCCCAACGAAACAGCATAGGGGTCAGGTCTTGCAATTCGGCATCTTTGCGTTACAGTCCGGTGCATGACCAGACCTCTTCGCATTGAGCTTGCCGGCGGACTTTATCACGTCACCTCGCGTGGGGACCGGGGTGAGGCGATCTACCGTGACGATGACGACCGGAGCGCCTGGCTCACCCTGCTCGGATCGGTCTGCGAGCGCTTCAACTGGCGCTGTCACGCGTATTGTCAGATGACCAACCATTACCACGTGGTCGTCGAGACACCTGAGGCCAATCTGTCCAGAGGGATGCGCCAACTCAACGGCGTCTACACCCAGCAGACCAATCGCCGCCACGGCCTGATAGGCCACCTCTTTCAGGGGCGCTTCAAGGCCATCCTGGTCGAGCGCGATGCCTATCTGATGGAGCTCGCCCGCTATGTGGTGCTGAATCCGGTGCGCGCCGGCATGGTGCAGGAGGCGGAGCACTGGCCATGGAGCAGTTACCGGGCAATGATCGGGCAAGCGCCGACACCGTCATGGCTGGAGACCGATTGGCTACTCAGCCAATTCGGCCGCGGCCGTTCTCGAGCCCGAGCCGACTATGCGGAGTTCGTCCGCCAGGGCACGGGCCGAGACAGCATTTGGGAAGGGTTGCGTCATCAGGTCTTCCTCGGCGAGGAACCGTTCGTCGAGCGCCACCGCGGTTTGGCCAAACCCCTCGATCAGTTGCGCGAGGTCCCACGCGCCCAACGACGCTCCCTAGCCGAGCCCCTTGCTGATTTCGCCGGCCGTTACCCCGACCGAGGCGAGGCCATGGCCCGCGCCTTCGCAACCGGCGTCTACACCATGCAAGCGATCGCGGACTTCTTCGGCGTTCATTACTCAACGGTGAGCCGCGCCGTGCGACGATTCGAGGGGAGTCCCGACTCCGCCGCGAGCGTCGAGACGAGATCGCAATCTGCTTGAATGAAAGACCTGACCCCCGAATAACCCGGAATAACACCATCCGGGTCAACAATCAGGCGCCTGCTTTATACTGAGGTTGCTCGATCACTACGTCATCGTGACGCGTGCGGCCCCGAGCGCCGTTCCTTCGGTGCCCGAGCACGCTGCAGACGTAGCACCTTCGCAACAACAGCAGAGAGGGAGCGAACAATGACCGAGAAGAACGCGTACATCGAGAAGACGAAGGCCCAGCTCGACCAGTGGAATGCCGAGATCGAGAAGCTCCAGGCCAAGGCCGAGGAGGCTCAGGCCGATGCCAAGCTCCACTACCGCGAAGAGGTCGCCAAGCTCCAAGAGCGTCGCGACCATGCGCGCGAGCAGCTCGCCAAGCTCCAGGCCGCCGGCGATGACGCCTGGGATGACCTGCGAGACGGCTTCGAAAAGGCCTGGCACAGTCTGAGCGAATCCATGCACAAGGCGCGCGAGCGCTTCAAGTAACCCGCCCCAGGCCTGAGCTGAAGAAGGCCTTCATCGACCGCGAGCCCCGCCCGGATCAGCGCCCGCCCAGGTCGCAATCAACTGGATCAGCACCCACCGGACGCAGCGCCGGGGCTCGCGCTGCTCTCGCAACCCGTTGTGCCAGTTTTGTGCCAGTTGTGCACGAACCGAGCGATCGGCGCGACGGCCGCGTCAGCGGCGATCCCAGATGACAACCACCAGATGACCACCATTGGAGAACCACTGCGATGCTCAATCAGCGCACACGCCTCCCATCTAGGGCCTGGCCCTATGCCGCCTGCTCTGCCGCCCTCTTCGCCCTCAGCATGCTCGGCAACCCAGCCCTCGCAGCCGACGAAGCAGCGGAAACCAAGCCGGACGACAGCCGCGCACTCGCCGGCGTCGAGACCGGCAAGGTGGCCTGGGACATCAATATGGGCAACCCGCAGAAGCTCAGCCTCTACCTCAAGGTGATGGATGAGACCTACGAGGACCTCAAGCGTCAGGGCGTTGAGCCCGAGATGGTCTTCACCTTCCGCGGCCCGTCGCTGCCGCTGATCTCGAGCGACCACACCGACGTGCCCTTGGATCAAGAGGAGCACTACGACGCCATCGCCAAGCAGATCAAGGCGCTTCAAGCCAAGCCGAATGTGCACATGGAGGCCTGCTCGGTCGCCGCTCGGCTGCTCGAGGTCGACCCCGGTACCCTGCTGCCCGGCATCGACTTCGTCGGCAACACCTTCGTCTCGCAGATCGGCTATCAGTCCAAAGGCTACGCGAGCATCCCGATCTTCTAAGGCGCAGGCTTCTAAGGCAAAGGGACCGGGCACGGATCATCGCCAGGGGACGGCGATCGATCAGCCGCTGACTAGAGCGGCGGCAACCCCAACCATTCCTGCAGGGCAGTCAGCACCAGCTTGACGGCGATCGCGGTCAGAATGACCCCCATCACCCGCCGCAGCACGCTCGCGCCGCCCTGACCGATGACCCGCATGATCGGGCTCGCCGCAAGCAGGATCACCAGGAACAGCGCCAGGGTCGCCCCGAGCACCGCGGTGGTCACCAGCTGATCGGCCAGGCTGTAGTCGCGGTTATCCGTGAGCAAGACCACGGTCAGCATGGCCCCGGGACCGGCGATCCCCGGAATGGCGAGCGGGTAGACCGCCAACGCATGGATGCTGTTGCCCGCCCCCTTGAGCGGCGCGGCCTTGGGGCCAGTACCCGGGGCGTGCGCGCCGAGGCTCATCTCGATCCCGTACAGCAGCAAGAGGATGCCTCCGGCGACCTGAAAGGCCAGCAACGGAATGCCCATCTGGATCAGTAGCAGCTCGCCAACGGCGATGAAGAACACGAGAATCCCGTAGGCGTAGAGGATCGCGAGGACGGCCGCCTTGCGGCGCTCGCCAGCCTCTAGACCGGCGGTCGCCGCGAGAAAGACCGCCAGCATCCCGAAGGGCTCAAGCACCACGAACAGGGTGACGAACTCAAAGACCAGTTTTTCCGTCATCGCATACCAAACAGCATCAAACGAGTCGTGCGCCCACCGGCCCGACCCTGCAAAGCCCGCATGAAAGAGGATCGACGCGGCGTTTGCAACTAGACACCTGAGAGATTACAGCGCCGTCTGTCGCGAGACGCCGGCGATCACCGCCGCGAGCAACAAGAGCGTCATCACCGCGACCGGACCGAACGGCTGGTCGAGCAGCAGCGCCAAGGCAAAGGCAAGGAGATAGGCGGCAACGCCAACAAAGAGCGCGATCGACAGGCACCAACGCCAATTGCGGGCCAGACGAAACGCCACCCAGCTCGGGATCAGGATCAATGCGAAGGCGGCGACCAGGCCCAAGGTCGCCGTGGCCGCGGCCATCGCCAGGGCGACCAACAGATCGAAGCCTAGATGCCAGCGCCAAGCCGGCAGCCGGTTGGCCTGCTCCAAGCGCGGAAACAGGCGCGCCCGAAGCAGCCGCGGGCCAAGCCAAGCCAAGGCCAGCGGCGACAGCAGCCCCAGCACGACCGTCGCCATCAACTCGGACTCACCCGCGAAGTAGAGCTGGCCGTCGATCATCGCGCTGGCCAGAGACTCGCCAAGGCGCGTATTGGCGGCGAGCAAGAGCATCATCGACCAGCCCAGCAGCAGCATCACGGCGTAAGCCAGATTACCGCGCAACCGCATCAGCGACTTGTAGGTCGCGCCAGCGCACGCGAGGGCTCCGCCGCCGACCAGCGCGGGGAGCCCGAGCAGTCCAGCGAGCAAGACGCCAGCGCCAGCCAGATGCGCCAGCCCAAGCGCGGCCAGCCACTCGTCGCGCAGCATCAGGTAAGCGCCGAGCAACGGCAACAGCGCCGACAGCAGCAGCCCCGTGATCAGGGGCAGACGAAACAGCGGCTCCGAAAACCCCGCGATGATCGCATCCATCAGTAGCCCCCGATCAGGATGTGCCCGGTCAGCGGAGTCGATGACGCCATCACCGCCACTCGACTGGTGCTGACCAGACGCCATCCAACGCCATCCAACGCCATCAGGCGGCATCCTGAAGATCGCGCAGGTCAAGGACCCGGGAACAGGCGGCCTCGAGGAACCGTTGCTCATGGCTCACCAAGAGCACCCCAACGCTCTGCGGGGGATCGCCGAGCAGATCGACCAACAGCTGCTCTGCGTCTGGATCAAGGCTGTTCGTCGGCTCATCAAGCAGGACCAGGTCAGCCCCACCGGCGAGCGCGGCCCAGACCGCGAGCACCTGATACTGTCCGCCGCTGAGTCGATCGAGACGTCGACCCAGCAACCCCGCCAGCGCCGGCGGCGGCGCCCTAACGGCCGCGGCCACAGCGGCCACGCGCAGCAGATCGCGACCGCTGAGCGGCATCACCGGCAGACGAACCGGCTGCTGCTCCTGATAGGCGACACGCAGCCCCGGGGCCCGCCGCAGACAGCCAGACCAGATCCGCGCGGCGCCCGTCAGCGCATTCAAGAGGGTCGACTTGCCCGAGCCATTGGCGCCCCACAGGCCGACCACCTCACCACGTCTGACCTCAAGCGAGACCGGGCCGACCACGGGCCGCTGGTAGCCGGCCACGAGCTGATCGGTCCGAAGCAGCCAAGGCACCGACGGCACTCCCTCAGCCGTCTCTCGCGCCAGCGCACAACGGTTTGGCCAGAGATTCAACGTACCCCCGCAATCGCGTCGACCCAGCTCTCGAGATGGCGCAGGTAACCGGAACCATCCGAGCCCGACGGCGGCTCCAGGGACAGCCGAACCGCGTCCCAGCCGAGATTGCTTCCCAAACGCTGTGCCGGTTTTGCCGATTGATAGGGCGCGTAGATGATGAGTCCATCTCGGCCACTGAGCTCGGACTGCAACCGCCGCAAATGGCTCGCACTGGCTGGCACCCCGGGGACGGGCTCGATGGTCGCTAGCAAGGGCACACCGAATCGATCGAGCAGATAGATGGCATCGCGGTGATACAGCACCACACCCGGCGCCGACTGCAACCGTGGCTGCCAACGCGCCACGTGCTGCTCCACTTGCGTCGCAAAGCGCTCGGCACCGGCTCGATAGGCCGCTGATCCCGCGGGGTCGAGCAGCGCTAGCCGCTCCGCCAGGGCCTCGGCAACAACGGCCATCCGCACCGGGTCCATCGTCACGTGTGGATTGCCGATTGGGTGCACATCGCCAAGTGCCCGATCCGCCGCGCCACCAGCATCGAGCAACGGCACCTGCGCCGCCGCCTCGAAGTAGCCCGGCCTGCCCGGCAGGATCTCGGGATTCGAGGCGCGCTCGATCGCCGGCGGAAGCCAGCCCACCTCCAGCTCGGCGCCAATCGCGACCACCAGGTCGGCGGAGCGAAGCGCATGGATCATGCTCGGCTTCACCTGAAGGGCGTGCAGGTCCCGGTCAGGGCCGGCCAAGACGGTCAAGTCGGCACGCTCGCCCGCGACCTCGGTCACTAAGGCGCCCATGCTCGGCGCCGTGGCGACCACGTTCAACGCGAACAGTGGGGCGCTCGCCACCAACATCAGCACGCCGGATAGCAAGCGCCACGGCCAGCGGCGCCGAAGCCAGGAGCCGGCGCCAAGGAGCCCGGGCCGCGACGCGTGCGATGGCCGCGCTCGGACACCGGTTTCAGCGCGAAACGATTGAGTGTTCAAAGGCATCGGTCTGGACCTCGGTCTGTCACGTGAAGGTGCTCCAGAAGCCCGGGTCAAAAGCTGTGGGCGCCATGCGAGCCCATGCTGACCAAGAACTGCAGGTAAAAGGCATTGAAGCGCTCACGCTCATCCTCGGTCACCAGAATGTCGTTATAGGCGTATTGGGCGCGAATCTTCGAGAACTCGGAGAGGTTCCAGGTCAGATCCGCGGTCCAGCGCTCGGATGCACCATAGCTGGCACCACCGCCGCCACTCATCTCATTGGTCAGGCCGAGCACATCGTAGCGCAGCCCCAACTGCCACTTCGGCGCGAGCCCGTAGACGGCCTGCGCGTAGAGGCCATCGACCGTGAAGGTGCGGCCCTGGCCGATCTCGGCGGGGTCAGGGCTGTAGCGCAGGTCCAGATCCCGAATCGCGCGCAGATACTCGCTCTGGAACTTGAGATCGCCCTTGCCGTGGGGGCCTGCGCCATCGCGTTTGTAGACGAGGTCGAGCCCCCAGAGGGAGGCGTCGCCGTCGAGTCCAAGCCGATGATCAAGCGTTTCATCGTGCTCATGGTCATGCGCGTCTGCGTGCTCATGCTCGTGGGCATCCTCGTGCGCATGTCCATCCTCCCACGCGAGCTGCTGCTGGGTATTGTGCGCGTAGGAGATGCCGAACTGGAGCGCCTGACTGGGCCCAATATCGGGCGCGACCTTGACGAACGCCGTGTAGAGGCGCGGCCCCGATTCGGTGTCGTCTAGGCCCAGCAGTTGTTGATCGGTCTCACCCAGGGTCGCGCCGAAGAGCTCCTGATCGCCCTGCAGGATCTCAGCGCCCACCAGGGTGTAGACGGGCAGCTCCGGCATCCAGGTGATCTGTACACCGGTGTCCTGCAGACCATGAAAGCCAAGCAGATTCAGATAGGGCAGATTCTGATCGACGAAGTCCCATTGGTGCGGATGTTGGCGATTGATGTAGCCGAAATCACTGAGGAACTTGCCCCCTTTGACCTGCAGACCGTACGGCAGCATCCGCGTCTGGAAATAGGCCTCTTCGAGCTCGACGTTGCCATCGCCATCCACCGACAGATAGGTCGCGGCATCGAAGTAGGGATCGACGGTCGCGCTGAAGGAGATCTCGGCCTCGCGGAAGTTGAAGCCGTTGGTGGCTAGACCATGCGCGTGGCCCGCATGCGCATCGTCGGCGTGCCCCATGTCGTCGTCCTCGCCATGTCCATGCAGCGGCACGCGGCCAGCCTGAAAGGCCTCAGTGACTAGGGTGGGGCCCTCGCCGTCGATATCATCCTGGTAGAAATTGCCGTCCAAGACGACCGAGATCTGCGGGTTGAATGCGGCCCCCGAGGTCAGGGCGCCAAAGCGGTCAGAGGCAGCGCCCCCGCCGGCACGCGCACCCGAGATCGAGCCGCGATCCTCTCCTGGCCGGTCGAGCTGCGAACCTGGTGATAGCATCGCCGCCGTCATCGGCTTCGTCTTCGCCGCCTCCGCACGAGCACGCGCGGCCTCGGCCTCAGCACGGGCCTCGGCCTGCGCGATCCGAGCTTCCAGCTGATCGATCCGCTGCTCGTACTGTGTCTTCATCTCGCGCAGCATCGAGCGCAGCTCGGCAAGCTCTGCGTCCGTGCCGGCAAGGACCGGATAAGGCATCAGGAGCGAGGCTGCGATCGCGGCCCGCTGATACAAGACTTTCATGGTTCTCCCCTGTGCTGGCAACGCGGCGCACGGCATCGGGCCCGATGTCCCCCCGGCATTCCTGAGG
>CAZTYV010000100.1:0-1085 GCA_964617675.1 uncultured Halochromatium sp. | reverse complement strand
CGACGAGCGAGCGCAGCGTTATGTTATAGAGTTACAGGTAGAGCGACAAGAGGCTTTCATCGCGGCCGCAACCAGGCGCAATCACAAGCAGCCGCCATCATTGATGTCGGTCAAGTTGCGGCGCTTCTTGATCCACCTGGCCGCCATTCATGAGGCGAATCAAGGTTCTCGCGCTGCTGCACGCACAGAGTCACGCCTAGGGTGCGTTGTCGTGGCCCGTTCGGTCTCCTGAGAAGAGCACAACGGAACACAGCCGACACCCCCTCGAGGTGCTCGCCCCACTGCGCTCTCAGAACCCACGAGGGGCGTGCAATCCAGCTGCTCATGACCGCCAGATAAGATCGAGGAGTGCACCATGTCGAGAACCCGCTCGGGCGCGCGCGCTGGCCTAATTGGCCGGTTGCTGGTCGCCGCCGCTATCTTCCTGCTTACCGCAAACGCCCACGCCGTGCGCCCTGCTGGCCAACCCGGTGTCGACTGGGGCGACCCCAAGGGTCAGGAATGTGTCGATTGTCACATGGGCGAAAATCCCGGCCTGTACTGGGAGTGGAACCACAGCCAGCACGGTCAAAACGGCGTCACCTGCCTGGACTGCCACCAAGCCGAAGAAGGTGACATCGACGCCTGGAAGCACGAAGACACCTATGTCTCCATCGTCGTCACACCCAAGGACTGCTCCAAGTGCCACGAGAAGGAGTTCGAGGAGATGGATGGCTCGCATCACGCCAAGGCCGGCCAGATCCTGGGCTCACTCGACAACCTGCTCGGCGAGGTGGTCGGCGGACCAGCCGCGGTCAACGCCGGCTGCAAGCAATGCCACGGCGCCGAGCTCGAGTTCGTCACCGAGGGCAGCAGCCGCGACAAGGGTCGCCCCAAGCCCGGCAGCTGGCCGAACACCGGCATCGGCCGCATCAATCCTGACGGCAGTCTCGGCTCCTGCACCGCCTGCCATGGCCGCCATCGCTTCAGCAAGGCGCAGGCGCGCACGCCGGATACCTGTGGCAAGTGCCACGTCGGCCCTGACCATCCACAGATCGAGGTCTACAACGAGTCCAAGCACGGCATCATCTACCGCGCCAAGGTCG
>CAZTYV010000099.1:0-13349 GCA_964617675.1 uncultured Halochromatium sp. | reverse complement strand
TCGGCGTGCTCTATCTGCGCCGCGGCACCCGCTTCCGGCCGCTGCTGCGCGGCGGTCATCAGGAGCGCGGCCGGCGCGCCGGCACCGAGAACAGCGCCGCGATCGTCGCCCTCGGCAAGGCCTGCGAGCTCGCCCAGACCTATCTCGAGACCGAGCGTACCCAGGTTGCGGCGCTGCGCGACCGGCTCGAGCAAGGCATCCTCGAAGCAGTGCCAAACAGCTTCGTCACCGGCGACCCGGGCAACCGACTGCCCAACACCAGCAATATCGCCTTCGAGTTCATCGAGGGTGAGGCCATCCTGCTGCTGCTGAACAAGCTCGGCATCGCCGCCTCCAGCGGCTCGGCCTGCACCTCGGGCTCGCTCGAGCCGAGCCACGTGATGCGCGCCATGGGCATCCCCTTCACCGCCGCCCACGGCACCACCCGCTTCTCGCTCTCGCGCTACACCACCGCCGAGGAGATCGAGCGCGTGATTGAGGCCGTGCCGCCGGTGGTCGCGCAGCTGCGCAAGCTCTCTCCGTACTGGGACCAGGATCGCCCCGCCACCGAGCGCCCAGGGCAACGCGCCGGCTTCCAACCGGCCTATGCCTGATCGACCTCCTCGGTCGCAAGCGGGCCGAGCCACCAGCCCCAGCCGCCCTGGTCGCCGGGCCCTCCGCTGCTCGCCGAATTGGTCTGCGTGCGCGGCGCGTGTGACGCAACCGCGCCGCAGCTTGCGCTTCGGCGGCGTTGGCCTCAGGCGGCTGCCGACTGGCTGATCCCAAGCTCCTTCGCCGCCTCGGTAACCGCGCGGTAGGCGGTGGCAATCGCCACACCCGCGCCGCAGCGCTGCCGGATCCAGTCCTGGTGCGCGAGCAGGATGCCAGCGGCGAACAGCCGAGGGCTCAGTGGCTTGCCGTTGGACGCCAGCGGTCGGAAGCGCTCATCGACCTCGACGCCGGCCCGGTTGACGGCATGGCCGCGTGGGTCTAGGTAGCGCTCTCGGTACCAACCGCCACGCCCATCGGGCTGGGTCACCGGAAGGTCGAGCAAGGTCTCGCGCAGCCCCGAGACTCCGGCCTCGAGACCACCGGATAGGAAACGCCCGGTCGCCAAGATGAGGGTCTCGGCCTCGATGCTGACCTGGCCGAAGCTGTCTTGCAGAGACAGGCGCGCCCCCGTCTCACCGAGCTCGAGCTGCTGCACCTTCTGCTGCGGCACCAGCGCCAGCTGCTCGCTTGGAAAGCGCTGCTCGAACAGCTCCCTCAGGCGAGTACCGGGAACCGACGGCGGCATGGTTGGGATCTCGAACAGGGACACACCGATGAGCCGCTCGAGCTCCGCATGGACCAGCCCCGAGCCATGGACGCCGAGGATCGCCGGCACCCCAACCGCATCGATCTCAACCCCGCTCTGCGACTGGGCCTCGTCGAGCGCGGCGCGGATACGCTCGGCAAGCTGCTCGCGAGTCGCCGGCACCTCCAGTGCCCGCGCCATGACCTCCGGATAGACCTCGGCGCCCTGCTCCATCTGCGGGAACGCGAGCCGTGCCGTGGTCAAGCCCGGCCAGTCCGAGCGCAGGTTGGCCGCCACCTGGCGCGCGCTGTAGCCCTTGAGGCCGACGAAATCGATCAGGAGCGTCGCTCGCCGCTCGGCATGGGCATCAACCCCGCCGCGCATCGTCAGCGGGACACAGAGCGTCGGCTTGGCGGTGCCCGCCGGTGACAACGCCTGCAGATTGCGCTCGCCTGGCCCGCTGTAGCCGAGCCCGAGCCGATCCAGCGCCACGACCAGCTCGTTGAAGGCCGTGCGGATATCGGCGTCGGCAACACGCGCGAGCGGGTGCAGAGGCTCATCCTGGCGCAGAGCGGCCAGCCCGGCCCAGGGATCATCGAGGCACCGACCCTCGGCGACCGGATGGCAACCGAGCAGATCGAAATAACCGGTGGTATAGGCCAAGGCGCCTGTATTGCCGACCTGGGCGGCGCGGATGCCGCGGTTGCCGGCGAAGACGCTAGCGGCCAGCCCAGCGAGCCCGGAGCCGATGATCGCGAGCTGGGTCTGATAGTGGCGTGGCTCCTGGATCATGGCTGCTGCTCCCTTGCGATTGGCCCCGAGTCAGCGGTCCCTGCCCCAGCCGCGCTCGTTCCCGTGCCAGCGGGCTCGCTCGCACCTTCGTCCTCGGTCCCAGCATCGGGGAGCAGATCGAGCCCCATCAGCCCACAGTGCAAGGCCTCGGCGAGCTCCATCTGCGCCATCTGCTCGCCCCAGAGCACGGGGCGCAGGCCGCGGAAGCGCTCATCGACGAAGTCACGGATGTGACCAAGGCCGGCGCGGCTGCGATAGACCTCGCGATCGTAGAGATAGGAGGCGATACGGATACTGCAGAAGCTGCCCTGGCAAGGCCCCTTGCCGGCGCGGCTGCGCAGTGAGATGGCCTGCAGCGTCATCTCGTCCTCGTGCCCAGGCGCGAGTGCGACGATCTCATCGACCGCCGACTGCGGCACCATCTCGCATTCACACAGGATCATGTCGGCGGCGTTGTTGCGGTCGTACCAATACCGCGGCGCGTGCCCAGGCTCGGTCCATTGACAGGCCGGCGACGGCTCCAGCGTCACCTCGGCCGTGCGCGAAGGCGTCGTATTGCCCATCCGGGCCGCAACCAGATCGCCGGCCTTCTCGGCCATCAACCGATAGGTGGTCAGCTTGCCGCCGGTGATGGTGGCGAAGTTGGTCAGGCCCTGGGAGCGGTGATCGATCAACGCCAGCCCCCGGGTGATGCCGCGCCCATCGGCGTCGCTGCCACCGCTCTGCACCAGCGGGCGCACACCGGAGAAGGCGCGCATGAAACGGGCATGCGCCAGCGCCGGTACCATCGCCGCGCCCTGGGTGACGTTGCGATCGATCTCCTCGACCGTGGGTCGCACGCCGTCCGGGTCGTCGACTCGGTCCGAGGTGGTGCCGAGCAGTGAGACGGTGCCCCCTGGCACCAAGATGTCGCCGTCGCCCGGCGGGCGGAGCCGGTTGATGACACGATCGGTGATACGGGTGTTGGTGATCCCGAGCGTGCCCTTGGAATAGAACAGGTGCACATCCTCGCAGCCGGCGAGCTGGGCGACCCGCATCGACCAGGCGCCGGCGGCATTGACGAACTGCAGCGCGCGGATGCGCAGCGTCTCCCCAGTGCGATGGTTCCGGCAGAGCGCAGCAATCAGGCGATCGCCCTCGCGCTCGAAGCCGATGACCTGGGTGTGCGGCAGATAGCCACTGCCATTCAGCGCCTGCGCCGCGCTTAGGTTCTCGAGCGTGACGCGGAAGGGATCGATGGTTGCATCAGGCACCGCATAGGCGGCGAAGAGGCGCTCCGAGAGTGCCGGCTCGAGCGCGCGCGCCTGCGTCGGCGTGAGCGTCTCGCACGGGATACCAGCGGCGGCGCACAGCCCCGGGAAGCGCTTGGCATAGGCCGGGTCGTCACCCTCGACGGCAACGAACAGCCCGCCGGTATCCTCGATGCATTGCGGCGCCAAGCGCTTGAGGATCTCGCCCTCGATCCGGCACTCGGCCGCGGTCTCGGCGTCGCCCGAGACGTAGCGCCCACCGCTGTGCAGCAGACCATGGTTGCCGCCCGAGGCGCCGGCATTGAGGTCCTTCTGATCGATCAGCAGGCAGTGGATTCCGCGCAGGGCCAAGTCGCGCATCAGACCGCATCCGGTCACGCCGCCACCAATCACCAAGACTTCCGTCTCTTGCTCTGCGCCACCACGGATACGGTCCGGCGAAGCGCCAGGACGCGAGCCGGTGGCCGTCGAGGACGAGGACGAGGACTTCATTCGGCAATGCCTCCACTCGGGCGGATGCCGCCGCCATGGGCCCGAGCAATGTGGGCGAGCAGACGAGACCCGCGGGACTTCAGATCCGGTCAACAGGCTAGACCCGAGCCCACCGAACCGCAACCCGTGCAACCGACCGCAACCTGTGTCGGATCAGGCGAAGCCGCATTAGCCCCACCCGACGGCACCGGCATCCACCCGCAGCGCTAGTCATCCTCACCGCTTCTGTGGCATCGCGAACCGCTGGATCTGCCCCCAAACTCGGAGGCCCGAGCATAGTGGAACACCCGTTTTTGGGTTAGGCTCCACCCGGACCAACGCAATCGCCGATGGTCGTTCGTATCTGCCGATACAGATTGCCACTCGAAGCCAATCCAATGCGAGGTTTCCTGACCATGCTTGTTCGATCTCTCTGCGGCGCAGCCTTCACGTCGCTGACACTCATGCTGCCTCCGACGCTGAGCGCGAAGACCTGCCACGATAACTTTCTCCAAATGTGGTTCTACGACGAATCTGGGGCGACGCTCTCCTTAGACGGCGCGAGCGGTGCGCTCACCGGCTACAACGTGACCAGCGGGCAAAGCTGCGGCGGCCCGCATGAAATGAATGGACCCGATTGGTGCGGAAGTAACACCGACAGTTGTAATGAAAACGCATTGGGAGAAGATTATGGGCTGCAGTTCCTCTACCATGCGGGCAGGAAAAAGAGCACTGACATCTCGAATGATTACAAGGCTTGGTCTGGGAACAGCCCATCTCTCGGTCTGGGCTTGAGCGAGGATCAGACCTCGGCATCCTATTTTCCGGATGAGATGAACATGTTGATGGAGTTCGGCATCGACAACATCGATATCGGCAACGGGCGATTGCTGAGTATCGACAACGTCGTGATTGGGCAGGGTTCGCAAAGCAGTGGTATCAAAGCGTTGTTCGACGTGATCAAAGATGCCGGCGAAACCGTCTACGATGCCTACGAGGGCGAGCTCGTGGATTCATTGAAGAGCTTCAGCGACCTCGTCGGCGACTCCTTGGATCTGGAGTACGAGAACAACTGGTACATCTCTCAGAACAATGAGAATGTCTTCATGACGAGCAACAATGGCGATGCGGCGCTCTTGCTCTATGGAGAAGACCAGTACGGCAATGTCTATCCAGTCCTGATCACCGGCACCGACTCCGACTACGACTTCCATGCCAAGGTGCTCACCGGCGGCGATACCTCATCGAGCCTGAGCACCGCTCAGCCTGTTGGTGTCGGCTCGTCCTATTATTTCGACCCCTCGGTTGGGATCTTCAGTCGCGAGCGGGACTCACGTTGGGTCAACAGCCTCCATCTCGGGCGCCTCTACGAAGCGGATCTGCCCGATGTGTTCGGCAATGGCTGGAAGTGGCTGTATTCGGAAAAGATCGCCGACTGGCTGCTGTGGAACCCTGAGACCTATCCAGGGTTCTTTTACTCCAACCTCAGCCAGGTGGTCTACCAGTACGATGCCGCGACGATGGGATTCATTCGCCGACCCGACCTCCAGGTGCCGGGCGGCGCGCCCGAGACACCAGAAGCACTCGGCCTGACGGCGGCGTATCCGTCCTTTTCAGACTGAATCGATACAGCCTATCCGAGGCTAGCCCGGGCTCGCTACGCCCAACGAGCGCTGCGAGCCCTGGCTACAACAAAAACACCGTCGCTAGCCCAAGAAAGATGAAAAAACCGCCGGAGTCGGTCAGCGCGGTGATCATCACCGAGCTGCCCAATGCGGGGTCCCGTCCGAGGCGCTGACGCATGAGCGGGATCAGCACGCCCGCCGACGCCGCAAGGAGCAGATTCAGGATCATCGCCGTCACCATGACCAGACCCAGCGCCGGATTCTCGTAGACGACACCGGCGAAGATCCCGATCACGCCGCCCCACACCAGGCCGTTGATCAAGGCCACGCCGAGCTCTTTGAGGATCAGCCGGCGCCAGGCCGATGGTTGCACCTGCCCCATCGCGATCGCTCGCACGATCATGGTGATGGTCTGATTGCCCGCGTTGCCACCGATCCCGGCAACGATCGGCATCAGGGCCGCTAGCGCCACCAGCTGCGCGATCGAGCCCTCAAACAGATCGATGACGCGAGAGGCGATCACCGCGGTCACCAGATTGATCGCCAGCCAGGCCCAGCGATTCTTCACCGAGCGCAACACCGGCGCGAAGATGTCCTCCTCTTCCTCCAGACCGGCATTGCTGAGGATCTCCGCCTCGTTCTCCTCTTGGATGTAGTCAACCACATCGGAGACGGTGAGCCGCGCGACCAAGCGCTTGTCCTTGTCGACCACGGGCACCGAGACCAGATCGTAGCGCTCGAAGGCATTGGCCGCCTGCCGCGCCTCGTCCTCCGGGCGAAAGAGGATCAGGCTGCTCGCGTCCATCACCTCGGAGACCATCGCCTCCGGCTCATTGATCAGCAGCGCCTCGAGGCTGAGGATGCCGCGCAGGCGCTCATCGCGATCGATCACGAAGAGCTTATCGGTATGATCGGGCAAGGCGTCGAAGCGCCGCAGATAGCGCGAGACCACCTCGAGCCTGATGTCCTCGCGCACCTTGACCAGATCGAAGTCCATCAGCGCGCCGACCGTGCCCTCGGGGTAGGACATCGCCTCGCGCACCTGCGCCTGCTCGCGCTGATCCAGCGACTCTAGGACCTCTTGCGCCAAGTCATCGGGCAGATCCGGGATCAGGTCGGCCAGCTCATCGGCATCCAGACTCTCGGCCGCGACCTTGATCTCGCCCGGGTCCATGGTCTCGAGCAGACTCGAGCGCACCGCATCCGAGACCTCGAGCAGGATGTCACCGTCCTTGTCCGCCCGCACAAGATCCCAAACGAACAGGCGCTCCGGTAGCGGCAGGGCCTCGAGGATGTACGCGATGTCAGCAGGATGCAGCCGATCCAGTCGACGTTGCAGTCGAGCCAGGTTCTGTCGATGCGTGATGTTCTCGACCAGACGTTGGTGCGGCATCTGCTGACGCCGCGTCAGGTCTTCGACCAGCTGCTGCTTGCTCAGCAGCTTCTCGACGTCACGCAGATGCCGCTGTGCGGCATCCTCGTCGGGTCTTGGTAAGTCGGGCATCGACTGGGCCTCCGAAAGCCGCGACCGCCGGCAGAGTCGCGCCTCTACACTACTCCGCTCAGGTTACGAACCGACGAAGGCCCCGCGCCCACAGGGGCTCGGGCGGGGGCTCAGATGGGCGTATGGCTAGCCTCGGGCGTCAAAACTCCTCGTCGCCGAAGCCGTCGAAGAATCCGCCGAGATCCTCCTCGGCCGGCATCTCTGGATCAGCCGCTGGCTCCTCGGCGAAACCCGCGTCGGCCGCTGGAGCCGCCTCGGCATCGCCCGCGAATAGGCCAGCAATGGCATTGCCGAGCAGCACGCCGCCGGCCACACCCATCGCGGTCTGCGCAGCACCGGCCAGGAATCCTCCAGACTGCCCTCGCTGGAAGGCCGCCGCCGAGGGCTGCGACGGCGATGCTTGCGAGCCCCATCCGCCGGACCGGCCCCCGGAGCGATCCGCAGTCGGCGCTGGAGTCGCACCCGAAGCGGCCCCCGCCCCGAACAGTCCGCCGAGAAAACCGCCGCCGGACTGAGGCCGCGACGCCAGCTCCTTCTCGAGCGTCTCGACCCGGCTTTGCAACTGCTGCAACGCGTGCTCCTGAACGAGCACCGCTTGCGCCATCAGATAGGGCGCCGCCGGCTGTTGCTTCACGAACGAGGCAATCAGCTGCTCGGCCTCGCCGTCGCGAGCACCGCTCTGGCTTTCGGCCTGTTTCAGGCGCTCAAACAACCCCTCGATCGCGGTTTGGTCTTGTACGTTCATTCGAAAGGACCTCCAGTGGTCATGCGAGTGATGATCAACGGCCGAATTATCTGGCCCGACAGCGTACCACTCAACCGCGACGCGCCACTGGCAAAAGCGGACGCGTCCCATGACCGAAGGTCAGCGCGCCGGTCTGATCCCGAGCTGCGACAGGTCAAGGCAGTAAAAGCCCGTTCGGCTAGTATCGCAAAGCAACGGTTGGCAACAGGAGAGCGTTCGATGGCGAGTCTCTCGCACAGGCCCGCAAGGGTCGACTTCAAACAGGCCGCCTACGAGCTGCTGCCAGAGGGTGCGAGCTTCGATGCCTGCCTGACCTGTGGGCTCTGCTCATCGGGCTGTCCGGCCTCCGGGCTCGAGAACATGGACCCGCGCAAGTTCATTCGGCTGGCCATGCTAGGAATGAACGACGTCCTCGAGACCACCCCCTGGGTTTGGACCTGCACCCAATGCAAGCGCTGCATGCACGTCTGCCCGATGAGCATCGACATCGCACAGCTGGTCTTCCTGGCGCGCGGTGCCTGGCCGGACGAGGCCAAGCCGAAGGGGATCCGGCGCTCATGCGAGATGCAACGCGCCAACCCGAGCACCAGTGCGATGGGCATGCGCCCCGAGGACTTCGCCTTCGTCGTCAACGACGTGCTCGAGGAGGTGCGCGAGGAGGACCCGCGCTTCGCCGAGATGGAGGCGCCGATCGACAAGCAAGGGGCCTACTTCTTCGTCAACCAGAACTCGCGCGAGCCCCAGTCCGAGCCCGAGGAGCTGGTGCCGCTGTGGAAGATCTTCCACCTGGTCGGCGCCGACTGGACCTACGCCTCCAAGGGCTGGGCGGCCGAGAACTTCTGCATGTTCTCGGGTAACGAAGAGGCCTGGCGCGAGGTGATCCAGCAGCGCGTCGACGCTGTCAACGGGCTCGGCTGCCAGGTCTGGCTCAACACCGAGTGCGGCCACTCCTACTACACCCTCTGGAACGCGGTGAACCGCTTCGAGATGGAGGCCAACTTCCGCCCCGAGAGCCTGATCACCTACTATGCGCAATGGATCCGCGAGGGCAAACTCCCGGTCAACGCCGACTGGAACAGCATGGGGCTGAAATTCACGCTCCAAGACCCCTGCATGCTGGTCCGAAAGGCCCTCGGCGACCCGGTCGCTGAGGACCTGCGCTTCGTCGCCAAGCGCCTCGTTGGCGAGGAGAACTTCATCGACATGCAGCCCAACCGCAGCGCCAACTATTGCTGCGGTGGTGGCGGCGGACTGTTGCAGGCCGGCATGACCGAGCATCGCCGCGCCTACGGCAAGCGCAAGTTCGACCAGATCCAGGCCACCGGCGCCGACTATGTGCTCACGCCCTGCCACAACTGCCATTCGCAGATGGAGGACGTCGGCGAGCACTTCGGCGGGCACTACCGCGTGGTCCATTTCTGGACCCTCATCTGCCTCTCGCTCGGCATCCTCGGTGAAAACGAGCGTCGCTACCTGGGGCCCGAGCTCGAGCAGGTCGGCCTCTAGCGCTCATCGAACCCTGCTGCTCGCCCATCCTGCCGCGCGAGACGCCTCGCGACACGGGCTTGTCGGATCTGCGACAGGCGTCGAGCCGCACGACGTTGGGGTTGCTCCAACCCTCGATGCATCCGTCGATAGGCCCCTGATTCCGTTGCTTTAGCAATTCCGGCCCGGGTTTTGCTTCCAAGATAGACATTATCCCCTAGAGTCCGGCCACGCAGCGCTCTTCGCCCTGTTGCACGGCCTCAGGGGCCAACCGTCTTGGAGCCCGGACCGATGTCGATCAGTGACACGCCAATCCCAGCTCGAGTCTGCATCAACGACACCACGCTGCGCGACGGTGAGCAGTCAGCCGGGGTCGCCTTCTCGCTCGACGAGAAGCTTGCGATCGCGCGCGGCCTAGATGCCCTCGGTGTACCCGAGCTCGAGATCGGCATCCCAGCGATGGGCGAGGACGAGCGTGAATCGATCCGCGCCGTCGCCAACCTTGGGCTGAACGCGCGGCTGATGGTCTGGGCGCGCATGTGCAGCGCCGACATCGACGCTTGCGTCGGCCTCGGCGTCGATCTCGTCGACCTCTCCATCCCGGTCTCGGATCAGCAGATCGCCCGCAAGCTCGGCCGCGACCGCGCCTGGGTGCTCGGCTGCATCGCGCAGGAGGTGCGCATCGCCCGCGAGCACGGCCTCGAGGTCGGCGTCGGCTGTGAGGACGCCTCGCGCGCCGATCCCGATTGGCTCAAGCAGGTCGCCGAGGCCGCTCAGCGCGCCGGCGCTCGCCGCCTGCGCTTCGCCGACACCCTCGGCCTGCTCGACCCCTTCGGCACCTTCGAGCGCATTCGCGACCTCGCCAGCGTGTGCGACTGCGAGATCGAGATGCACGCCCACGACGACCTTGGACTGGCCACCGCCAACACCCTGGCCGCGGTGCGCGCCGGCGCCACCCATGTCAACACCACCGTTCACGGGCTTGGCGAGCGCGCCGGCAATGCCGCGCTCGAAGAGGTGGTGATGGGCCTCAAACATGTGCATCGCGTGCAGACCGGCGTTGACCTGACCCGCTTCGAGACCCTCTCGACGCTCGTCGCCCAGGCCTCTGGCCGACCGGTCGCCTGGCACAAGAGCCTCGTCGGCGATGGCGCCTTCACCCACGAGGCCGGCATCCATGTCGACGGTCTGCTCAAGGACCTGAACAACTATCAGGGCATCGACCCGGCCGAGCTCGGGCGCCAGCATCGCCTGGTGCTCGGTAAACACTCCGGCCGCCAGGCGATCCGACTGGCCTACGAGCAGTTACTGCATCTCGATATCGACGCCAGCCAGGCCGAGCGCGTGCTGCCGCAACTGCGGCGTTTTGTCACCGAGACCAAACGCCCGCCGGCAAGCGCCGACCTGCGTCGGTTCCTGGAGCAGATCACTGCCAGCCCGGACAGCGCCTCGGCGCCCGCACGGCTGGCCTGAACCCCTCGAGCCCAGGCCGTCATCCGAGGACATGATCATGGACCTGCTCGATCTCGACGATGAGACGATGTACTTCGAGATGCCGCTACCCGCCGAGGTGCAGCAGCTGATCGACGAGAGCAGCCGTTGCTACCGATCGCGGGCGCTCGACGGATCGGCCGACGATGCGCTTGAGCACCGCTCGGTCGACAGCGCCGAGTGGGCCTTACTGCGCGCCTATCTCATAGCGCCCGAGCATCTCGCCGTCGTCGTCGCGCTCTACCGCTTTTTCTACTACCGCCATCGCTACGCGGAGGCCCTAGCGATGGCCGATCGCGCGATCCTGCTCAGCAGCCGCCGACTCGGCCTGAGCGAGGATTGGCGCCGGCTCGCACCCGCCGACCTGCAACAGGCGACGGAGCGCTCAACGAGCAGCACGCGTTTCCTGCTCTTGGCACTCAAGGGCGCCGCTTGGCTGCTGCTGCGTCAAGACCAGCCACGGGCCGCTCTCGAGCGCCTCGCACCCGTGCTGGCCTTCGATCAGCAGGATCAGCTTGGCGCCCGAGCGCTGCAGGGCTGGGCCGAAAAGGCCGTGCGGCGCGAGGAGATCGCCAATGCCGGCGAAAACGTCCATCTGATCGGTGACTAACGCCATCCGTCCCTTCGTCCCCAACCCCTCACGGAGATTGCCATGGCCAACCTCGACACACCGACCCGACTCGACTCGATGCCCGACTCGATCGACACCTTCGAGGCTGATCTCGACGAGCTCGAGACCGCTGAAGACTTCCTCGACTACTTCGGCGTCGTCTTCGAGCCCGCGATCGTCCATGTCAACCGTCTACACATCCTGCAACGCTTCCACGACTACCTCGGCGAGATCGACGAGCCGCCGGACAGCGCCTCCGCCCGTTACCGGCTCTATGCCGATCTACTGCATGGCGCCTACCGAGACTTCGTTGGCTCAGACGCGCGCACCCAGAAGGTCTTCCGCGTCTTCAAGCCGCGCGAGCCGCGCCAGGTCAGCATCGGCCTCGATCAGCTCCTCGCCAGCCGCGCCGGCACCGGCCGCCAATCCGAGCAGGTGATCTAATGCGACCGCTCTACGATTACGGCGACGAGGTCCGTGTGCTGCGCAACGTCCGCAACGACGGCACCTATCCCGGCCAATCGACCGGTACACTGCTGGTGCGCCGTGGCAGCACCGGGTACGTGCGCGACGTCGGCACCTTCCTGCAGGACCAGATCGTCTACAGTGTCCACTTCCTCGATAGCGATCGCATCGTCGGCTGCCGTGAGGAGGAGCTTCAGCCCGCCGGCGCGCCCTGGACGCCCAGCAGGTTCGAATCGCGCGAGAAGGTCAGCGCCCGCGTCGCACTCGGCCGCAGCGGGCGCGTGCTGGTCGAGCCGGGGCAGGTCGGTGAGGTGATCAAGGTCCTGCGCGAGCCCGCGACCACCGAGCAGGCAGGTGTGGTCGCCTACCACGTGCTCTTCCCCGGCTGCAGCCTGCTTCAGGTTCCGGAGTCCGCGCTTGGACCAGTGCCGATGCAAGACCCAGTGCAAGACCCAGTGCAAGACCCAGCACAGGACCCAGCCCAGCACCCCAAGCAGGCACAGGTGCCGGCGGCGGCCGCGCGGCCCCAGACCCGAGGCGCCCAAACCCATGGCGCCCAGACCCGACCTGCCATCGCGGAGCAGAGCCCATGAACGCACCCCGGGCCCGCGCCTCCCATCCCCACTCTGCACCGCCGGCGGCTGAGCCCGAGGGCTACCGCTATCATCTGTTGCGCGCCGCAACCGCTCGCTTCCAACGCAATATCCCCGCCCTATCGCGCGATGAGCTCGCCGAGGCCGAGCGCCACGCCAAGCGCAGCTTCGCCCTCGAAGAGCAGGTCTTGAACAGCAGCGAGGCACGCGATGTACTGATCCCCGACACCCAGGTTCATCGCGCCTACCAAGCTGTGAAGGAGCGCTACGCCAGCCAGAGCGAGCTCGAGGCCGATCTGGCGCGCAACGGCCTGAGCCGCGGACAGCTCCGACAAGCCCTGCGCCGCGAGCTGATCTTCGACGCCGTGATGCAGCGCGTCGGCGCCCGCCACGCACCGATCACCGACGCCGACGAGCGCCTCTTCTACGAACTGCATCGCGAGCGCTTCGAGACCCCCGAGAGCCGCACCGCCCGCCACATCCTGGTCACCATCAACGACGACTATCCTGAGAATCGCCGCGATGCCGCGCTCGCGCGCATCGAGGCCATCCGCGAGCGCCTGCGCGTCCACGCCGCGGAGCCCTCGGCCTTGCTCCATGCCTTCATCGATGAGGCGCGCAAGGGCTCGGAATGCCCCACCGCAATGGACGGCGGCGGGCTCGGCACACTCGGCGCCGGTCATCTCTACCCGGCCCTGGATCGCGCCCTGTTCGAGCTCGCGGCAGGCCAGCTCAGCGGCGTGCTCGAGTCCGAGCTCGGCTTCCATCTGCTGCTGTGCGAGGCCATTCACCCTGCCAAGACGCAGCCGTTCGATCAGGTTCGCGCGCGCCTCCATGAGGCCCTCGAGCAACGCCGCCGCAAGGAGCAACAGCGCCAGTGGCTGAAGAGCCTCACGGCCTGAAGCACAGGGAGGGCGAAGCGCCTAAGCACCCAGCGTGAGACAACCGACCCGGGAGTCACCTGAGGAGAGGATAGCCACATCCTCGCCGCCAACAGACGCTCAGGCCCAGGTAGGATAGCGCCCTGACCAACACAGGGAGG
>CAZTYV010000098.1:0-13496 GCA_964617675.1 uncultured Halochromatium sp. | reverse complement strand
GAGGACGCCGGCTTTCGCGTCGAGATCTTGCCGATTCCCGGCCGGCCCGAGAAGGCGAACCTGGTCGCCACCTTGGGTGGGCCCGGGCAGCGGCGCGGCAAAGGCAGCGGCTTGGGCGAGACGCAGGCCAGCGGGCTGGTGCTCTCGGGTCATGCTGATACGGTTCCGTTCGACGCGCATCTCTGGCGGACCGATCCGCTCTGTCTGACCGAGGCCGATGGCCGCCTCTACGGTATCGGCACCGCGGACATGAAGTCGTTCCTGGGGCTGGCGATCGAGGCCGCGCGCGGCTTTCGCGCGGAAGACCTGAAGCGGCCGCTGATCCTGCTCGCAACCGCTGATGAGGAATCGGCGATGCACGGGGCGCGTGCGCTAGTGGAATCCGGGCGCGCGCTCGGGCGCCATGCGGTCATCGGCGAGCCGACCGGTCTGCGCCCGGTGCGCGCGCACAAGGGAGTAATGGGCGAGGCGATCCGCCTCACTGGCCGCAGTGGCCACGCGAGCGATCCAAGCCTGGGCAACAATGCCCTGGAAGGGATGCATGAGGTGCTGACGGCCCTACTGGCCTGGCGCGATGAGCTCAAGGCCTCTCATCAGGACCCGGGCTTCGCGATCGACTACCCGACCATGAACCTGGGCCATATCCGCGGCGGCGACAATTTCAACCGCATCTGCGGCCATTGCGAGCTGCATGTCGACATCCGGCCGCTGCCGCATCAGGATCCTGACCAGCTGCGCGCGGAGCTCAGTCAACGGGTTACGCCGATCGCCGAGCGCCTTGGACTCGAACTCGAGCTCGCGCCCCTGTTCCCGAGCATCCCGCCCGCCGAGACCGCCGCCGGTGCGGCGATCGTTCAGGCGGCCGAGGCGCTGACCGGCCATCGCGCCGAGACGGTCAGTTTCGGCACCGAGGCGCCCTTCCTGAACGCGCTCGGCATGGAGACCATCGTCTTCGGCCCCGGCGATATCGATCAGGCGCATCAGCCCAACGAGTACCTGGCCCTGGAGCGCATCCCGCCGATGCTCGGCTATCTGCGCCAGCTCATCCAGCGCTTCTGTGTCGATGACTAACGCCCGCGGCGCGAGCCTGCCTGGCTGTGGCGTGGCGGGACAACCCTCAGCCGTGGACCAAGCGCAAGTCGCCCAGCGCCTCGCGACCGTCATCCGTGGCTTGGCGGCGCTGCGCCAACCGCGCCCAGATGCGCTCGTGCACGTAGTAGCCCAGCGTGTTGACCAAGGGCTCGACCAGGGCCACCGCACCACCGATGACGATGTCGCCGGTCAGCGCGTAGGCAACCCCAAAGGCAACACTGAAGTGCATCACCGCAAATGTCAGGGTCTTGATCATGGCGTGACCTCCGATGGCTGTTGATCTTGCTCGATGGCTTAATGATAATCGCTCGCAAGAAAAAATCTAGACGATCGTACTGATGGTTTCGATCGTCGGTACCGATCACTCGTCGACCGGAACGTCTTGGCCTCCGCGCGAGCTGATCCTGCTCGACGGCGAGCACGAGCAGGGGCTGCAGCAGGCGATCGCGCTGATCATCACGCGCCGGCCCAAGCGTCTGGCCTGGGTCAGCAACAGCCCCATGCCGGCGGCGGTTGAGGCGGGCCTGGGCGCGGGCACGACGAGCACCGCAATCCCGTTCGCCAAGGTCCAGCAGCTACTGGGTGGCGAGTGCGACCTGCTGCTGATGGACCTCTGGACGGGCCTGGACGCCGATGCACTCGGCGCCGCGGTCGGCAGTCTGCTCGGCGGCGGCCTCTTGCTCCTGCTGACGCCACGACTTGTCGACTGGCCGGCCCGCGTCGACCCCGAGGCGGCACGCCTGGCCGTCCACCCTTACGACGCGGGCGAGGTCGGGAGGCGCTTCATCACGCGCTGTGCGCGGCTGCTGCAGGCCCATGTATCACACCGGATGGCCGAGGCGGCCTGGCCCGATCCGGCGACCGCGGCCGCACGGGCGGGGACCTCTGGCGGCGCGGTCGACACCGCGCGGCTGATGGCTGAGATGAGTCCAGCTCTCTCGACGGCCGAAGACTCGGCCGGAGGCGCAGCCGAGCCAGTCACAGCGGATCAGGCCCAGGCGGTGCGCGCGATCAAGGCGCTGGCCAAGGGCCGGGCGCGGCGGCCATTGGTCCTCACCGCAGATCGCGGGCGCGGCAAGTCGGCTGCACTCGGCATCGCGGCCGGCCAGCTGATCGCCGAGACACGCCTGCAGATCCTGGTCACCGCTCCCCGCCGCAGCGCGGTGACCAGCCTGTTCAAGCACGCGACTGCCAGCCTGCGACCGACCGCGAGCAGCGAGCTGAACCACCGACTGCGCTTTCAGCCTCCCGATGCGTTGGTCTTGGACCAGATCCCGGGGCGCATCCCAGATCACCTTGAGGCGGACCTGCTGATGGTCGACGAGGCCGCCGCGATCCCGGCGCCGCTGCTCGAGCGCCTGCTGCAACGCTATCCCCGCGTCTGTTTTGCAACCACGGTGCACGGCTACGAGGGAACCGGGCGCGGCTTCGACCTGCGCTTTCGGGCCCTGCTCGAGCAGCGCACACCGGGGTGGAAGGCGCTGCGCCTGAGCACACCGATCCGCTGGTGTGAGAACGACCCGATCGAGCAGCTCGTCAATCGGATGCTGCTGCTCGATGCCGAGCCGGCCGCGGACGCGACGGTCGCAGCGGCCGATCTGAGCGCGCCGCGTTTCGCCATCCGCTCACGCGACGCCTTAGCGGGCGACGAAGCCGCGTTGCGCCAGCTGTTTGGGCTCCTGGTGCTCGGGCACTATCAGACCCGACCGAACGACCTGCGCCACCTGCTCGATGGACCGAACATCCAGGTCGCGACCCTCAGCGCGGGCGAGCTGATCCTGGCCACCGCCCTGATCGCTCGCGAGGGTCGGCTCGAACCCGCATTGCAGCAGCCGATCTTCGAGGGTCGACGACGTCCTCGCGGCCACCTGCTGCCACAAACCCTCTCGGCACACGCCGGCTTGCCAGAGGCAACCGCGCTCGGATACGCGCGCATCGTGCGCATCGCCGTGCATCCTGCGGCGCGGCGACGGGGGCTAGGACGACGCCTCGTCGACGCGCTGAGCGCGCAGTCGCGCCTGGAGGGGCTCGATCTGTTGGGCGCAAGCTTCGGTGCGACCGGCGACTTGTTGCACTTCTGGCGTCGTTGCGGGCTCGCACCCTTGCATCTGGGCACCCGCCGCAACGCCGCCAGTGGTGCCCGCGCCGCGGTTGTCCTCAAGGCGTTGACGCCAGATGGCGATCGGCTGCTCGAGCAGGCGCGCACGCGTCTGGCCTGCGATCTGCCAACCCTGCTGAGCGGGCCCTTAGCGACCATCGAGCCCGAGATCGCCGCTGCCCTGCTGCGGGGGCTGCCGGTCGCGGCGCCGCTGAGCTGCAGGGGCGACGCGCAGCAGATCGATGCCTTCGCCAATGCGCATCGGACCTTCGAGGCCGCGCTGCCGGCACTCGAGCGTCTCGTGCGCTGGGCGCTTTCGGCCGGTCCAGCCGGCGCCTCGGAGCCGATGAGATCCAGCGACGAACAGCGCGCGGGCCTCTCACCCATGCAGCGCGATCTGCTGATCCTCAGCGTCCTGCAACGGCGACCGGCCGAGCGGGCGATCGCGACACTGGGACTGAGCGGACGGGCGGAGCTCGAGCGCCAGCTGCGGGCCGCGATCCGCCGGCTGCGCGCGCCAAGCCCGGACAGCTGACACCAAACCCTTGCCGAGGCATCGGCCAATGCTTGCCGAGACTATCTCGGCGCGGCATTGAGTTGTACGCTGGCGGGCCGAGCGCTGGGCTCGAGCAGGTTGCCGGAGATCGAACGCATGACCCTCGCCAGGATTCAGCTCAAGAAAGACCAGGAACGCCGCCTCTTGGCCGGGCATGACTGGGTCTACAGCAACGAGATCGAAACGCAGGCGACGCCGCTGAAGCCGCTCGAGCCCGGCCAACCGGTCGAGGTCTTCTCCAAGCGCGGGCGCTGGCTTGGCTACGGCTACGCCAATCCGCATTCGCTGATCGCGGTGCGCATGACCAGTCGCGAGCCCGAGCATCCGCTGAGCGCCTCCGTCTTCGCCGAGCGGATACACCGGGCGTTGGCGCTGCGTGAGGGCCTCTACGTCACGCCCTTCTATCGCCTGGTGCATGGGGAAGGCGATGCGCTGCCCGGCGTTATCGTCGACCGCTATGGGGATCTGCTCGTGGCCCAGATCAGCACCGCCGGCATGGAGCGCGAGCGCGGCAACCTCCTCACCGCGCTTGAGCAGGTCGTGCGTCCTCGGCGTATCCTGCTGCGCAACGACATCGAGGCTCGCGCCCACGAGGGGCTGGAGCAGGGCGTCGAATGGGTGCTCGGTGAGGACCCGGGCGAGATCGAGCTCAGCGAGAGCGGCCTGCGCTTTCGCGTCTCGCCGCAGCACGGGCAGAAGACCGGCTGGTTCTTCGATCAGGCCGAGAACCGCCGGCTCTTACATCGGCTCGCGACGCCCGGGCCGGCCCCGGGGCGGGTCCTCGACTGCTGCTGCTATCTCGGCGCCTGGGGCTTACAGGCCCTCGCCACCGGGGCGCGCAGCCTGACCTGCATCGACAGCGCCGCCTCGGCGCTCGGCGCACTGCGGGCCAACGCGGAGCTGAATGGGCTTCAGGAACGGGTCAGCACGATCCAGGCCGACGCCTTTGAGGGCTTGCGAACGCTGCGTGACGAGGGTGCCCGCTTTGAGATGGTGATCCTCGACCCGCCGGCGTTCATCAAACGTCGCCGCGATCTCGCCGAGGGTCAACGCGCCTATCAGCGGCTGAACCGGCTCGGGCTCGAGGTGCTTGAGCGCGGTGGCCTGCTCCTGACCTCATCCTGCTCCTTCCACATGCACCGCGATGCCTTCGTGCAGAGCGTGCAGCAGGGGGCACGACGGGCCGGGCGCCGACTGCAGTTGATCCTAAGCGGCAGCCAAGGGCCCGATCACCCGATTCATCCGGCGATCCCGGAAACCGGCTATCTGAAGACCTTGGTCTTGCGGGCGATGGACTGACCGCGAACCCTTACCAGCGGATCTCGAAGACGCAGGCATCCGCGCCCATGGCTTGGCATTGGGTCTCGCGCACCTGCGCGCGACGAGCGACCAGGGTTGTAAACAGCCGCTCGAACGCGCCGCGGTAGAAATCGCACACCGGCACCTCGGCGCGGCTGTCGCGACAGAGCGGGCAGTCTTGGATCCGCACCTGCACAGGGTTGCCGATGCGGTAGCTGAAGTGGCCGCTGCCCGAGAAGGTCCAGGCATGCTTGCCGACCGCCTTCAGCAGCACGCGGCTCGCCGGGCGCGGCGGCAGCAGCTTGAGGATGCGCTGAGCGGGCTTGGGAATACGATTGGCGAGCAGGTAGTCACCGGTGCGCAGCCCGGCATCGTGACCGATCCGACGCGCGGTCTCCTGATCGAGCGTCCTGCGCAATGCCTGCTGCAATGCGGTCACGTGGCGCTCGTCGACCATCGCCGCCGGCGGCTCGGTGAGGTAATGCGTTAGACCTGCAACAGCGAAGACGTCTTCAGCCGAGCCGCGCTCGGCCTCCAGGGCCTCGGCGACGCGCGTGATGGCGTTGGGGCCGATACGCTCACCACCCTCATCCGGGTGATGGCTGCTATCGAGTGGGCTCATAGGGTGCGGGTGAAGTGCCAGCGCGATCGATCCCACTCGAAGTAGGCACCGTGGTCGCTGCAAAGCGTGCGCAGAAAGTAGCGTCCCGAGGGGGTGATGCGCAGGCGATCGGGCTCGACCTGGACCAGACCATCGGCGGCATAGCTCGAGAGGCGTGCATACTCGTCATCGAGACAGCCCGCGGCAATCTCGGCAGGCAGCTCGAGGTTGCAGATCAGGTGCTCGATCGCATCGCGTCGGCGCCGATCGCGCCCGCCGACGCGGTGGCCGCGCGCAACCGGCAGCTCGCCGCGATCGATGCGTTTCATCCAGTCGTCGATCGCGATCTCGTTCTGCACGCAGAGCCCGCCGACATCGCCGATCGCGGCACTCCCGAAGCCCAGCATGTGATCGGTCTCGATGCTGGTATAGCCGATGCAGTTGCGTCGCAGCCGCCCCTCTTCTTGCGCCATCGCCAGCTCATCGGTGTCGAGTGCAAAGGCATCCAGCCCGATCCACGCATAGCCGGCGCCGGTCAGCGTGTTGACCGCGCGATGGAACAGGACCTGGCGCTCGGCGGCCGATGGCAGGCGGTGGGCGTCGATCGCGTACTGATGGGTGCCGCGCGCGGTGGTGCGGGCGTAGCCGAAACAGGAGACCCGATCCGGTGCCAGATCGACGATCGCGTCGAGGGTATCTTGGAAGCTGGCCTCGGTCTGCTCGGGCAGCCCATAGATCAGATCGAAGCCGATCGCATCGAAGCCGGTCTCGCGCGCCATGGTGTAGACGTCGCGAATGAGATCGATCGATTGCAGGCGCCCGATCGCACGTTGCACCTCGGGATCGAGGTCTTGGACGCCAAAGGTGACGCGCCGGTAGCCAAGGGCGTGCAGCAGGTCGAGCTGCCCCGCCGAGGTCCGCCTCGGATCGCATTCGATCGAGAGGTCGGTATCGGGAATGATTCGGAAGCGCCGCTCAACGATCTCGGTGAGGCGGGTGAGCTGGGAATCGTTGAGATAGTTTGGCGTCCCACCGGCCAGATGGAGCTGCAGGACGTCGTGGTGACCGTGAAGGCGCTCCGCGACCAGTGCCATCTCGCGATCCATGGCGTCGAGGTAACGGTCGATCCGCGCCGTATCGTGGGTGACCGTGGTGTTACAGGCGCAGTAGAGGCAGCGCCCAGGGCAAAAAGGGATATGGATGTAGAGCGACAGGGTCTCGTCGGGGTGCTGCGCGATGTTGGCCAGCGCACCCTCGTACTCGGTCTCATCGAGATCGTCGATCCAGGCCGAGGCAGGGGCCGCTGATTGCGCATAGAGCGGCCCAAGCTCAGCGATTCGGGCCAGTTGTTGAGGCGATACCTCCGTTGGCGCAAAGCTGGACATGGGCAAACCTCAGTAAATGCGGAGCGAAGAGGGCTGATACGCACACATCCCGGCCGCAGCTGGCTGCAGCCAGGTCATGGCGTCGCGATTGGCCGTGCCGCTTTGGGGTCCCTGTGGTTGTTATCTGTGCCCATCATCCGTGGCACGTCGAGGGCGGCGCCAACGAGTGCGTCTTCGTGCCGCTAAACTTAGTGAAGGTCGGGCATGGTAGCGTTGATGCATATCAACGCCAAGGCTATTCGACCCATTCGCGCTCAGGCTGACCCGCCCGGTACTCAGCACTCGAGCGGTCACCGGAGGTGGTCACCCAGCCCCAGAGGGCCCCATCCGCCAAGGGCAGCACCAAGAACCAGTGCTCGAGGATCGCCAAGGCCAGGAGGGTGGCGGCGAGGATCAGTGCGACCCCCGCAAAGCCGGTCGGTGGCAGCTCGAGCGCTGCCTCCACGAGCAGTGACATGATCACGGTCGCCACACTGACCGAGATCGGAAACAGCAGATTCATCGGCCGCTTGCGCAGGTAGCTCGTGATAAAGCGCACGTGCTCGGGCAGCCAGTCCTCGTTGAGATTCGGGACACCGAGGAAGAGATTGAGCTTTGCACTCCAGCGCATCAGCCAGAGGATGACGAAGGTCCAGGTGCCCAACTGATTGGCCGCATCCCAGGTGACCGCGACCAGCACCGCGGCGATCAGCAGCAGCAACAGCTCATGGTAGAGGCTGGTACCCAACGCGAGTCGAAACCGCTCCCAGCCGACGCAGCCGGCGGCGCAAGGCTCCTTATGCGGCCCGGTCACCAGCCCCATGAAGTAGACCATCTCGAGCCAACCCCAGATGAGCACCCCAGCGGTAAACCCGAGGTAGGCACCCCAGAGGTCCTGACGATCGCGAACCACGAAGATCAGCGCCACCAGGGCGAGCATCAGGGCCGTCGCCGCGATCAGGCTCGCGCGGTAGGTCCGCTGAGGCAGTCCGTTCAGGTAAAGGATGACGCCCGTGCTAAACCACCAAAGGAACAACGCGTAGCCGACCGCCAGTGCGTAGCTCGACATACCAGGCGGCTGGTCAGTCGCGGCTATCCGCGGCCATGACGTCCTTCAAGGGCTTGGGCTCGACGCGAAGGAAGGGGGCAAAGGAGGCAAGATTCGTCGGACCGAAGGCTCGCAGGTCAATCTCGGTACCGATGCTCGGATCGCGGAACACGAGTCGACCATCCTCGAGTAGCGCCAACTGATAGGGGCGGTCGAGCGCGATGTCGCGGGCGTTGCGGTCTCTGACCATGCCCCGCATCACACCCATCGCGAAACCGTCTTCACCGGATCTGAGCAGCCCAACCACGGCCTCACGGTCGGCGCCATCCGGTCCGGGCAGGGCAACCAGGGTGACCCCATCGCCGAGGTCTTCGAAGACCAGCTCGCGGGCCTCGACCACCGGCGCAAAGGGCATCTCGACCCCACCAACCCCGGTCAGCCGAACCATGGCCGCTGCTGCAATCACGAACGCAATCAGCACCGCCGCACCGATCAGCACCCCGCGGGGGAACGGCTGGCCCTCGAACGGGTCGCTCATCGCTGGCCTCCTCGGCCGTACAGAGTTGGGAGAGAATCAGGAGGCATCAAACGAAGGCTGGCTCATCGACGCCGAGGGCGTTTGCGCGTCCTGCTCAGCCTCGGACGCCATCTCGGCGGTTGCCGATCGCAGTGCCTCGGTCAGGATCTCGGCGGCCTTCGCGGCATCCGTGATCCCCCGCAGCATCGGCTGCGCATTCGTGAAACGCCAGGGCCGCACGTTCGGCCACATGATCACGTAATTGACCTTCTGACCGCCGCCGAGCACCAGCGGGATGTCGCCAGAGCCGTCCGGGTAGGTCCGCAAGCCCGCGCTCTCGATGATCTTGAACGGGATATTGACCGCCATCGGCAAGGCCACACCAAAGCGGATGACCACGCGCCGATCAGTAATACTGTAGACCGTCGAGCGGCTGTAGAGCCAGGCCAAGAGCGTCAATATCCCAACCGCCAGGGCGCCGAGCAAGGCCAGCCAAAGCGCCGCCAGCACCGCCTCCTTCAGACCCGACCCACTGCTCAGCATGTAAAACAGGCGCAGCAGGATCAGCAGCCCAAAGTAGAAGGCGACGGTGCGGGCGTAGAACGCGCGCCTGGCGAGAACGCGCCAAGATGGCGCGCCCTGCCAACGGAGCGCCTCCCCTGGGGGGAGGTTCTCCGGCAAGCCGTGAACCGGCTCGAAGGCAAACTCACTCACAGAAACGGCTCCGCGCGCTCTGGAGTGGCGTACAGGGTGCCGCCGCCGTAATAGGCGGTGACCATGTCTTCTTCACGCATGGTGATCTGGTCATAGCTCTTCAGGGTTGGAACCCCGGCGAACTGCGCACCCGTGATGGCGTCGACGTCGACATAGCCCTTCTTGCCCTTGACCACGCACATGGTGATCGGCAACAGCACACGCTTGCCGCCGGCGGCCTCGAGCTCGAGGTAGCGGATCTGCGGCTCGGACTGATCGACCCAGATCTCCTTGACCACGCCGCCTTGCGCGCCGTCGCAACCGAGCACCGGCATGCCGCGCGGGTCGGGGTCCTTGCTGACGACCTCGAAGTGCTTGGCGACACGCATCGGTGCGATCTTCGGCCGACCATCCTCGGTCAGGTCCGGCTCGTCGAGACGCATGGCGTAGGAGCCGGGGCCCACATTGGCCTTCATCGGATCGCCGACCGGTGCCAAAGGCGCACCCGGGAACGGAGCGATCGGCTCGGCGTTGATCCGGTACTGTGCCTGGTCAGGACCGGGCTTCACGACCTGGGTGCCGGTATGCGGCATGGTGAACGTCTTTGGCTTCGGCATCGGCGGGAAGCCTTCCATCATCTTCACACCGCGCAGCCGCTGGGACTCCACGGGATAACCTTCGCGCTTGTCCTCGCGGCGAATCCAGAACACGAGGGCGAAGAAGAAGAACCAGAACGCGTAGAGCGTGAGCTGGGCAACATCGATGTAGTTGGTAATCGCACCAGTAGGCATCGGATGACCTCCGTTGGCAAGGTGACTAAGGAAGCTCGGTCAATCCGAACTTCGAGGAAGACCGCGCAGCGTGACCGCCCTTTAGGGCAAGCGGTCCGATAGCGATCAGGGTGGCGAAGAGCAGCAAGATCTCCAGGTTATAGACAAACGCATAGCCGACGGCAGGACCCATGAGGTCGTCACCGAGGGCCCCCGTGGAGGCGATTGAGCTGACGACATCACGCAGGGTGCCGCCAAGGAACATGGCGAGTCCGTAGGCGGTCGCCTGGACCGCCCCCCAGGCCCCGAGCGCGAGACCGCTTCCTTCGGAATCGGCGAGGTTCATGGCTGCGGTGAGGGTACCCACCGCGAACAGCCCACCACCGAACCCGATCAGCAGCGCGCCGAAACGGAACAACAAGGGCGAGCCGAGCGGATCGGCGGCGATCACAGCGACAAACGCGAGGACGCCAACGAGCGCCCCGACGACCGAGATCCGGTAGTAGTCGACGCTGCGTCCGAGCAGGTAGGCGGATAGGCCGAAGGCCGCCAAGGTACCGAAGGCCCAGATGGCGGTGAGCCGCGTGGTCTGCGAGACCGTCAGGCCCAAGACCTGGCCACCATAGGGCTCGAGCAGGATGTCCTGCATCTGGAAGCCCGCGGTACCGAGCCCAAGCGCGACCAGCAACCGCGCCGCATCGCCGGCGCGGATGAAGCGTGCCCAGGTCTCACTGAACCTCGGGGGCTCTTTGTGTGCCGCGCGGTCGGCCTTGAGCTGTGCCGCGCGCTCGCGATTCATCGACTCCTGCTTCCAGAGTGCGACCATGTTGAGCGCGACCGCCACCAGCGCCGCCCCTTGCAGCACGCCGATCAGGCGACCATTGGCCTGGCCGACGCTCATCTCGTCGAAGCCCGTCAGCAAGGCGCCGAAGGCCAGTGAGGCGACCAACATGCTCAGGTTCAGCACCACGAAGAGCAGCGCGATCACGCGCGGGCGCGTCTCATCGCTCGCCAGGTCGGTGGCCAGCGCCAGACCGGCGGTCTGGGTGGTATGCAATCCAGCGCCCGCGATCAGGAAGGCGAGGCCGGCGGCCAGCCAGGTGACGAAGGTCGGCACATTGCCGCCTTCGGCCATCAGCAAGAGCGCGAACGGCATGATCGCGAGGCCGCCAAACTGCATCAGCGTGCCGAACCAGATGAAGGGCACCCGGCGCCAGCCGAAGGCCGACTCATGAATGTCGGACTTAAAGCCGATCAGCGCCCGGAACGGCGCCACCAGCACCGGCAGTGCGACCATCAACCCGATCAGCCAAGGCGGCACACCCTTCTCCACCACCATGACACGATTCAGGGTGCCGTAGAGGAGCACCATCATCATCCCGACAGAGGCCTGGAAGAGCGACAGACGCAGCAGCCGTCCGAGCGGCAGGTCCTTGGTCGCGGCGTCGGAGAATGGCAGAAACCGCGGCAAGACCTCCTGGTAGAAGATGCGTTTCAGCTCGCTCGTTGAGGTAGCCACGACTAAGCGACCTCCTCGCGCCGACGCAGCTCGAAGGCCTGCGACGTATAGAAGCCATGGGCGACGCGTTGGCTGCGGCTGGCCTGCCAGCGACTGAAACGCGCCGAGGCGTCGATCCGCTCCCGCAGCGCCTTCTCGCTGATCGGAACGATCGCCGGAGAACGATCGCCGCGGGGAAAGAATTGACCGATCGCGTGCATCAGCGCCAGCGCGGGCGTGCGGGGTGCGAAGGTGAAGAGCACCGAGTCGCGCGCGCGCTCGGCGAAGCCGGCGACCACGTCTAGTGCATCATCAGGCTCGTAGTGAATGATGCTGTCCATCGAGACGATATGATCGAAGTCGCCCTGCTCTGGCGCCAGCATATCGCCGACGGCAAATTCGATCCGCCCCGGCAGATCGGCTGGCAGCCGCTCGCGGGCGTGTGTGATCAGGGTCGGCGACAGATCGACCGCATAGACATCGGCACCCCGACGAGCGGCCTCGACCGCCAACAGCCCGGTGCCGCAGCCGGCATCGAGCAGCCGCTTGCCGCTGAGGTCGGCCGGCAGCCAATCGAGCAGGATCGCGCGCATGCGATCGCGACCCGCACGCACGGTCGCGCGGATGCCGCTCACGGGTGCATCCGAGGTCAGGCGCTTCCAGGCGTCAGCCGCGGTGCGGTCGAAATAGGATTCGACCTGATTGCGGCGCTCTTGGTACGAGGGATTGGGCATCGGTGTCACTTACTCACTGCGTTCAGTCGAAGCCCAAGAAATCGAACAGATCGCGGTCGCGCATCGGCTTCACATCGAGCGGCTCGGAGCCGGCGAGAAGCGACTCGGCGAGCTGCAGATACTGCTGCTGGGCGTGCTCGACATCGGCCGAGGGCTCCATCTCAAACAGCGTCGCCTTACGCAGCCGCGAGCGGCGGATCACGTCGAGCGCCGGCAGATGGGCCATGGTCTTGAGCCCAGTCGCGGCGTTGAAGCGATCGATCTGATCGGTCTCGTCGCTGCGGTTGGCGATGACGCCCCCGATGCGCACCTTATAGTTCTTGGCCTTGGCCAGGATCGCGGTCGAGATCCGATTCATCGCGAAGATCGAATCGAAGTCGTTCGCGGTGACGATCAAGGCGCGATCGGCATGCTGCAGCGGCGCGGCGAAGCCACCGCAGACGACATCGCCGAGCACATCGAAGACGACGATGTCGGTATCGTCGAGCAGGTGATGCTGCTTGAGCAGCTTCACTGTCTGCCCGACCACATAGCCGCCACAGCCGGTGCCGGCCGGTGGCCCGCCGGCCTCGACGCACATCACCCCGCTGTAGCCCTCGTAGACGAAGTCCTCAAGGCGCAGCTCCTCCGGATGGAAGTTGACCGACTCGAGCACATCGATGACCGTCGGCACCAGGCACTTGGTGAGCGTGAAGGTGCTGTCGTGCTTGGGGTCACAGCCGATCTGCACGACGCGCTTGCCGAGCTTCGAGAAGGCCACCGAGAGGTTGGAGCTGGTCGTGCTCTTGCCGATGCCGCCCTTGCCGTAGACGGCAAAGACCTGGGCCTTATCGATGCGCTCGGTGGGATCGAGCTGCACCTGCACACTGCCCTCACCGTCGAGGCGTGGATCATTGCGCCCTGCGCTCGTCCCTCGCGGGCGCAGGCTCGGCTGGCCGCCACCGTAGATCGTGGTTGGGAGATCGTCGAGGGTCATGCGGCGACTCCTTCAGTGATGCCTTCAAGGCGGTCTTCGAGCTCTTCACCGGCCTGGCGCAGCGCCTCCAGGGTCTCGGCATCGGGCGACCAATAGTTGCGTTCATGCGCCTCGATCAGGCGCTGCGCGACCTTGGCCGAGGCGGTTGGGTTCAGTGCCGCGAGGCGCTCGCGCATCTCCTCGTCGAGCACGAAGGTCTCGGTCATGCGCTGGTAGACCCAGGGCGCGACCTGACCGGTGGTGGCCGACC
>CAZTYV010000097.1:9907-13598 GCA_964617675.1 uncultured Halochromatium sp. | reverse complement strand
GCCGCGGCAATTAAGCCCGGGCGACTACCCAGCCCGCGCATCCTCACGGAACATCTGCTTGATGCCGCGCACCGCCTGACGCGTGCGATGCTCGTTCTCGATCAGGCTGAAGCGCACATGATCATCGCCGTAATCACCGAAGCCGACACCGGGCGAAACGGCGACCTTGGCATCGCGCAGCAGCTTCTTCGAGAACTCGAGCGAGCCCATCTCGCGGTAGGGCTCGGGGATGCGCGCCCAGACAAACATGGTCGCCTTCGGGCGCTCGACCGGCCAGCCGGCATCATTGAGCCCATCGCAGAGACAATCACGTCGGCTCTGGTACATGTTGCGGATCTCGACGACACAGTCTTGCGACGACTCCAGCGCATGGATCGCCGCCACCTGGATCGGCGTGAAGGTGCCGTAGTCCAGATAGGACTTGATCCGCGCCAAGGCGGCCACAAGCTGCGGATTCCCGCACATGAAGCCGATGCGCCAACCCGGCATGTTGTAGCTCTTCGACATCGAGAAGAATTCGACCGCGATCTCCTTGGCGCCAGGCACCTGCAGGATCGACGGTGCCTTGTAGCCGTCGAAGACGATGTCGGCGTAGGCGATATCGTGCACCACCCAGATACCGTGCTCGCGCGCGATCTCGACCACCTGCTCGAAGAACGGCAGCTCGACGCACTGGGTCGTCGGGTTACCGGGGAAGTTCAGCACCAGCATCTTCGGCCGCGGCCAGGAGTCAAGGATGGCGCGGCGCAGCTCGTCGAAGAAATCGACCTCGGGCGTCAACTGGACATGGCGCACGTCGGCGCCGGCGATGATGAAACCGTAGGGATGGATCGGATAGGCCGGGTTCGGCACCAACACCGTATCACCCGCGCCCATGGTCGCGAGTGCCAGATGCGCCAACCCCTCCTTCGAGCCAATGGTGACGATCGCCTCGCTATCCGGGTCCAGCTCGACATCGAAGCGGTCCAGGTACCAGCGCGCGATCGCTCGCCGCAGGCGCGGGATACCGCGCGAGACCGAATAGCGGTGGGTATCACGCCGTCCCGAGGCCTCAAGCAGCTTATCGACGATATGCTGCGGCGTCGGCTGATCGGGATTGCCCATACCGAAGTCGATGATATCCTCACCCCGCGCTCGGGCCGCGGCCTTCAACTCGTTGACAATATTGAAGACGTAAGGGGGAAGCCGCTCGATACGGCGGAAACTCGGCTGCGGGGCGACCACGGCGACCTCGGGTGTCAAACAGGTTGGCAATGAGAGAGTGTACCGCCGAGCTGGGCGGATCAAAAGCGACCCCGAAGGCCAGATGGTCGGGCGCCGCGGGTACACAAGGCCTGTTCAGCGGCTCGTGCCAGGGTCAGAGGCCCAGCGCCCTTGCCGCGCCCGCCCCCGGTCCGTTCCCGGCGCGCTTTCAACCGGCACTCAACGGACGCCCGGTCCGCAGCTAGCGCCTGCCGGAGCCAGGCCGAGCCAAGGCTCGACACGAACACCGAAGTCGTCACCGCTTGCCTAGAGATGCCTAGCCGAGACCAGCTCGCTGATCGGCCGCGCCGCTGCCACGCCCTGCCCTTGGTACAGATCCAGCATCGCGCTGCCGAGCGCAAGCCAATGATCACGCCCACGCTCGGCGAGCTGCCGCAGCGCCCCCAGGTCGCCATCCTCGCGCCAGCCCTCGTAGGCCAAGGTCAGCGACGGAAAGATCGACTTGCGCATGTTGGTCAGGTTGCCGATGTAGAAGTGCAAGGCGGCCGGCTGTGTCTCCACGGCGGGGCGCTCCAACAGCCGAGGCAGCGTCACCAACGCATCTGCCAGATGATCGCGCACCGCGCGCGCCATCAGCTCTGCCGGGGTCTGGGCCAGCGCGAGCAGCATCTCGCCCCAGGGCCCGTCACCCAGCAGCTGCCCAGCCTGGTGCTCGCCTTGCTCATGCAAGAGCGCATTCTCGATCTCACGCTCGGTCATCGCCTCCAAGGCCGCATCGAAGTCGGTGTCGAAGGCGTAACAGGCGAAGGCACGCCCGAGGGCATTGTCAGGCCGACTCCAGCGCCAGCCCTCCAGCTTTTCCCAAAGCATCCGCCGCAGCGACTCTCGCCTCAGGAAGATGTTCTGACCGAGTGACATCGCCGGTGGCGCCGTGAGATCGCGTGCATGCTCCGCCGCCGAGACATAGACCGAGCAATCGCCGTTAACCGCGATCCGCTCGAGATCGGCGAGAAAGAAGTGCGGCTTGGCCTGGCCGCCCAACCCGCTGCTGTAGACCAGCCCCTCGGGTGCGAGCCTGGCGTTGATGGCGTCGGTATCGAACGGATCGAAACGCTCGCCAGCGATCTCGAGCGGCGACAACTCGACCTCGGCCAGCGCCTCCCAGAGTGCCTCGCGACGCGCCAGCCAGTCGCCCACCGCCTCCTTCTGCAGCGCGGCATTGAAGGGCAACCGCTGTTCCCAGCGATAGTATTCGCGCATCTTCATCAGATAGATGCACAGCGAATAGTCGCCGCCATGACGGGCATCGGAGATATGGCAGTTGTGTTGAACGGCTTCGGCGAGCGCCTGCACCTGATGCTGCTTCATCGTCGATGACCTGCTCTAAAGGTCTAGGTTGAGGCAGGGACGGGCCCCATCTCTTGCGCCGAGACGAGTGGCTCAGCCTGCCCGGATGACATCTTAGCGATGAGACCCTAGGTAGGGGCCGAGCTGACCCAGAAAAACACTCAGGTAGACAGACGAAAGAGTCCGGGATCGATCATGGCGCTCCGTATCAAGAGTCACTGGTGGAACGACGAGAGCCAACGCTCGCTCGATGAGATCGGCGGCGCGCTCGCCTTCATCGCCTGGCGCATCGCCGTCGACAAGGCGATCTCGCTGCATTGCGAGCGCTTCATCTACCGCGATGACGCGCAGCGTCTCGAGGTGATCCAGGAGTATCTGGTCTTTCTCATCCAGATCGCCGATCGCCTCAGCCACGGGATGCTCGACGACGCGCAGCGGCGTGCGTTGATCACCGCCTTCGCGAAGAAACTGGTTGAGCACGTGCAAGACAACAGCCAGGACCTGCTCGGCCCCGGCGACTACGGCTCGCCCTTCCTGCAGCGGCTCAATGCCCGCTCCGAGGAATACGCGGACTATCAGCTCGATGACGATGGGCCAACCTACCCCTTCTTGCGCCACCTCGGCTTCGAGGTGCAACAGCTGATGGGACGCGAGGACGAGAATCGCTGGGTCATCGATCAGGTGATGGACAAGGACGGCTGGGACGCCTACAAGCGCTTCGCCAAGGCCTTCCGCGACCTCTTCGAGTAACCGCCTCAGCGCCCGCGCGCGCCGACAGGCGCTGAAGCGACGAGCCCAGGGCGCATCAGGGTTGGATCGGTCCTCGCCGCGCGAGCACGATGCCGGCCAAGATCAGCGACAGTCCGCCAAGATGCCCCAGTGTCGGCGCCTCCCCAAGGAAGAGGATGCCAATGGCGACCGCCCAGAGTGGGATCAGGTAATTGAGCTGCGAGGTGAAGCCCGGGCCCGCCGACTGGATCAACCGGAAATAGACGATCATCGCCGTCGCGGTTGAGAGGAGCCCCAGGAAGAGGACCGACGCGATCGTCGCGGGCGTGATCGTGCTCGCGCTCGGGCCTTGCACGAGCGAGCCCAGGACGCTTGGCAGCGAAAAGAGTGCGGCCAGACTGGTCACGGCCGC
>CAZTYV010000097.1:0-9860 GCA_964617675.1 uncultured Halochromatium sp. | reverse complement strand
AACAGAGCGCGCCGGCTAGAACCGCAAGCATCGGTAGCAGGGGGCCACGATCACCGCCAATTGCCAGCAGCGCCTCGGGGCCGATCAAGAGCAAGACCCCGGCGAAGCCGAGCAGAAAGCCCCAGACCCGCGCCGAGGTCAAACGCTCTCCGGGCACGAACAGATGCGCGAGCCCCAGTGTGGCGAGCGGCATCACCGCCATCAGGATACCGGCCAACCCGCTATCGATGGAGCGCTGCCCCCAGGTGATCAACGAAAATGGCAGCAGATTGCCGATCACGGCAATCAGCACAAAGAACAGCCAGAGCCTGAAGCCGCGCGGCCAGGGTCGGCGCAGGGCCAGTGCCACCGGCACCAGGACCACCGCTGCCAATCCGAGGCGGGCCGTGACCACGAGCTCGAAGCTGAGTCCCCCAACCGCAATCTTGGTAAACAGGAACGACGAGCCCCAGGTCAGCGTCAGCACCGCGAGCATGACCCAGTCGCTGGCCTCGCGGTGGGACCTCATCTCGCCACCCGAGTGTTCGGCGCGGCGCGCTGGCAGGACTCGCACCAATAGGTCGAGCGCGGGCGCGCACCGATAATCGCGCGGCTAATCGGGGTTCGACAGCGAAAGCAAGGGCGATCGAGCCGCCCGTAGACCCACAAGGTGCCAAGGCCATCGCGCGCGAAGCGCGTGCGCCGCGCACCTCCCCCGAGATTTTGCCGCAGCAATTCAGCCGCGCGCCGATACAGCCCGAACAGCCCCTCATCGCTCAACTCGGCGAGGCGGGCCTGGGGGCAGCAGCCTTCGAGAAACAGAACCTCCGACTTGTAGACATTCCCGATACCGGCCGCAAGCCGCTGATCGAGCAGAACATCGACCAGGAGGGTCGAGGGCGCAAGCCAGCCGCGCGCCCGTTCAAGCAAGACCGAGGCATCGAGCGGCTCGCTGATCAGGTCTGGGCCGAGGCGCTGCTGCTGATCGGCCAGCGCAAAGCCGGCCCGCTTGAGCCATTGCGCCTCCTTCGCGTTAAAGCAGACGAAGCTCCATTCGGCGGTCTCGACCAGGATCGAGAGCTGCCGACGGGGTCGCCGCCAAGGCTCACCGACGCGGTATCGGTGCCAACTGCCGTAGAGGCCCAGATGACTGCGCAACACCCAACCATGGTCGAACGCCAGATAGAGATGCTTGCCCAAGGTGCTGACGGCCTCAATGCGCGCGGGGCCCGTCGACTCGCCGAAGGCCGGGTGCAACCGCACCCGTTGAACCGCTTGACCTACCAATGCATCCTGCAAGAAGCGCCCCAGTTTGGTAATCGTATCGCCTTCAGGCATTGACCCTTGATCCCAACATCGTCTCCAGTTTCACACCTCAAGCGGCGAGCAGCGCGGCCCGGGGGCCGAGCGGGATCGGCGCCAGCCGCGGCGCAGGTGGTGTCAGCTGCAGGCCGTGCTGCCGGCCCCCAGCCGAAGGCCGAATCGACCTCTGCCCCAAAAAAAACCCCGCCAGAGGCGGGGAACACGACAAGGAGTCAGAGAGCTTCTGCGAAGCTCAGTGGCTTCGAGAAACCGGCCGCGCGAAAGTTCAATCGCGCGATCCCCACCCAACCCCGCTGATTCCGTGGATTTCTGCGCCTGTCTGCCGCTCGCCCATCGCCGCGCTCGCGCAAAGTTTAAACGCGATGACGTGGATTGACGCCTGGAATTCCTAGTGTTGGATCGCCATCTTTATGGTATCGTCAGACCGTCATTGGAGAGGTCCGACAGAGCGCCACCGCCCCACCCCTTCCGCGGCACCGGCCTGATAAGGATTCGAATCGCAAGTACGACTCCATGTAACGCTCGTTCGATCCTCGGGCGGCTGTTGAACCAGCCAGCCCAAAGGCGTCTCGAGCACCATTAACGCCAAGGCAGAGTCGAGGGAAACGCTCGTTCCAAACGTGCGCGTCGATCTAAGGTCTGCAAACAGGCCGCCGGCGATCAGCAGGTCCCTCGAACAAACCTGGCGAACCACAATCCTTGCGACGCTAGCACAGCGGTCAGGGCAGGATCTCTTTGAGGAGGTTCAGGCCCAGTGGCTTGTATCCCACGAGGTAGTGAATGAGCGTAAGAATTTCTGGAGACTTTCTCGCGTTGGATGATCGTATCAAGCGGCTGATCAATCAGCAGGCGCAAGCGATCCAGAACAGCTTTCCAGGCCGGGACTACGAGATCCAGGCCCGCATCGCCGAAGAATTTGACCAACTTAACGGCCACCGTGTCCGTGTCGAGCTGCGGATCACCTCACCAGAACGACAACAAGTCATCGTCAGGGAGGCGCAGAAGAAGGCGGAAGAGGCAATCAAGTCCGCCTTCTCCAACCTCAAGCCGAAGCTTCGCCGGCTTGGCAGCCGTCGTCTCCAACAGCACCCCCCCACCTCGGGATTGACTGCCCCGGCCGCCAGCACCTAGCCGCTGCGCCCGGCTCGCCTAGACCATCCGCATCAAAGCATCCTCAGCGCCGAGAGGCCCGCATCTGCAGCGATGACCTCGCCACTGATCATCGATGCATCGGTCAGTAGCCAGCGCGCCATCTCGGCCAACTCCTGAGCAGTCCCGATCCGTTTCAACGGGTGTCGTTCGGCCGCCAGTCGGCGCTTCTCCTCGGTGCTCAGCAACCGAGCAGACAGTGGTGTGTCCGTAATCGTCGGCGCGATCGCATTCACGCGGACCTCAGGCGCGAGCTCGGCGGCGAGTGCGCGCGTCAGCCCCTCAACCGCGCCCTTGGCCGCCGCCACCGAGGCGTGAAAGGGCATGCCCGTGCGCACCGCGACCGTGCTGAACAAGACCACGGCGGCCTGGTCACTGCGCTTGAGCGCCTCGAGCGAGGCTTGGAGCGCACGCATCGCACCGATCAGGTTTAGCTCTAGATCGTCTCGCAGCTCTTGCGCCTGTAACCGCGCGAAGGGCTTGAGACGAATGCTGCCGGGACAGTAGACAAACCCATCGAGGCGCTCGGGCAAACAGTCAGTGGGAAACGGCTCGGACACCGCGTCCCAGCGGTAGCCACGCACGGCGTCCAAGGCCGGTGCCTTCTGCGGCTCGCGCGAGAGGTGTGTCACCTGATGCCCGTGGGCGACCAGGGTCTCGACCAGGGCGGCGCCGATTCCGGAGCTGCCGCCGACGATCAGGGTATGGTTTGGCAAGATGCGCCTCCAAATGAGCGAGGATAGGAGGCTTAGGAGAGTCTAGACTCGACAGAAGCTTTGCAAGCCTCGACGCGGTAAGCACGCGCATGAACGAAACATCGACAAAGGCGGGGGCATCGGCTTCCCGGGGAGAACACTCATGAAGATCGCAGTCATTGGCGGAACCGGATTCGTCGGCAGTTACATCGTCGACGCCTTCTTGGATGCGGGCCACGAGCTGCGCGTGCTCACTCGCCCTGGCAGCGAGCACAAGCTCGGCGCAAGGCCGAACTGCACGGCCGTCCCCGGCACGGTCGCGAGCGAGGACGAGGTACGTGCTTGTCTGACGGGCACCGACGCGGCGATCTATCTTATCGGCATCCTGCGCGAGCTGCCGCGGCAAGGCATCACCTTCGACGCGCTGCAGCGGCGCGGCGCCGAGCGGACCATCGCCGTCGCCGAGGAGCTTGGGCTCAGCCGCTTCTTGCTGATGAGCGCGAACGGCGTCGACGCCGCTGAGACCTCGTACCAGACCACCAAGCTCGCCGCCGAGGAGCGCCTGAAGGCCTCGAGCCTGCAGTGGACCATATTTCGTCCGTCGGTGATCTTCGGCCCACCCCGCGGGCGCATGGAGTTTTGCACCCAATTGAAGCAGGAGCTGATCGACAGCCCGGTGCCGGCGCCGCTGTTCTTCTCCGGTCTCTCCTTCCTGGATGCAGGCGCCTTCCGCCTTGCGCCCGTGCATGTCGAGGACGTTGCGGCGGCCTTCGCCACCGCCCTTGGCCGCGATGATGCCGTCGGCCAGACCTACGCACTCTGCGGACCCGACAGCCCATCCTGGAAGGAGATCCTAAGAGCGCTTGCGACAGCGAGCGGCAAGTCGAAACCGATGCTGCCTGCTCCGACCCTGGTGCTCGAGCCGGTCGCGTCGCTCCTTGGGCGTTTCAGCTGGTTCCCGATCACGCGCGACCAACTGCGGATGCTGTTGGCCGGCAATACCTGCAGTGACGACGGGTTGGCGCGCTTGGGCATTGCCGCCCGCCCCTTCGATCAGAGCAATCTGCGATATCTGGTCAGCCCTTAGTCACTCGGCACTGAGCCTCCGGCGCGCCGCCGATCAGCCCGCGGTCTGAACCGCGCTCGGGCTCGGGCCCGCGATCTGAACCGCGCTCAGGCGGCGCCGCGCGTCGGCCACCGTCTCAGGCCGCGCCTCGCCTGATGCTCGGGCAGGGGCTCGAGCAGATGGTGCTCAAGCGGATGTGGGCGAAGCGGGCGCTGTGCTGGGGCGATGCTGATCCGGTCGCAGCCTGGGCGTGAAATAGACGTCGGCGTCATCGAGATCGACCGCTCTGCCCTCGCCATCGACCAAGGGCTGGTCGTAATCCTTCCAGCCGCGGACGCCGGTCTGCAGCGAGACCACGTTCTCGTAGCCGAGCACCTGCAGCGAATGCGCGGCCAGGATGCTGCGATGCCCGGAGCGACAGACGACAACGACCTCGCGCTCGCGGGCCTGCACCAGCTCTGGCTCGGTCTCCTCGTAGTCCCATTCACAGGCCGACTCCAAGATCCCTCGCGGCACGTTCATTGAGCCCGGGATGTGCATGCGCTCGAACTCGTCGGGCTCGCGCACGTCGACGATCAGTAGGCTCGGATTGGCCTGCAGCCGCTCCTCGAGGTCCCAGGGCATGATCTCGCGAACATCGGTCAGGCAGTTGCGGATCAACTCCAAGAAGTTCTTCATAAGGCTTCAGCTCATTGGTTCTTCGTTCAATGACGGTCGCAGAGTCCCTGCTCGACCGCGAGCACCGCGGCCTCGACCCGCGAGCGCATCTTCAGCTTGCGCAGGATCGACTTGACGTGCAGCTTCACGGTGCCTTCCGAGATCCCAAGCTCGTTGCCGATCGCCTTGTTGCTCTGGCCCCCGGCGAGGTGGCACAGGATCTCCATCTCGCGCGGCGTCAGATCCGAGAATGCCAGCCCGGCATCCTGCGCTGCGCTCGGCGCCTCCTGCCGGACCGCGCGCGCCAAGGCGCTGGTGAGCTCGGGCGCGACGATGGTGTGACCGGCAATGATGCCCTGCAAGGCCGCGATCAGCTCGTCCGGCTCCATATCCTTGAGCAGGTAGCCATTGACCCCCGCTTGTAGCGAGTCGACCACATCACGCTCATCGGTGCTGGTGGTCAACATCGCGACGCGGCGATCGATCCCGAGCTGCTTCATCTTGCGCACCAGATCGATGCCGCTCTCGCCCGGCATGCGCAGGTCCATCAGCACCACATCAGGGGCGCAGTCGCGCGCGAGCTGCAGGCCCACCTCGCTGTCGCCTACCGCATCGATGACCTCGATCCCGCGCCGCTCCAAGAGCTCGAGCAAGCCGATCCGGAACAGGGCGTGGTCGTCGATCAGCAGGACACGCATCAGCTGACCTGCGCGCTCGCGGCGCCGCGCGCACTCGGGTTGAACACCAGCTCGACCCGGGTGCCCTCGCCGGGCTCGCTCTCGATATTTAACGCGGCGTTGATCCGACGCGCCCGCTCCTCGAGGATCGAGAGGCCGATGTGCTCCCCGGGGTGGCCGCTGCGCCGCGGCGTGCTGAAGCCGACGCCATCGTCCTCGATCAACAGCACGTACTCACCGGTCTGCTCGCGCGTGAGCAGGACACGAACCGTCTGCGCCTGCGCATGTTTGCGCACATTGGTGAGGGTTTCCTGGACAATGCGCATGATCTGCAGCTCCTCGGCGGCCGACAGATCGAACGGCCGACAGCCCATCTGGAACACCGAGTGGATGCCGGTGCGCTGACCGAAGCGTCGGGTAATCTCCTCGAGCGTTGGGATCAGCCCGCGCCGATCGAGGGGCGCGCGGAAGCTCGCGAGCAGCTCCCTGAGCTCGCCATGCGCCTCATCGATGCCGTTACGGATGCGCCAGAGGTCCGCCCGCGCCTCATCGGGCACCTCGTGACCCTCCAGCGCATCGGCGAGCATGCGCACCTGCAGGCGCAGGCTCGCCAGCGTCTGTGCGAGTGAATCGTGCAGCTCGTGCGCGAGCGAGCTGCGCTCTTCCAGGATCGAGAGCCGCCTCGCCTCGTGATCGGAGCGGTACTTGGCGATCGCCACGCCGATATGCTGTCCGATGGTTGCGAGCAGATCCAGGATGTCCTCGCGGCGGCTGATCCCGGAGCGCTCGATGAAGATCGAATAGGCGCCCAACAACTCGTCGTGGTGTTTCAGCGGAACCGTGACCACCTCGAGCTCGTCGCTCTCGAACATCCGCCGCCCATAGACGCGCGAGCAGTAGCGAAGGTCATTGTCGCAGACGATCTCCCCGGGACAGAGGACGGTTCCGCATAGGCACAGATCGACCGGCGCCATGTCCTGCTCCTGCACCAGATCGTCATCCAAGCCAATCGAGCCGACCATACGCGGGCTGCCATCGGCCGCCACCAGCCGCACGGTGGCCGCACGGCCATTGACCATCTCCTTAAGTGTGCGCAGGAAACGGATCAGGAGCGCGTCCAGGCTCTCGGCGCGCGCGATCTCAGCGGCGACGTCGTAGAGGATCTTCAGCGACGCGGTCTTTTGCGCGAGACGCATGGTCTGACGCGCCACGCGCGTGTCCATGTCCTCATAGAGCTCGGTGAGCTCGGCGTTCAGCGCCCCGATATCGCGCGCCATGTCGTCGAGCACGCCCACGTTCGAGAGCGAGCGACTGGCGCCCGGCTCGCCCTGACAGACGCGTGCGACCGTATCCTCGAGGCTCACCAGGGGTATCAGCAACTGCGACCTCAGACGCAGACCGAACAGAACAACACCGCCGATCCCGGCCAAAAGGGTTGCGAGACAAAGCCACTTCGGCCAAGCGAGGGCCGGCGCGAGGATGTTGACCAGCAGCAGCCCCAGGGCCCCGAGGAGCGCCAAGGCCACCGTCGCCATCGGCCAGGCCAGCCGTGCCGAGATCAGGATCTGACCGACGCGGCGGCGCGCGCTCGGTCGCGGCGTCGACCCCGTTGCGCTTGCCCGCGCCTCGCGCTGCGCCCGCAAGGCATCCGCGGAGCGCGCGCTCGATCCGCGCGCCGCTTGGCCGCCGAGCCTTAGCGAGCCCCGCCAGGTCGGTGCAAGTCGCGGGGTCATTCGTCGAGATCCTCGAGCGCGCTCTCCTCACGCTCGCGCTGTTGCAGCTCCCACATCGCGGCATAGGTGCCGCCGCGCGCGAGCAGCGCACGGTGCGCCCCTTGCTCGATGACGCGGCCCTGCTCCATCACCAGGATGCGGTCGGCATCGACCACGGTCGAGAGCCGATGCGCGATCACCAGGGTTGTGTGATCCTCCGAGACCTCGGCCAACGTCTGTTGGATCGCCTGCTCGGTGCGGCTGTCCAGCGATGAGGTGGCCTCGTCGAAGATCAGGATACGCGGCCGCTTGAGGATGGCCCGAGCGATGGCCACACGCTGCTTCTCGCCGCCGGAGAGCTTCAGACCGCGCTCGCCAACCACCGTGTCCCAGCCATCCGGCAACCGATCGATGAATTCGATGATATGCGCCAGCTCAGCGGCCTGTCGGATCTCGTCCGTGCTCGCCTCCGGTCGACCATAGGCCAGGTTGTAGCGGATGCTGTCGTTGAACAGCACGGTGTCCTGCGGCACGACGCCGATCGCGGCGCGCAGGCTGTGCTGCTGCACACCGCGGATATCCTGGCCGTCGATCAGGATGCGGCCCTGCTGCGGGTCGTAGAAGCGGAACAGCAATCGAGCCAGGGTGGATTTTCCCGCCCCACTGTGGCCGACGACGGCAACCTTCTCGCCAGGATCGATCTGGAAGTCGACCGCGTGCAGGATCGCCCGCTCCGGTTGATAGTGAAAATCCACCTGCTCGAAGCGTACCACCCCCTTGCTCAACACCAGTGGCGGCGCCCCAGGCGCGTCGGTAATCTCCGGTCTGCGCTCAAGCAGCTTGAACACCAGATCCATGTCGGCCAGCGCGTACTTGATCTGCCGATACACGATGCCGAGGAAGCCGAGCGGGATGAACAGCTGCAGCATGAAGGCGTTGACCAACACCAGGTCACCGATGCTCATCTTGCCATCGACCACGCCCTGCGCCGCATAGACCATGATCAGGGTGACGCCGAGGGCGATAATACTGCCCTGACCGAAGTTGAGCAGCGACATCGAGGACTGACTCTTGACTGCGACCTCTTCCCAATCCGCTAGGGTGTTGTCATAGCGATCCAGCTCCAAGCGCTCGTTGCCAAAATACTTCACCGTCTCATAATTGAGGAGGCTGTCGAAGGCTTGGGTGTTGGCGCTCGAGTCGAGCACATTCATCTGGCGGCGATAGTCCATACGCCACTCGGTAATGGCGAAGGTGAAGCCGACATAGACGGCGACGGTACCAAAGGTCACCAGCGTGAAGATCAGCTCGTACTTGGTCAGCAGCACTACGGCGACCAAGGTAAACTCGACCAGCACCGGGATCACGCTGAAGACCAGGTAGTTGAGGATGGTCGCAATCGAGCGCGTACCCCGCTCCAGGTCGCGGCTCACCGCCCCGCTCTGGCGGCCCAGATGGTAGCTTAGCGAGAGCCGGTGCAGATGCGTCAGCACCCGGGTCGAGAGCCGACGCATGGCGCGAAAACGCACCCTCGCGAAGACCACATCGCGCAGTTCGTTGAACAAGGAGCTGCTGAGCTTCAGTGCGCCATAGGCGACAAGCAGACCAAGGGGCAGGACCAAGACCTGCTCGCGCGCCTGCTCGAAGGCGTCAACGATCCCCTTCAACACGATCGGCACGCCGACGTTGGCCAGCTTGGCCATCACGAGACAGCCCAGCGCCAGCAGTGCACGACCGCGAAACTCGGCCAGATACGGCAGGATGCCGCGCAGGTTGCGAGCATCGCGCCGATCCTTGTGGACCTGCTCCGTGGCAGCGTGAAGTCGAATCATGAGGCTGGATGTGCGACGAGACCGGCGAAAGCGAGCGGATGGGAGGCGCGATATTGACCTGACGACGGCCAGTCCCACCTAAGGAGGCCATGGGCGGTTACCGGTCAGTGGTCAGATCGGCGCCCTTGCCGTCTCCTGAGCCTTAGAGACCGACCACCGACAACTCGAAGATGAGGACGAATGATGTCAGAACCCATGCTGGAAGGCACGGGCTGCAGTATGCACGAGCCCTACGCGCTGCAGGTGCTGGGCCCGGACATGGAGCCTGAGTTTCCAGACCGCTGCGTGGTGATCGTCGAGCCGACCGAGCAATGCCGGAGTGGCATGTACGTCTTTGCCGAGGTCGAGGGCGTGCGCTGGTTCCGACAGTACCGGCGCGACGAGCAGGGGCGCGAGTGGCTGCTGGCACTGAACGCGAGCTTCCCGGAGATCGAGCTGACCGGCCTGCAGTGGAAGGTGCTCGGCGTGATCATCCAGCGCAACATCAGGCGCAAGGTGAAGCACTACGAGTATCGCGACAGCGGTCTTGCCTCGACGGCACCGCCGGCGAGCATCGACGCCGTCGATATCACCCGCCACGGCGCGTGAGTCCCAGGTCCAACCAGCCGCTTGGCCAGCCCCTTAGTCTACCCCTTCGCCTGCTGTGCCCGAGTCTGTGCCCCCGTCTGAGCCCCCGTCTGGGCTCTAGTCCAGGTCCCAGTCGGGGCCCCAATCGCTGGCTCACGGCGGCCCTCGCCGCGTTGACCGCCTTATCCTTCGGCTGCAGCCAG
>CAZTYV010000096.1:13217-13613 GCA_964617675.1 uncultured Halochromatium sp. | reverse complement strand
AGCTCAGCCTAAGCTCCGCCTGAGCTCAGGCCGAATGCAATAGAGTCGCAAGAGGAGCCCACCTAGGGCTCGATCTCCTCGATGATCTCGTTGGAAGTCAGCTCGGTGATCCGCTCCGGCGGATAACCGAGAGCGGCATAGTCCAGGATGCCGTTCGGTTGGTGGCAGTCCTTGCAGCTGTGACCCTCGCGCTGGATGCCGTGGTTGACCATCAGGGTGCCCATCTGGCGCATCCAATGCGGCTCAACCTGCGGGCCAAGCTGGCCATCCGCGGTGAGCGGATAGATGGTCTTCCACCCGCCCTCGACCCCGAAGTAGGCCATGAACTCATCCATCATGTAGAGCTTGAACGGCTCCTGATACATGCGCTGAACGATCGGGTCCTGCACCGCCTTG
>CAZTYV010000096.1:5668-13207 GCA_964617675.1 uncultured Halochromatium sp. | reverse complement strand
CGGGTATCGCCGGTCTCGTAGTAGGTGGCGTAGTCGAAGGGCAGGATCATCGCGCCGAACGGCCCCTGATTGTTCATGTCCTCGAACATCATCGCGTTGAAGGGCTTAAACGGATAGATCCGGCTCTCGCCCTTCTCCATGGCGGCGCGCAGGTTCTCCGTGATCATCTGGCGGCGCTTCTCCAGCATCTCGGGCGAGAGCTGCGAGAGCGGATTCGTCGCTGTTTCGACATAACGCTCGACGTCGATGTCCGGATACTGGGCCTTGAGCTCCTCGGCCTTGGCGCGCACCGCGGCGATCACCTCGGGATCATCGATGCGCGCGATCTGCTGCATCAGCGGGTCGTAGCTGCCGTCACCTTCAGGGTTGCTGCCGAGCGCGTTGGCCAGGAAGGTGCCGTTGCCGTTGAACCACAGGTACATCATCCCCTTACCGGGCTCGCCGGAGCGATAGACGTCGGTCGGCGTCCAGATGCCTTCCTCGGCATCCCAGGTGGGGTGCACCCAGTCCCGCAGCACCACATTGTTGTCCTGCAGCTGCGTGATGTGGCAGGTCTCGCAGGCCAGCCGCGCGACGTGGCCGTTGAGTAGCGCGCGATGATCGGAGAGATTATGCGGGGCCTTGGAGTGACAACTCTCGCAGGTGACCTCTTTTTCGGGCAGATCGGTCGCGACCAGGTCGACGCCCTTGCGCCCGCGCGGGATCTTGTGACCCTCGGGCTGATGACAGTCGGTGCACTTGATGCCAGCGGCCGCGTGCACGTCGTCCTGCGGACTGAACGGGTTGCCGCGCTTGGCGCCGGTGTGCAAGAGCCGCTGGTGCTTCTCGCCCAGATGCTTGGCGGCCACGTTATGGATGTAGGCGTCGCCGCCCATGTTGTGCTGGTGGCAGTTGAGGCAGTTCTGATTGGTGGCGCGGCCCACCGTGAGCGCCGCTCGCAGGCTGCGATCCTGGTTCCAGCGCAGGCCGTTCTTGTCCTGAATCACATAGCGCTGATCCATGTCGTACTCGGCGGCGTGGCAGATCAGGCAGTCAATCCCCTCCTTGGCCATATCGGGCACGTCACCCACCGGCATCATCTTCTCAGTCGCGGGGTGGTAGTTGCCGCCGATATGACACTGACCGCAGCCTTCGCTGCGCAGCACCACGCCGTTGCTCTGAGCGCCGTCATCCTGGGTACCATCGGTGGACGCGAGCCTTTGGCCGGCGCTCGAGTGCGCCTCAGCCTTGTGCTCGACCGCTGAAGACTGGGCCTCCGCCTCCGCCGCAAGCCCATGCTCGGGCCGGCTCTCGACCAGTGCCGCCCAACCGGTCCAGGAAAAGCTGCCAGGAATACCGCAGGCGCGGTTGATCTTGCCGACCGGGATCTTGCGCGCCCCATCGGCATTCACCTGCCGGCCGTCGTAGCCATAGGTGGAGAAGGCGCCGCCGGCCGCGCTCTGGAACTTGAAGTGGACCGTATCGACGATGTCGGCCAGCGTATCGACGGTCTCGACGGTGCCGTCCTCATGCGTGATATCGATGGTCGCGTGGCACTGCAGGCAGGTCTCCGGACCCTTGTACTCGCGGATGCCAGCCTCGCGGAAGTAGCCGATGTGCGGATAGCCCGCCTCGCGGATGAACGAGGGCGTGCTCATCAGGATGTCCATCTTCACTTGGCGCGCAAAGCTGTCCTGATCCTCACGCACGGTTGCCTCGGCCCGCTCGCGGCGGGTCTCCTCGGTCAGCTCCAATGCCAGTTGCTCGAATTCGGCATCGCTGAGCGTGCGGGTGTCATAGGTCAGCGGCGCATTCTTGACCCCGGTGTAGGCGTCGAAGAACAGCGGATAGACCACCTTGTAGAGCACCGCTGGCACCAGGATGACGGCGAGCACGATCGCGATGCGGCGGCGCGTCTTGGTTGCGAAGAGAGAGCGGATGTTCATGGTCTTGGGTCTCAGCGAGTGCAATGCGGTGATCGCGGGCTAGCCGCGGCAGGAGGCAGATCGGCGTGGCGATGCCGCCAAATGCATCAGCCGCTCGACTGCTCCTTGTGCCAGCCGGTGATCATCGCCTTGAGGTTGGTCGTCGGCGTCTCGCCAGTGGTGATGATGTAGACATGCACGATCAAGAAGAGTGCGAGCATCCAGCTGGTGGCCAGGTGCACCATCGCGATGATCCAGACGGTCCCGACACCGAATAGGGTCTCCGGCAGCGCGGTCGAGAACAGGAACGACCAGCCACTTAGGATCAGGATCGGCATCAGACCGAACATCACGCCGACATAGCTCAGCGTCTGCAAGGCATTGAGCTTGTGCTCGGCACTGACGTGGAAGGGATGCGGCGCACCGACGAAGATGCCGTGCAGGTAGTAGCGTGTCTGAGCGATGAGATCGCGCGGCAGGCTACGGACGCTGATCAGATAGTGCTTGCCGTTGCCGCCCCAGATGTTGCCGGCCAGGAAGACCAGCCAGGAGACCGTCAGCAGCATCCCGGCGGTATTGTGCACCGGCACCGCGACGTCGAAGGGCACCAGCCAAGACAGGCTGTAGTGCATGCTCACCCCCGTGACCATCAGGGTGAGAAAGAGCAGCGCATTCACCCAATGCCACAGCCGCAGCCAGACAGGATAGAGATAGAGCGCGGTCATTGCGAAGACTCCCGTTTGCGGTAGGCGAGGTAACGACCGATCCCGTGAGCAGCAACGCCGAGGATCATCAGGGCGATAATCGCGAGACTGATGCCGTCGAGCCAGGCGTTACGGCTCATGCCGACGATGTAGGCGTCGTTGTAAAGCGCCTGCGAGAAGAAGCCCTGCTGCTCGCGCTCTTGCTCGGCTCGGTAATTGTAGAGCTGGCTCAACAGCTCGGAGCCCTTGCGGTGGCATTCGACACAGAGTTGGTTGCTGTCAGCGGCCGCGAGCACATGGTGCGACGGCCGCTCCGGGATACGCCCCTCCAGCGGGGTATGGCAGTCCAGGCAGCGGACCGAGCTCCAGTGCGCCTGCGGCTTCGGCAGCCATTCATGCCCCTTGGGTACCGGCGTGAGCAGGCCCTTGTGGCAAGACAGGCAGGTGCCGTTGGTCTGCGCAACCACCTCCGCGATCGACTTACCGGCCGCGGCCGGCTTGAAGTCATGGGGGTTATGACAGGCGAAACAGGAGAAATCGTCGCCCTTCTCGACCGCGTGGACGCTCTTCTCGTATTCGTGCTGAACGCCGATCAGGTTCGGAGCGCCCTCGTCCTGATGCGCCTCGTGGCACTCGACGCATTGCAGGTTCTCATCGGCGCTGCTCGTGCGATGCGGATAACGGCTGTAGCCGCGCGCATGACAGTCGCTGCAGGCCAGCTCGGCATGGACCGAATGCCGGTAGGCATCGCTATCGATGGACAGATCGACGATCTCGCCGGTCTCCCGATCGCGGTACGCCATGGTCTCCATCCAGTGACAGCGCATGCAGGCCTGGCTGTCGTCTTTGAGCAGCCCATCCTGCTTCGCGACCGTTTGCACGGCCACATCGCTCGCGTCCGCTGAGACCGCGGTCGTCAGCAGCAGGCCGACGGCGGCAAGCGCGAGCGCGAGCACGCTGGCGAGGGCGCGCGCAGGGCCCCTTGGGGTATCGGTCGACGAACAAGAAAACATCAAGGCTGCCTCTCTCGGTTGGAGACCTGCAGATCGCGATGAAGATCCACCATAGGCGGCACCGTCGCGAGAGTGAATGATGCGCAGCAACAAAGGTCTTGCCCCCGAGCCGCACTTAACCGCAAGGTTCGCATGAGATCTCAGCGCTGGCGACCAAAGCGCAGCCGCTGCCCTCGCAGGGCGTCATCGATCCGCGCGCCCTGCTCCCCGTGCTCGAAGGCGACGGCGCCGTTCACCAGCGTCGTCATTACCTGCGAGCGAAAGCGCCGTGCCTCGAACGGCGACCAGCCGCACTTAGCGATGACCTGCTCGCGCTCAACGCTGTAGGGGGCGTCGAGGTCGATCAGGGCCAGGTCCGCCCAGTAGCCCTCGCGCAGATAGCCGCGCTCCTCGATGGCAAAGCACTCGGCGACGGCATGGCTGGTCTTGGCCACGACCTGCTCCAGCGTCAGCCGACCCGCGTGGACCTGCTCGAGCAGCGAGGGCAGCGCGTCCTGCACCAAGGGCAATCCCGCCGGTGCCTTGAAATAGGTCTGCGCCTTCTCCTCCAGGGTATGCGGGGCGTGGTCGGTAGCAACCACGTCGATGCGATCCTCGGCCAGGGCCTTGAGCAAGGCCTCGCGATCCTCGGACCGCTTGATGGCCGGGTTGCACTTGATCAGCGCACCCTTCTCGGCGTAATCGCGCTCGTCGAAGTACAGGTGATGGACGCAGGCCTCGGCGGTGATGCGCTTGCCGGCGACCGGGCCCGGGTCGAACTGCGAGAGCTCCTTGGCCGTGGTCAGGTGCAGCACATGCAGGCGCGCATCATGGCGCCGCGCCAGCGCGATCGCGAACGACGACGACTTGAAGCAGGCCGCCTCGGAACGGATCAAGGGATGCGCCGCGATCGGCACGTCCTCGCCATAGCGGGCGCGATACTCGGCCTCGTTGGCGAGGATCATCGGCGTGTCCTCGCAATGGGTTGCGATCAGCAGCGGGCTGTCTCGAAAGATGGCGTCGAGCGTCGCCTCGTCATCGACCAGCATGTTGCCGGTCGATGCGCCCATGAAGACCTTGATGCCGCAGGCCTGCCCGACCTGCACCGCGCGGATGGCCTCTAGGTTGTCATTGCTCGCACCGAGATAGAAGGCGTAGTTCGCGCGCGAGACCTCAGCGGCGCGTGCATACTTGGCCTCGAGCAGGTCCAACGTCAGCGTTGGCGGGTTGGAGTTTGGCATCTCCATGAAGCTGGTGATGCCTCCGGCCACCGCCGCGCGCGATTCGCTGGCGAAGTCGGCCTTGTGGGTCAGCCCCGGCTCGCGAAAGTGCACCTGATCGTCGATCATGCCGGGGATCAGCAGTCGACCCTGGGCATCGAGCACCCGGTCGGCCTGGTGCGACTGGAGATCGGCCCCGATGGCCTCAATGCGTCCATCGCGGATCAAGAGGTCGGCCTCGAAGCGACGGCCTTCGTTGACGCAGTCGGCATTGGTAATCAGCAAGCTGGACATGATGGACGGATCACCGCTGAGACGATTGTCGGGGTACGTGCAAGCCTGTGCCTCTGCTAGGCTCTCTCCCTAGTCTAAACCCAGTGCGGGATCGAGGTGCGGGATCGAGGTGCGGGACCGAAGTGCATGACAAGGGCGTGAGCCGTAACAACTGGATCAGTGGACATCGCAATGCTTGCGACATCAATGCTTCCAACACCAATGCTTCCACTAGCGGAGACCCAACGATGAGCAGAACCCTTTACTCGGCTGGCCTGGCGCTTGTCGCGCTGGCAAGCGTCACGCTCCTGAGCGGCTGCCCGGCCAGCATGTCCGCCTCGTCCTATACCCGCGATCAGGCGCGCACCGCCCAGAACGTCGAATTCGGCACCGTCCAATCGGTCCGTGAGGTGCAGATCGAAGGCACCAAGAGCGGCGTTGGGACGATCGCCGGTGGTGCCGTGGGCGGTGTGCTTGGTAACGAGGTCGGTGCGGGCACCGGACGGACGCTGGCGACCATTGGCGGCGGTCTCGCTGGCGCGATGGCCGGCTCGGCGATCGAGGAGGGCGTCACACGCCAGCGCGGCCTGGAGATCACGGTGCTGCTCGACAATGGCCGCACCATGGCCGTGACCCAGGCCGCTGACGCCTCGTTCGTCGCCGGTGATCGCGTCCGCGTGCTCACGGATCGCTACGGGACCGCCCGGGTGGTGCGCTAAACAGCCTGATCCCTTGCCCAACCCGGGCGCCACATCCGGAGTATTGCCTTGGGGGTGTCGCCTCCGGTTGACATTGCTCAATGTCAACCGGCAACGCTTTTGCGAGAGTCGGGGGCTTTCTAAGAAGCGAGTGGCTTAGCGAGCTGACAGCGGGCATGACCTTAGCAGATCGAGTCAACACCTTCGGCGTCGATCTGCTGCGTCGCTACGGCCACCGCGTCCACAAGCTGGCGATCCACGCCGGCTTCACCTGCCCCAATCGCGACGGCAGCAAGGGCCGTGGCGGATGCAGCTTCTGCAACAACGTCTCGTTCAATCCGAGCGAGGCCAACGCGCAGGGCGCTGGCGCCGACCACGCGCCAGAGCGCGGTGTCCGCGAGCAGATCGAGGCCGGGCGGCGCGTGCTGCGTAAGCGCACCGGTGCCGAGCGCTTCTTTGCCTACTTCCAGGCGTACACCAACACCTACGACGATCTCGAGCGGTTAAGCACGCTCTATCGTCAGGCCTTGGACGAGCCCGATGTGATTGGCCTCTCGGTCGGCACGCGCCCGGACTGCGTGCCCGACGCGGTGCTGGACCTGCTCGCCGGTTATCGCGCCGAAGGCCATGAGATCTGGCTCGAGCTTGGGCTGCAATCGGCCTTCGACAGCACCCTCGCCCGGGTCAATCGCGGCCACGGCTTCGCCGACTACCGACGCACGGTACGCGCGGCCCGGCTGCGGGGCATCCCGGTCTGTACACACCTGATCATCGGGCTGCCCGGCGAAGGCCGCGATGCCGCGCTGGAGACGCTCGCGCGCGTCATCGCGCTCGGCACCGACGGGCTGAAACTGCATCCGCTGCACGTGGTCCGACACACCTTGCTCGCGCATCAGTGGCGCCGCGGCGGTTATCGCCCCCTGGCGCTGGACGACTACATCGAGATCGCCGCGGACATGATCGAGCGCACCCCAGAGGATGTGCTCTATCACCGCGTCACCGGAACCGCGCGGCGCGAGATCCTGCTCGCCCCGGAATGGTGCTCGAAGAAATGGATCGTGCTCAACGGCATCGAGAACGCGCTCCGGCGCCGTGGCAGCCGCCAGGGTGCGTACGCCCTCGAGCCCCCGAACCCGGCGTCGACGGCGATCGAGCGTGTCGCCTGACCACTCCCGACAACCACGAGAAACACAGACGATGGAATTGGTTTGCCCGGCCGGCAATCTGCCGGCGCTCAAGGCCGCGGTCGACAACGGCGCCAACGCGGTCTATATCGGCTTTCGCGATGACACCAACGCGCGCCATTTTGCCGGCCTGAACTTCGCGCCGAACAAGATGGTCGAGGGGATTCGGTATGCGCGGGGTAAAGGCGTGCGGGTCTTTATCGCCCTCAACACCTACCCGCGCCCGGACGGCTTCGCACGCTTCGAGCAAGCGGTGGATAAGGCCGCCGAGCTCGGGGTCGACGCGCTGATCGCCGCCGACATCGGCGTGCTCGACTACGCCAGCCGCACCCATCCGGAGCTCAACCTGCATCTCTCGGTCCAGGGCTCGGCCACCAACTATGAGGCGCTGCGGTTCTACCAGGAGCACTTTGGTATCCGCCGCGCGGTGCTGCCACGGGTGCTCTCGATCAGCCAGGTGAAGCACGTCATCGACCAGAGCCCGGTCGAGATCGAGGTCTTCGCCTTCGGCAGCCTCTGCGTGATGGTCGAGGGGCGCTGCATCCTCTCGTCTTATGCTACCGG
>CAZTYV010000096.1:0-5533 GCA_964617675.1 uncultured Halochromatium sp. | reverse complement strand
CTGTGCAAGGGCACCTTCAACACCGACGGCCACACCTATCACGCGATCGAAGACCCAGTCAGCCTGAACGCGATGGAGCTGCTCCCCGAGATGGTCGCCGCCGGCGTCAAGGCAGTGAAGATCGAGGGCCGCCAGCGCAGCCCGGTCTATGTCGCGCAGGTCACCAAGATCTGGCGCGAGGCGCTCGATAGCTTCGCGCGCAGCCCCGCGAGCTTCGCGCCCAAGCCCGAGTGGACCGCAGCGCTGGGCAAGGTCTCCGAGGGTGCCCAGACCACGCTCGGCCCCTATCACCGGCCTTGGCAATAGGCAGGAGCAAGCGATGAGCGAGCCACAGAACCCCAGCAGCACCGCCCGCAGCAGCCGTCACCCGCGCCTCTCGCTCGGCCCCATCAGCTACTACTGGCCGAAGGCCGAGGTCGACGCCTTCTATGCGATGGTGGCCGAATCACCGGTGGACATCGTCTATCTCGGAGAGACCATCTGCTCGAAGCGCAATCAGGTCCGCTACGAGGACTGGCTGGCGATCGCCGAGCGCCTCGCCGAGCAGGGTAAAGAGGTGGTGCTCTCGACCCTGACCCTGCTCGAGGCCGAGTCCGAGCTCAAGCGCCTGCGCGCGATCTGCGGCCAGGACCGGTTCCTGGTCGAGGCCAACGACATGGGCGCGGTCCAGCTGCGCGCGGGGCGCCCGTTCGCGATCGGCCCGAGCGTCAACTGTTACAACGAGCGCACGCTCGCCGTGCTCGCGAAGCAGGGCCTCACGCGTTGGGCACTGCCGGTTGAGCTGACCCGCGAGACCCTCGAGCAGATGCAGCGGCTGCGGCCCGCCGGTGTCGAGACCGAGGTCATGGCCTACGGCCGCCTGCCGCTCGCCTACTCGGCACGCTGCTTCACCGCTCGTCACAAGTCGCTGCCCAAGGATGACTGCCAGGACGTCTGCATGCGCTACCCCGACGGACTCGTCGTCAATACCCAGGACGATCAAGAATTCCTGGTCCTCAACGGCATCCAGACCCAGTCCGCACAGACGGTGAACCTGCTCGCCGAGCTACCGGCGATGCGTGAGCTCGCGGTCGACGTGATCCGCATCAGCCCCCAATCCCAGCACATGGAGCAGGTGATCGCGCTCTTCGACCAGGCCCTGCGCGATCAGTTAGCGCCGAGCGAGGCAGCAGCGCAGCTCGATGCGCTGATGCCTGTTGGGCCCTGCAATGGCTATTGGCACGGCGAGGCGGGGATGGCCGCCACCGCGGCCGGGCTCAGCGCCTAGGCTGCGCTGTCCGACGCGTCGGCACCATCCGGTGCGATACCCGCCTCGGCGGCCTGCCGACCCTCGGACTCACGCACGCGACGCATCAGGGCGCTCATGGCAGCAAGCAGCTCGTCACGGAGCGCCTTGAGCTCGTGCAGCCGCGCACGGGCCGCCTCAGACTGCCCACCGCGCGCCAGCGCCAACAGCTCATCGACGAGCGCATGGCTGCGCTCGTGCACGGCACCCACGACCTCGTACTCCGCAAGCTCGCCGTAGCGCGCGAATCCGCGACCGCGATACCACTGCCCGAAGGTGCATTCGACCGTGCTCGAGCGCTGATCGTTGGGTCGGCTCTCGTCCTCGAGCAGGCTTGCAACCGCCTCGAGCCAGCGCAGGTAATGCTGCGTGGCCACGACCAGGCGAACGTCGTGGTACCCCCAGGTCTCTTCAGCGAGCGGCAAGCGCGGCTGCGCCGCCCAATCGTCGATCCATTCGGGCAGCTGCGCGGCCGGCATCGGCCGGGCAATACCATAACCTTGCGCACAGCGGCAGGAGAGCGAGGGCAAGAGCGCGGCATGCTCCAAGGTCTCGACGCCCTCGGCGATGACCGCCCGGTCAAAGGCCTGTGCCAGGCGCACCACGCTCTCGACGATCTCCATGTCGCCCGGATCATGCAGCATGTCGCGCACGAAGCTCTTATCGATCTTGAGCCGGTCGACCGGCAGGGTGCGGAAGTGGGCAAGCGAGGAGTAGCCGGTGCCAAAGTCGTCGAGCGCAAAGCGCACGCCCAGTGCCCGACAGGCCTCCATCACCTGGGTCGCCTGCTCGAAGTCGCTAAACGCGGTGGACTCAACGATCTCGAGCTCGAGGGCGCTGGCGGCGATGGCCGGGCGCCGATCGAGCTGCTGCTTCAGCCGCTGAGCGAACCCGAGACCCATAAGCTGGCCTGGCCCGACGTTGACGCCGAGCTGGAGCCTCAGACCCTGCTGTTGCCAGAGCTCGAGCTGATCAAGCGCCGTGGCGATCACCCAGTCACCAACCGCGAGCTCGAGTGGCCCGCCCTCGACCGCGGGTATGAATGCGGCCGGCGGCAGCAACCCCTGCTCGGGGTGTTGCCAACGAATCAGTGCCTCGACACCAGTGACCTCACGGCTGATCAGATCGACCTGCGGCTGGTAGTAGAGCACCAGCTGGCTGCGGGCCAGGGCCTGTCGAAGCTGCTGATGCAGCTGCTCGAGCGCCTGCACGGCTCGCTCCTGCTCAGGATCATAGAACTGGTAGCGATTTCGTCCAGCCTCCTTGGCCTGGTACATCGCCTGGTCAGCGTGGCGCAGCAGCGTGTCCGGATCGACGGCATCGCCCGGGTAGAGCGTCACGCCGAGACTGCCGGTCACAGCGTGGGCGACCTCGTCGATGACGATCGGCTGGCTGATTCGGCTGAAAGCGCGCAAATGCGGCGTTGAGATGGATGATGTGTCCTTTGGCGTCGCTGATCATCACCGCGTCGCTCATACTCGCGAGCGCGGTTTCGAGGGTCGCCCGGGCCTCCATCGCCTCGAGCGCGACCTCCTTCTGGCTGGTGATATCGGTCACGACACCGTCCCAGAGCACCGAGCCGTCTGGCATCGCCCGCGGCATCGAGCGCACCGCGATCCACTTCCGTCTCTCGTCCTTCAGACGCAGTGGTAGCTCGACGTTGAAGACGCTCAGATCGCGCGCCGAACGCTCGTTGGCCTCGGCAAGGCCATCGGCATAAGGCGGCTCGGTCAGGCCAAAAGCGGCCTGGGCATCGGCCAAGATCCTGTCGCGGCTGACGCCCAGGACCTGTTCGATGCCGCGTGACGCGTAGGTGAACTGGTAGAGACCGGCCGGGTCTCTGACCAGACGATAGATGGCCCCACCCGGGAGATTGTCACCCAGCGTCTCCAAACGCTCCGCTGCCTCTTGCGCGACGGACTCGGCGAGCACGCGCTCGGTGACGTCGAGCATCAGACCCTCGATGACCTGTCGGCCTGGGTCATCCGGGTCCTCGATTGCCCTGCCCTGCTCCCAAACAGAGACCATCACACCATCCCTGCGCACGAGGCGGTATTCGACCTGAAAGACAGACCCTGTCTTGACCGCCCGTTGCACCGTCTCCCAAACGCGCTCCCGATCATCAGGGCAGATGAGATCCCCGAAGGCGACCTGGGCATTTCCGATGAGTGCCTTGGGTGGATACCCCGTCAGCCTTTCGGCGGCCTGACTGGCGTAGCGCATCGTCCATCGACGATCGTTGTCGCAGCGATAGACCATCCCCGGCAGATTCTCGACGAGCAGGGCGAAGCGTCGCTCGCTTTCGCGCTCAAGGCGCAGGTGTCTCTGCAGCAAGACGAACAGGAGCATGCTGGTAAAGCCCACAAAGCCGAGGCCTTTCCAGATCTCCCAAAGGACAAGCGCATCTGGAGAGACGACGACCAACCTGAGGAGCCAACCCGAGCCCAGGATCCAGGCCGAGGCGATCGCGCCATAGATCAGGGCAATGCGCAGCGCCGCGCGCCGGGGCGAGGTCTGCGAAAGAAGGGATTGGTCCAATGTGGTTGGCCGCTGTGCTCGCGAGACCGATGATGGGCTGATGGCGCTCGGCGCTCGGCTCTCAGGGCTCCAGCTGCTCGCTGATCTGCAGGTCGCGCAACACGCGCTCTGACTGGATCAGATGACCGATCACCCGAGCCTTGGGCGCCGGCGAGCGCTTGATCAGCGTTGGCGTGGCATAGACGCCATCGAGCATGGCCTCGGACAGATGCTCGAGCACATCTCTGACGCTGAGCTCGTAATCGAGCTTGTGGGCCCTGAGGACCGCTTCCAGCCCCGCGACGAGCCGATCGTTCTGAGCACTTGTCCCCAGCAGGTAGAGCCTGAGATCAAGCATGCGCCGCACCCCCTGCAAGCGGCGGCCCGAGCAGCGCTCTTGTTAGCCAAATGAGCTGGGAGCGATCGAGCGGCTTGCGCGCGAACTCGAATTCGAGCCCCTCGCCCCGGAGGGCCGCCAGCTCATCGAGATAATCGCGCTCGAAGGCGCTCAGGATGTAGACCAGCAGATCCGGCTTGGCGGCCCGAATGCGCCTCAGCGCGCCGACGCCATCTAATCTGGGCATCCTCAGGTCCAGGTAGACCAAGTCGATCTCCTCCGCGATGGCCATCTCGGCTCCGGTCTCGCCATTGTCGGCCTCGAGCAGCCGATAGGGCAGGCCCTGGAGCGCCAACCGGAAGGCAAGGCGAATCGCCTCGTCATCGTCGACCACGAGCACGCATTTGGTCATTGCATCTGCCGACATCACCCCTCCTCATGCTGGCCCGCCATGAACGCCAAGCGGCCATCTTCGACCCTATTGTGCCCCATGCCACCGCAGTGCGCCTCATCCGCGCTGCTCGGCGCCACCAGTCGCCGGCTTCGCGGATCTGCTTCGCGAGCTGATCGCGCAGTTTTCCGGTGGGCGCCATCACGCCAACCTTGGCGTCGACCTGCTCTTCGAGGCAGCAGGCGATGAATTCCGCAACCCCATCTCGAACCACCTCCATCGAGGCACCTCGGATGTGCTCCGGCACCGGCCCATGCAGCAGCGACTTATATCGGGCGATCTCGTCGCTGCCGCCATCCAAGTCATCCACGTCAACATTCTCCAACAAGGATACCGCCTCGCGGCGAATCTCCTCGGTGGTCCGGTAGTTCAGGAACAGCTTTTTGGCACGGCCACGGATGTCGATACCACAGCTGCTCATCGTCGCCTTGTTCTTCGCGTAGATGCGCTGGTGACCATCGCCAACGAACATCAGATCATTCGGACCCTGCGGGACTAGGGCACGGATCAGCTTTAGCGCCTGCGGACCGAAGTCCTGGGTTTCGTCCACCACGGCGTGGGCATACGGCGGATTGTCCTCAGCCTCGAGCAAGGTGTAGGCATCGCGATAGGCGTCGTCCGGCTCCTTGCCGCGTCTGCCACCAGTTTCGCATCTGCGCTGCTGCCGGCGACAGCGTCTCGCGCGGACTGTTCCAGGCCGGCTCAGCATCCGACCGCTTCTTGTCTTGAGCGCACGCCCTTGCAAAGCGCCTTTTTACGCACTAAATTTGAGGCTCTTTTTTAAGCAAGGGCACGCGCATGACACATCGCATCCTGACCGAGACCACGGCCAGCATCTCTCAGTTGAAGCGCAACCCGATGGGGACGGTGGCCGCGGGCGACGGTCTGCCCGTCGCCGTGCTCAACCACAACAAGCCGGCCTTCTACTGTGTGCCGGCGAAGG
>CAZTYV010000095.1:5384-13639 GCA_964617675.1 uncultured Halochromatium sp. | reverse complement strand
TAGGGCCCCCAGCGGCACTGATCGCGGCGCTCCCTGCTGGCGACGGGGCGTCGAGCTCATCACCGCGCCGGCCCGGCGCGTCGAGCCGCGGCGACGGTCTCGGCGGTGATCTCGCCGGCCTCGAGGCGCTCGGCCTTGGCGAGCACCTCGGACTCGAGCTGATCCTTGTAGCGCTGGATGCGCTGGCGCAGCTCGAGGTCGGCGACGCCGAGGATCTGAGCCGCCAAGAGGCCCGCATTCTTGGCGCCATTGATCGCCACCGTGGCCACCGGCACCCCAGCCGGCATCTGCACGATCGACAGCAGCGAATCCTGACCCGAGAGGGCCGAGGATTTGACCGGCACGCCGATGACCGGCAGCGCGGTGATCGCGGCGACCATCCCGGGCAGATGGGCCGCACCGCCGGCACCGGCGATGATCACACCGAGGCCGCGCTCGGCAGCTTCTTCGGCGTAGCGGTAGAGGCGCCTCGGGGTGCGGTGAGCCGAGACGATGCTGACCTCGTGCGGCACGCCGAGGGCCATCAGCATATCGGCCGCCGCCTGCATCACGGGCAGGTCGGAATCGCTGCCCATGATCACGCCGACGCGCGGGCGCGCGCGCTCGTTGCTCATGATGTCTTCTCACTCCCAATCTCGATCAAGGTCCGCACCTGTTCGGCCTTGCGCCGCGCCGATTCGATATCGGCGTCGAGCACGGTCACATGACCCATCTTGCGAAACGGCCGCGTGCTCGCCTTACCATAGAAGTGTACCGAAACCCCGGGGATCGCGAGCGCCGCGCGCAGGCCCCGAATCTCCGGCGGGCCCGACTCACCCGGGGCGCCGAGCAGGTTGATCATGGCCGCGGGCATGAGCTGGTCGGTGGCGCCGAGTGGCAGCCCAGTGATCGCGCGCAGATGCTGCTCAAACTGATCCGTGACGCAGGCCTCGATGGTGTAATGCCCAGAGTTGTGGGTACGCGGCGCCACCTCATTGACCAGGATCTCGCCCTCGGCGGTGAGGAAGAGCTCGATGCCGAAGATACCAACGCCGCCGAGCGCGCTGACCGTCTCGGTGGCCAAACGGCGCGCGGCGGCGGCGGTCTCGGCTGGGATGCGCGCCGGGGCGAGCAGCATGTCGAGGATGTTCTCACCGGCGCGAAAGCACATCTCGACCGGATCGTAGCTGCGCACCTCGCCGTCTTGGCCGCGCACCACGATCACGGCCAGCTCTTTCGCCGCTGGCACGAAGCGCTCGATCAGCGACGGCACCGGCAAGGCCTCGCCGAAGTCGGCCGCCGACTGCATCACCACGACACCGCGCCCATCGTAGCCACCACGCCGCGCCTTCTGAACCAGCGGATAGCCGAAGCGCTCAAACGCCGCCGGCTCCGGCTGATCGATGGCGACGAACTCCGCGCTCGGGATGCCCAATTCGGCCAGCCGCTGCTTCTGGCGCAGCTTGTCCTGGATCTCGCCAAGCAGCTGCGGCGACGGCAGGATCGGGTGCCCACGCTCGGCGATGCTGGCCAAGATGCCAACGTCGATGTCTTCGATGTCGAAGGTGATCAGGTCAACCTGCTCGGCGAGCTGCTGCAGCGCCGCCGGGTCGTGCGAATCGGCGACGATCTGTTGTCCGGAGACCTGGCCGGCGGGAGAGCCAGGGGTGGGATCGAGCACGACACAGGTGCAGCCCAGGCGTTTTGCCGCCTTGACCAGCATGCGACCGAGCTGGCCACCGCCGATGATGCCGATGCGCGCAACCGGATAGGGATATTGATCCGCGGGTGGGTGAGGCTGAGACATGGTTGTCAGGGTCGAGGTCGAGCAGGGCCGAATGATCAGGTCTGATCGGTCACGTCTGGTCGGTCAGGTCTGATCGGTCAGGTCTGGGCGTTCAAGCCCTCGCGCATGCGCTCGAAATTCTCCTCGGCCTCGGCCAGACGGGCGCGAATCTCGGGCTCATAGTCGATCGCGAAATCCAGGAATGTGCGTGCGACCAGCGAGAGCTCGCGGGAGCGCGAGTAGACCAGATGCCAGCGGCGCATGATCGGGAAACCCTCGACATCAAGCAGCGCAAGACGCCCACCGGCGCTCTCGAGCGTCAACGAGTGCAAGGAGAGCGCGGCGATCCCAAGCCCGCCGACGATCGCGCGCTTGATCGCCTCATTGCTGCCGAGCTGCATCCGCACCCGTGGCGCCAGTCCCGCCGCGGCAAAATGCGCGAGCACCGCATCGCGAATCCCGGAGCCGGACTCACGCAAGATGAAGTTCTCGTCGGCCAAGGCACTGAGCGGGATCGAGCGCTCGCGTGCGAGCGGATGATCCGCGCTGGCCACCATGACCAGCGGGTTGGGCGCAAAGGGGATGGTCTTGATCTGGTCATTGGTCTCGCGCGGCTGCCCCATCACGTAGAGGTCATCGTCGTGCGCGATCAAACGCTCGAGGATATGCTCACGATTGGTGACCTTGAGCGAGACATCGATACCGGGATAGACGCGGCAGAAGGCGCCGAGGATCTCGGGGGCGACATACTTGGCGGTGGTCAACACGCCCAGACGCAGACGGCCGCGCTTGAGCCCTTTGAGGTCGGCCAGCTTGATCTCGAGGTTCGAGAGCGTGCTCAGGATGTCGCGGCAGGCAGCATGCACCTCGCGGCCAGCATCGGTGGGCTCGATGGTGCGACCGACGTGGCGAAACAACGGCGAGCCAATCGCCTCCGAGAGCTTCTTGATCTGCATCGAGACCGTTGGCTGGGTCAGGAACAGCTCTTCGGCAGCCCGCGTGAAGCTGCCGAGCCGCACGATCGCCTCGAGCAATTGCAGCTGCCGAAGCGTGGTGTGTCGGATCAGATAATCGGAGCCGTTACCGGCCAGCCCGCCCCTGGACTCGGTGACATCAGGGCTGGCGTGTTGCGGCATTGCGCTATGGCGGCTGCTACCAGCTGGCGCGCCCTTGGGTCTACGTCCGGCCATGCGAGCGGGATCTCGGGTGAGCCGGCACAGCGCCGGGGAAGTGAGAAGGGAATCGCGAAGCGCTCCCAGGACCGCTCAATGGGGCCGCCGCTCAATCGGGCCAGATCCGCTGGCTGCTCTGAAAAGGATCATCGGTAGAGGGGTTCTGCGCTCGCGACTGGCTTTTCAGGGCCGCGGGTGCAATACCGCCGCCGCTCGAGGCGCTGGACGCTCGCGGCTGGCGAGCCCGCCGCGTGGCCGTTGCGGCCTTGGCCGGAGCCTTCTTGCGTGAGGCCGCGGCACCGCTCGGGGCCGCCGTTCCGGGATCAGCGGCCGTGCTCGACGCGGTGGATGTGTTTTCTTCGCTCATGTGCAGTCTCCGAGGTCGGCTGAGCGAGCGCTCAGTCATCAGCACCTTGTAGCAGCGCATCGACCTGACGCGCAAAGGCTTCGAGCTCTGGACCCATCTGCGCGCTACCCTCTTCCGCGAACAGCGTGAAGTTCACATAGGTCCGACCGAAGCTCAGATTCGGATAGATCTGGGTCGACTCCGACAGCGCGGCGACCCCATCGAGAAAGTCGCGCAAGGCCTCATAGTCGCCGAACTCGACCCGACGCTCAAGACGCAACGGTCGGGTGCGCTCGCGCCAAGGATGACCGCCGGCCCCCGAGGTGGCATCAGACATCAGAAGTAGGCCCGCTCGTCGGGCTCGTATCGTGGCACACCAAGCGCCTCGAGCCAGGTCTCGATCTCCGCGGCATGCTGCAGCTCATCTTGCAGCAGGCCGTGGAAGAACTCGCCGTTCTCGTGATCGCCGATGCGTCGACAAAACCGGGTCGCCTCGTCGTAGAGCGCAACGATCTCCGCCTCGAGCACCGCATCCTGGCGCAGCAGATCGACCAGACTGCGGGCGACGCTCGCCGGGCGCAGCTGCGAGGCATTCGGGGAGACGCCCAGACCGAGCATGCGCTTCACCAAGCGCTCGGCGTGCTGCATCTCCTCAACGGTCTCGCGTCGAAACCGATCCGCTGCCTCCTTGAGACCCCAGGCCTCGACTAACGCCGCCTGGGTCATGTACTGCTGCACGGCCGAGTATTCGAGACTCAGCGCCCGACCGAGATAACCGAGCGTGCGCGGGTGAACGCTTGCGTGGCGCATGCGTCGGGTCAGTCAGCCGGACCACGACCCGTCGGCAACACCGGCTCCACCTCGCGGTGCGGGCGGGCGATGATGTGTGCCGCGACCAGGCCGTCGCCGACCCGCTCGCAGGCATCCGCACCCGCGCGAACGGCCGCATTCACGGCACCGGTCTCACCGCGCACGAGCACGGTCACATAGCCGCCACCAACGAACTCACGACCGATCAAGCGGACCTCGGCAGCCTTGGTCATGGCGTCCGCGGCCTCGATCGCCGGGACCAAGCCGCGCGTCTCGATCATTCCTAGGGCAATGCCCATCGTTTCACTTGCCATCGAATGTCTCCCCACTGTCACGCTCGCGGGCCGACTGGCCGCGCGATCGCGATGATCTCAGTTGCCGAAGCGTGCCACCGCGGCGCTCGCCGGATCACCGACGCGCGCCTTGGGGCTCACCGCGGTTGTCGTGCGCCGCGCCCGCTCGGGCTCAGTCGGCCGAGCCGCCACCCGTCGGCAGCACCGGCTCCACCTCGCGGTGCGGGCGGGCGATGATGTGTGCGGCAACCAGGCCGTCGCCGACCCGCTCGCAGGCATCCGCGCCGGCGCGAACGGCCGCGTTCACGGCGCCGGTCTCACCACGCACGAGCACGGTCACATAACCGCCGCCGACGAACTCGCGGCCGATCAGGCGAACCTCGGCCGCCTTCGTCATCGCGTCAGCCGCTTCGATCGCTGGCACCAAGCCGCGCGTCTCGATCATGCCAAGTGCAATACCCATGGTCTCGTTCGCCATCGTTCTATCTCCGTCTGTCTACAGTCTTTTTGATAAGGGTGTATCGAGCGCGGCCAGCGCTACGCTCAGCGGCCGGGTTGTCCGGGCTTGAAGCCTTCACCGGTCCGCTCGAGGACCGGCTCCACCTCGCGGTGTGGGCGGGCGATGATATGTGCCGCCACCAGGCCATCGCCGACGCGCTCGCAGGCGTCGGCCCCAGCGCGCACCGCCGCGTTGACCGCGCCGGTCTCGCCGCGCACCAGCACGGTCACGTAGCCACCACCGACGAACTCGCGACCGATCAATCGGACCTCGGCCGCCTTGGTCATCGCGTCGGCGGCCTCGATTGCCGGCACCAGACCACGGGTCTCGATCATGCCGAGCGCAATGCCCATTCTTTCGCCTGCCATTTCTGTCGTCTCCGTTAAGGACTTGGTGCCGCTTCGGTCGCGGTCCGGGGTTAAGCCAAGGGCCGATGTCGCGCCCAATCAATGATGTCGCTATGGAAACCTAAGCGGCCTTGTCGCGCTGCGCCTCCAGCGTTGCCTCGCTGCGAGCTGGCGCCGAGGCCGCCACCGTCTCCGGCTCCCAGTGATCGATGATTCCGCCGATGGTCAGGTCCGTCATGACCTTCGGATCGCCCATCGCATAGCGTCCCGCCGAGCCACTCACCGTGAACACCCAGTTGCCCGGGCGCACGCCCACGGGGTCCGTCGCCACCAGCAGCTTGCCCTTTCGATCCTTGAGGATCTGCAGACTGCAGTGGCGCAATCCGTCGATGCGTTGCGTGCAGTACAGGGTGCCAACGACCTGGTTGATCTCCATCTGGTAGGCGTCCCCTAGAGCTCGGCGTCCGGGTTCCAATCGTCGATGATGCCGACGATCGTGAGATCACTCGGATACTCCTTGCTTCCCGCCGCCTCGCGGGCGGCCGAGCTGCCGACGCAGATCACCCAGTCGCCGGGGATCGAGCCCACGGCATCGACGGCAACGAGCTGACTGCTGCCATCCTGGACCACTTGCAGATGCTTGTGCTCGAACCCGGCGATCCGGTTGGTCGAGACGAGCGGCTTGAGAACCTTACAAATCTTCATGGCAGGCGGGGCCCTTAATGTCCAGCCGGTGCCGCCGGCGCCAACGACGAGCCGACGACCTCGATCGGTGCCGCCTGATCGCAATCGCGCACGGCACGCAGACAATGCAGCATGCCGTCGGCGCAGAGCTTCGGATAGCGCGCCTTCAGCGCCGCCGCGATCCGTTCGCAGTGCTCGACCGCTCGCTCGCGCGCACCGGGCACGCCGCCGTGGTAGTCGTAGCGCACGATGATCGGCACCGGCAGCCCGCGATTGACGTTGAGGCCGGTGAAGATCTTGATGCCCACATCCAGGTCCGCGGCGCCCTCCTCGACGGTGCCGAGGTAGGCGAAGTAGGTCAGGTTGCGCAGCTGAATCTCTTCGAAGCCGATCCCCGCGCCGATAAAACGCTCTGCATGGCCAATATCGGCGTACTGCCCGCCGTGGTATTGGCGCACATAATCGATCTGCGAGATGTTGTTCTCAATCAGTCCTGCGATCAGCCGCACCATGCCGTCGCTGAGCGCCGCGCCGGCCGCCTTACTCGGCGCATGCGCGCGCACCAGCTCGGCGATCCGCGTCCGCGCCTGGGCTGCCGAGAGGCCGCGCGTGATCTCATAGACCTTCGCGGCGTCAAGCCAATGCTCGAGGTCGCAGTAGCCATCGGCATCCGGCACGTGAACGCGGATGGCGTCGGTATCCGTATCAAGCCCGACCAGGAGCAGGTCAACCGAGGCACCACAGCAGAAGCTGTTCTCGATCGCCTGACGGAAGGCCTTCAACCGCTCGAGCCCAGCGCTTGCCGCCGCGGCATCATCGGAGCCGTGCGCGGCGCAGCCTTGATGCGCCGGATCGACCGAGCTGCCGTGATACATCACTACCTTCAGGTAGCGCGTCGGCTCGTCGGCGGTGTTCGGCCGACCCTCGCGGAACCGCGCCAGCTCGGTCTCAACCCACTTCTCAACCGTATTTTCGATATCGAACAGCGAGCCCGCGTAGGACTTGCGTCGCACTCGCCCATAGGGCAGCCGCAGCACATAGCTGATGGCGTGCGCGAGACGGCCATCGGCGCAGGGCGTCACGTCCATCAGATGGAAACCGCACTCGAGCAGAAACCGCTCGAAGTCCTCGCCGCCCCGACCGCCAAGCGGATCGGACGTGAAGAATTGGTCACTCATCCGGTGATAGGTCTCGAACACGCAGGCGGCGAACAGCCGGCGCATGTCGAGGCCACTGATCCAGCTGTCCTCGAGGATGTGCGCCGGCAGCTCGAAGCCGAGCTCGGCACGCGCAATCGACTGCGCCCGCGCCACGAAGTCTGGCTCACAGCGCTCGCTCGCAATCTGCTTCAGCACCGGCACCAGATGATCGAAGCCGTGCTTCACCGACGACTCGTAGTCGTAGAGCTCGGCGTTGGCCGTGACGTCGGTCAACGGATGCAGGCCATGACGCACGGCCGCGCCGGCACTGGCACTGGCGCTGGCACTCGACATCGCTGTGCCGAAACCCAAGGACCGACGTTCGCTTTGCGCCCCCGCCCGGAGCGACGCGCCGTTGGAGCTCGCCGTGGCGCCTGGCAGGCCCCCGGACGTCGCCCCCGGCGCGCTCAACTGCGCGGCTGGGCGAGCGAGGCTTGCCTTAGGCCTAGCCTTGGCCTTCACGGTCGCCAAGCCAGGCGGCTCGGGGCGCGGCGGCCGGGTCGGCCGGGCGCGCCCGCGACCCGCGCCTTGCGGGCGATCGGCACGACGGGCAGCGAGGTGCTCCTTGGATAGCCGGTTCGATCTGGAGTCAGACCCCGAGTCCGACCCAGCGTCGGACGCCGAGTGCAAGGTCGCTCCCGCCAAGGACTGGCGCGGCCGCGCCGGCAAGACGGGCTCGGCGCTCACGGCCGCCTCGCCCGGGGCTCGCCCACGTGGGCGATAGGCCAGGTTGCGGCTTCGCGGCGATGGTCGACGACGCAGGGGCATGGTAGCTCGACGGCTCAGCCGCGGGCTCCGCCCGAGTAGGTGATCAGCGCACCGCGATCGGTGCTGCCGGCACTACCGGTGACACGGCTCGTCGGCTGCGGCGTCTCCTCATTGCGCTTTGCTGGCACGGGCGGCATCGCGCCCATGGCGCCGGGTCGGGTCGGATTGCGCCGACGTGACGAGCTGCCCTCGGTGCCCGTGACGCGGTCACCGCGGTCCCAATCATCGCCGGTGATCTTGCCGCCGGCGGACTGGCCCTCTCCGGTCACCCGGGAACGCTCAGCCGCGGCCGCCTTGACCTGCGCTGCGTCTGCATCCGCCGTTGCCGCTGGCGTCAGCAGATTTGGACGCGCCCGCCGCGCATCGAATCGG
>CAZTYV010000095.1:0-5374 GCA_964617675.1 uncultured Halochromatium sp. | reverse complement strand
GATCTTGCCGGTGCCCATCCCGAACGGACCGGTGATATGGCGGTTGGACTCGTAGCTGGTGCCGGTGACGGTGCTCGAGCGACGCTCATCGAATGCGACACGGGCCGGTGAGCTGACGCTAAAACCCTGCCCTGGCGTCATGACGCCCGCCGGGGCCGGCGCGGCCTCATCCATCGCGCGAGGAAAGTCGGGCTGCCCGGGCTCGGCCGCCTTGCTGGCGTCCGTCTCGCAGACGCTCGCAAACTGGTCAGCACCGATATAGGGGGTGCCCGTCAGAGGCTCACAGGCCCCCTTCGAGGCGCCGGTCATGACCCCGCCAATCCCGGGCTGGATGCCGGTCATCGAGCGCCCGGGGGTGGCGGACATCACGGGGGTGCGTGCCCTGATCTCCTGCCGTTGCCTAGGCTCGCAGTAATCGGATGCCTGCTCCAGTCCCGCATACGGGGTGCCAGTGACCGCCTTGCAGGTGCCTGGCTCGTCACCGGTGACCTTGGACGAGCGCCCGGTCTGCGTACCAGAGACCCGGTGACCCTTGTTGGTCGCCGAGAAGCCAACCTTCGGTGGCTCAGGCTGCGGACTGACCTCGCAAAACTGCTCGTACTGAGCGCGATCGGCATATTGATCACCGGTTACGAGGCGGCAAGTGCCCGGCTCATCGCCGGTCACGCGCTCCGCCCGGCCCACCCGGGTACCGGTCACGCGACCGCCCGAGAGGGTCACCGAGGTGCCGACCTTCGGCGGGACCGAGCGATCGGTCGGGATCTCGGAAGCCGCGGTGTACTGGGTGCCGGTCGGAACCACGTTTGCGCCCTGCTCGTCGCCGGTCACCTTGACCGAGCGGCCAACCATGCTCCCAGAAAGACCCTGGCCAAGGCGCGTCTTGTCGAGACCCGTCTCACGCGGCTCTGGCGCCGGGCGCGTGTTGCAGTAGCTGACGAACTGATCGGGCGAGAGGTACTGTGTGCCGGTCACGTTAGTGCAGGTGCCCGGCTCATCGCCGGTCACCTTCGGCGAGCGCCCAACCTCGTTACCGGTCACGAAGTTGCCGTACCCGGTTGCGCTTGCACCGATCTTGGCGATCGACGGCGCCGGATCGGTCTGACAGAACTCGCGGAAGATGTCCGCGCCCATGTATTCAGTGCCGGTGATGGCGCGACAGGTGCTTGGCTCGTCGCCGGTCGTCTTCCAGCTGCGACCAACGCGGGTGCCAGTAACGAACTGGCCGTGCGAGGTCTCGCTCACCCCCACCTTCCAAGGCTGATCCGCTGCGCCCGCGCGCTTCGGACGCGTGCGCCCGGTCGGCGCCGACTTGCGCTCTCCAGCGCCGCCATTAGAGCTGCGCTGGGCGCGTACCTGCTGGGCGAGCTCCCGCGCGGTGAGCTTCGGGTTGGCTTGGCGGGCGATGCCGGCGACCGATTTGGGCACATTGGTGGCGGCCTTGCCGCGGCCACTGAGCGCGGAGCGGCGCGCCAGGGCGACGGCGCGTCCGGCTGGCTTGTTGCCGAGGGCAGCGTTCGGCTTGGCCTTGCGACCACGACCCGCCGACTTGCCGTTCGACGCCGTCGGCGCCGACAACGAAAGCTGCGGCACCGAGGGGCGCGGACTGCTCAGCTTGGCGGCGTCGGCGCCAGCCGTCTTTGCCTGGCCGTTGCAGCCGCAGCCGCAATCGCGTTTCGAGGCAGCGGTCGGCGCGCCATTGCCGTTGCGAGCCCTGGGGTCGCGAACGCGGTCGCCGCTGCGCTGTGCGCGCCGGCCGTCGCGGGCGAGCTTGGCCCGACGCTGACGCGCGAATTCGCGGCTGGTCTGGGCTGGGCTTGGCGGCGCCGAGCGTGCCCGCGGTGTACTGGCCGATATGCTGGGCGACGAGGTCAGACTGAGCTCCGGCGCGCTGGAGCGGGCAGGTGCCGAGGCAGCCGCAGAGGCCCGAGCCGAGCCGCTCGTCGGGGCAGGCGCGGTCTCCTGACGCGCTCTGACCGGACGCGGTGCGCGGTTGCGCTCCGGCGTGTTCTGCACCAACCCCTGCTTGCCCTGGGTCGACAGGGCTCGCCGGCGGGCCAGGGCCGCCTCGCGGCCGCTCGATCTCAGGTTCGCTTTGCTTGCCATGGGTAATTCCGTGGGGCTGTCGGGTTGGCTGTCCGTCGTCACAGGGCGTGCGGGCAGCTCGGGATAGTGCATCGTTTGCCGGTCTCCGGCACCCGCCAGGTGCTGAAAGACAGGAAAGACGGAGATCGGCATCGTCGACACCCGCGCGCGGGCCTGGTCCTACGTCAGGCGCCAGGCCTGCGGTTGGATCAGCCGGCGGCGGGAGTCCGCAACGCGGTTAGCCGCGCCCCTGGAAAACGACGAAGCACGAGCCCTGACTTTGGGTGTAGTTGTCGTAGCCGGTGATGCGCACGTGATGATCTGGGTAGGTGCGGTGGCACGACTCGAGCTCGGCCGCGACGTTGCCAAGGTCCTGCTCACCGAAGAACGGCAGCTTCCACATGGTCCAGTAGTCATCCATCGCACCACTTGGGTGAACGTGCTCGATGGCGGGGGTCCAGCCCTGCGCGATGATGTAAGCGATCTGGTCGTAGATCTCCTGCTGCGACATTGGCGGCAAGAAACTGAAGGTCTCGAGGGTGCGCTTGGTCTGATAGTCACCCATGGTGGCTTGCAAGGACATGGCGGATGCTCCTAATTGATACGGTACGATCGTGAGAAGGCCGGGTTCGGCGGCAACGAGCGGCCCGGGAAGCGCGCGCGAGTGGCGCGCTGCGTCCCGAACCGATCAGCGGATCAGGTATCGAGCTTATCGACGGTGTCGAACTCGAACTTGATCTCTTTCCAGGTCTCCATCGCGATGGCCAGCTCGGGGCTATGCTTGGCAGCCTCGGTGAGGATGTCGCGGGCCTCCTTCTCGATCTCGCGGCCCTCGTTGCGAGCCTTGACCGAGGCCTCCAGGGCGACACGGTTGGCGGCGGCGCCCGCGGCGTTGCCCCAAGGATGGCCCTGGGTACCACCGCCGAACTGCAGCATCGAGTCGTCGCCGAAGATGGTCACCAGCGCCGGCATGTGCCAGACGTGGATACCGCCGGAGGCAACAGCGAAGACGCCGGGCATCGAGCCCCAGTCCTGATCGAAGAAGACGCCGCGCGAGCGGTCTTCTGGCACGAAGGACTCGCGCAGCTGGTCGACGAAGCCGAGGGTGGACTGGCGGTCGCCCTCCAGCTTGCCGACGACGGTGCCGGTGTGCAGGTGGTCACCACCGGACAGGCGCAGACACTTTGCCAGCACGCGGAAGTGGATGCCGTGCTTCGGATGGCGGTCGATGACCGCGTGCATGGCGCGGTGGATGTGCAGCAGCATGCCGTTCTCACGGCACCAGTTGGCCAGGCCGGTGTTGGCCGTGAAGCCGCCGGTGAGGAAGTCGTGCATCATGATCGGCGAGCCGACTTCCTTGGCGAACTCGGCGCGCTTGTACATCTCTTCCGGCGTCGAGGCGGTCACGTTCAGGTAGTGACCCTTACGCTCACCGGTCTCTTGCTGGGCCTTTTGGATGGCCTCGCCGACGAACTCGAAGCGATCACGCCAGCGCATGAACGGCTGCGAGTTGACGTTCTCGTCGTCCTTGGTCATGTCCAGACCGCCGCGCAGACACTCGTAGACCGCACGGCCGTAGTTCTTCGCCGACAGGCCCAGCTTCGGCTTGATGGTGGCGCCGAGCATCGGGCGGCCGTACTTGTTCAGGCGGTCGCGCTCGAGCTGGATGCCGGCCGGCGGGCCGCCGCAGGTCTTGATGTAGGCGATCGGGAAGCGGATGTCTTCCAGGCGCAGGTGACGCAGGGCCTTGAAGCCGAACACGTTACCGACCAGCGAGGTCAGCACGTTGACGACCGAGCCCTCTTCGAACAGATCGATCGGGTAGGCGATGAAGGCGTAGAACGACTCGTTGTCGCCCGGCACGTCCTCGATGCGGTAAGCGCGGCCCTTGTAGTACTCGAGATCAGTCAGCAGCTCCGACCAGACGGTCGACCAGGTGCCGGTCGAGGATTCGGCGGCAACGGCGGCGGCAACCTCTTCACGCGGGACGCCAGGCTGACCGGTGCACTTGAAGCAAGCCAGCAGGTCGGTGTCGAGAGGGACATAGTCGGGGGTCCAGTACATGTCCCGGTATTCTTTTACACCGGCGTCGTACTTTTTGCTCATGCTTCAGCTCCTATTTAGGTCTGTTCTGCGTCTGCTTCGCTTGATCCGGGTTGCCTAACTCAGGATCGGGATTGGGGACGGATTCGGCATTTCTGCCACTGGAAACTCGATAACCATACGCCGCCTGGTGTCTTCAACGGAAATCGATTGTTTCGATCGGGGAGATCGATTTTCGTCTATAGCGAGGACCATCGACGGCGCCGTTTTAGTGCGCACGGGACGATAAACGAGCCACTTGGGTGCAGCAATAGGCACTATGAGCGCGCGCGCATCACATTGACCCAGGTCAACCGACCGAGTCGTTCGCGCATGACTTTGGTCGGCGCTCGCTCCCCAGGCGCGGCCACCGCAAACGGCCGACCGCCCAGGCAACCAACCCGGCTAACCGCCAGAGCAGCCATCCCGGCAGGGGTTGGGGCTAGAAGCGCACCCGCACCCGATAGGTCAGGCGCGCTTCGGACTCGGCCGGGACCTCGAGCCGCCAGAGCGCCGTGTTGGCGTTCCCCTTCTCGTGCGGGGCGCTCTCCTCCAGCATGGTCCAGTCGCCGGGGATACGCTCCTGGATCACCACGGTCTGCGGCTCTGGCTTGGCGTTCTTGACCAGGACCTCATAGGCGCTCTCAAACTGGTACTGCCAAGGTCCGGTCCCGGAGAGCTTCTTGAATTCGGTCTGCTTGCGCTCGGCGGTCACGTCGAAGGACTGGCCAAGCCTCAGGCGGATCGACTCGTTCTTCGGCGTATGGTCGATCCGATCCTCGCCGATGAACTGGGCGTTACCCTGACTGTCGCGCTGATAGATGCGCACGATACCCGCCGGCAGCGGCAGCCCGAGATTTGAGGCCTGGTCGTTGGTCGCGGTGAGGTAGACGTTCACCGCCAGATCCTGCGCAAGCTCACCGCGTGGCTCCTGGTACAGCCGCTGGTCGCCCTCGATCAGCAGCTCCTTGCCCACCCGGACGCCAGGCGCGTCGAGCAGGGCGACCTGCTTGGTCTGGTTATCGGCGATGGTGGTTGGGTGCGCGAGCGTGTAGAGGTGATACTCGAAGAGGCTCTCCTCGCGCATGCTCGGCGCTGACGCCGCGGCCCGCATCACCATGCCATCGAACTGCGGCGGCTGCATCGCCTCTTCGACCTGATTGACCTCGCCGGCCACCAGCTGCAGCTGGGCATTGTGATAGCTGGTGCC
>CAZTYV010000094.1:0-13657 GCA_964617675.1 uncultured Halochromatium sp. | reverse complement strand
TCGTCGGCAACGCTGGCGGCGGGCTGGGTCCCGGGGAAGAGCGCGACGAGCTGCTGCTGAGGTCCGATCAAAAACAGCGGCGGTGGCTCGCCGCTGTCGTCGGTTTGTGGCGCCGAATCAGCGCCCAAGGCATTCTGCAGCTCGCTCAGGGCGGTGCGCTCGGTGCTCAGGACCCGCAGGCTCGGTGTCAGTTGCTCGAAGTCGCGGGCAAGGCCGGGCAGGTCATCGGCGCTGATCAGGAGCAGACGCAGGTCTTGATGCAGATCGGGCTCGTCGGCCACGCGGTTCGCGATCTCGATCAGACGGGCAACGCCGCGGTGGCCGGAGACCGCCCCTGGCGAGCCAAAGGCGATCAACGACCAATGGTTCTGGAGGTCAGCGCCGGTGAGAACCCCTTGTGGACCCTGCAGCTCAAACCTTGGCAGGCTCACCGGTGCGCGCAGCAGCACCCCCTGAATATTGAGCGGTACCGCCTGTTGACGCTGGAATTGGTTGCCCCACTGATAGCCGAAGAAGAAGAGGCCGACCGCGGCAACGGCCATGACCAATCGGGCAAGCAGGGGGCGGGGCGATCGGCGCATCCGCTAGGCGCGGGTGGGGTGTGGTTGCGACTGGGCGTCAGCCCTGTCGGGTGCCTGGTGCTCGGCATCAGCCGGATCTGGCCCCATAAGGGTCCCGACGACGGGCCTCATGAGGGGCCAGATGACGGACCCGAGCGCGCGGCCGTTGGCGGGCGCTGCGGCGGACTGCAATGTACTGGCGGCCATCTGGATGCCCGAGGCGGGTGCGAGGACGTGCGTGTGTCGCGTACCGAGTGAGTATAGCGAGGGGGGAAACCTGGGCTCAACCGGGGTTTCAACCGTCGCCGCGATTTCTGTCATGTGGTGAGAGCCACGAGATGAGACCCCGGAGGTGAGACTGATGAGCGAGAAGATCGACAAGACCGAGGGCGAGTGGCGCGAGCAGCTGAGCGCCGAGCAATACCGGGTGCTGCGCGAGCATGGGACCGAGCCTGCCTTCACGGGCGCCTACTTCGATACCAAGGCACCGGGCCGGTATCGCTGCGCGGCTTGCGGGGCGGCGCTGTTCGGCGCCGAGCAGAAGTTCGACTCCGGGACCGGCTGGCCGAGCTTCTATGCCCCGCTGAGCGAGACGGCGGTCGAGACCCAAACCGACCAGAGCTACGGGATGCAGCGCACCGAGGTGCACTGCGCGCGCTGCGACTCGCACCTCGGGCATGTCTTTCCGGATGGCCCACGGCCGACCGGGCTGCGCTACTGCATCAATTCGATCTCATTGCAGCTCGATCCCGATCGCTGAGCCGGACGGGTTTCGCAACGCCCGTTGCCCGCGCGGCGGCTGAGCCGAGGCGTGCTATGCTCGCGCGTGCTCCGCACCGCTAACACCCGCTCGCCCTTCAACCCTGGCCTCTGTTTGCACCATGACGCGCATCCTCCCGTTACCACGGCTGTTTGTGTCCTTGCTCGGCGCTCTGCTCGTCGCCCCACTGCCGGGCGCCGCGCTCGCCGGACCGATCGATGAGGTGTTGGCCATGCCCGATGCGAGTCTGGTGCTCAGTGACGGCCGGCGGCAGCTGATCGCCGATCAGCCGGATCGGGCGATGGTGCCGGCCTCGACCATGAAGCTGGTCACGGCATTGGCCGCGATCGAGCGCTGGGGCCTCGAGCATCGCTTCGAGACGCGCTTCTACCTGGATGCCGAGGATCGGCTCTGGGTGCAGGGCGGCGGCGATCCTTATCTGGTCTCAGAGGAGCTGGATCGGGTGGTCGCCGCGCTCAAGGCAAAGGGGGTGCGCTCGGTCTCCGGTCTCGGCCTGGACGCGGGTCTGTTCGGCCCGGAGGTGGTCATCCCGGGGCGCTCATCGAGCAACAATCCCTACGACGCCCCGGTCACCGCCCTGGCCGTCAACTTCAATACGGTGAGCGTGCTGGTCTCCGCCTCGGGCATCCAGAGTGCCGAGTCGCAGACGCCGATCACGGCAACGGCGCGCCAGGTTGCGGGCGGGCTCGGCGCCGGCAAGCATCGGGTGAATCTGATCGACGGCAATCGGGCGATCACGCACTTCGGTGAGGTGCTCGAGGCCAAGCTCGAGCAGGCCGGTGTTCGCGTTCAGGGCGCTTCACGACAGGCGCCAGTGCCGCGATCGGCGCGCTTGATCTACAGCCATCGCAGCGGGCTGACGCTGGGGCAGGTGATCAAGAACATGCTCGAGTATTCCACCAACTTCGTCGCCAATGATCTGTTCCTGCTGCTCGGTGAGCGCAATGGCCGCACCAGCATGGCGGCTGCTCAGCAGGCGGTCGAAGCTTGGGCGCGCAAGACCTTCGGCTGGCGTCAGTTCCGGATCGAGGACGGCGCCGGGCTCTCGCGCGGGAACCGGCTCAGCGGTGCCCAGATGCTCGATGTCCTGGAGCGGATGCGGCCGCATCTCGAGCTGCTGCCGCGGCAAGACGATGATTCGGACGTGCGCGCCAAGACCGGCACGCTGCGCGGGGTCAGTACCTACGCGGGCTTCGTGCAACGGGGTGGGACATGGATGCCTTTCAGCCTGATGATCAATCAGCCCGTGGCCTACGGTTTCCGTCTGCAGGTTGCCAGTGCGCTTGCCCATAGTCCCGCGCTCGCCAGTCGCTGATGTTGGGGTCTGACCGGGATCGCCGCTCGCGGCCAGTCTTGCCACGGCGCCGATGTGCCCAATCTAGGGCCCGCGGGCTCGTGACCCTGGTCTCGGCTCGGGTTGGGCTGATGCTCGCCATGGGGGCTCTGCTGCTGCTCGGTTGTGCGAGCACGGCGGTCGGTCCCACGGTCGGCCCTGCGCCAGCGCCAGGCACCGAGGTCGGTGCCCAGGGCTCGGCGGCGCCGCTCTACCTGAAGAGCATTCGCGGTCGCGGCTATCCGTCGCTGGCGCCGCTGCTGCGGCCGATCACGCCCTCGGTGGTGAACATCTCGGTCGAGTCGGAGACCCGCCTCGAGGAGCACCCGTTCCTGCGCGATCCGGCCTTTCGCCGATTCCTCGAACGCTTCGATCTGCCCTTGCCGCCATCGCTGCAGCGCCAACGTAGCCAGAGCGTCGGCTCCGGCGTCATCGTCGATGCAGCGCGCGGGCTGGTGCTGACCAATGCCCATGTGATTCGTGATGCGACCGCGATCACCGTGACCATGGAGGACCAACAGAGCTTCAACGCGACCCTGATCGGTGCCGATCCGAGCGCCGACATCGCGGTGCTGCGTATCCCGCCGGTGCGTGCGCCGGGGTTGCGCTTCGGCGACTCCTCCAAGCTCGAGGTCGGCGACTTCGTGGTCGCCATCGGCAATCCATTCGGGATCGGGCAGACCGTGACCTCAGGCATCGTCAGTGCCGTCGGGCGTGGCGGCCTCGCCGGGGATAGCTTGGGTGGCCTGATCCAGACCGATGCGTCGATCAACCCCGGTAACTCCGGCGGGCCGCTGGTCAATCTTGCTGGTGAGGTCGTCGGCATCAATACCGCGCTCATCGGTCCGGCCGGCGGCAATGTCGGCATCGGTTTCTCGGTCCCGAGCAACCGGGTGGAGCGCGCGATGCGCGGCATCATCGGTCGCAATTGACGGGATGCGACCTCCCAGCGCGGTTTGCGCTCGCCGCGATGCTCGTCTAAGGTGGTTTGGACTTGTGGGCTGTATCTCCGATGCGAGCCTGTCAATGCACCGCAATCTGAGCCAACCGACGAGAGGTTTTTATGTCTGAAGCGAAGACCGGCGACACCGTCAAGGTCCACTACCGCGGCACCCTGGCCGATGGCACCGAGTTCGACTCCTCACGTGGCCAAGAGCCGCTCGAGTTCACCTTGGGGCAAGGACAGCTGATCAGCGGCTTCGAGGAGGCGGTGGTCGGGATGAGCCTGGGCGAGAACAAGACGGTCACCATCGCCGCCGACGAGGCCTATGGAGAGCGCAACGAGGCCATGGTCCAACAGGTTCCGCGTGGCGCCATTCCCCCTGAGGTCGAGCTGGCCGAGGGGATGCTGCTGCAGGCCCAGGGACCTGAAGGCGAGACGCTGCGCTTTACCGTTGCTGACTTCAATGAGGAGGAGGTCACGGTCGATGGCAATCACCCGCTTGCGGGTCGCGACCTGACCTTCGAGCTCGAGCTGGTGCAGATCGCCTAAGGCTGGCGCGGCACGCGCTCTCGCGAGGCGTCTTCAAGCACGTGCCGCCTGTCAGCGGGCACCCCCAAGCAATCGCGCAGACGCCAGTGGCGGCGGCTCGGATCTGAATGACCGCCGCCACTGAGCGTTCTCGTGCTTGGGAGGCGCTGCTCGCGGCCGCTGCTGGCGATCAGGTGAAAGCGGCTGCCGCCGGTCTGGCCTGTCACCCAGGCTCAGGCTGGCGTTGGCAAGGTTGTGCCGCGCCTGAAGACGCCGCGCTCTGGTCGCTCTATCTGCCTTTCCTACCGTTTCCTGGGCTCGAGCCCAGCGGCTGTGTCTTTGCTCATCTGGGACAGAGCCTCGACGGCTTCATCGCGACCGGCAGCGGCGATTCCTGCTTCGTCACGGGGCCCGAGAATATCGCGCATCTGCATCGGATGCGGGCGCTTGCCGACGCGGTGATCGTTGGTGCAGGCACCGTCGTTGCCGATGATCCACGGCTGACGACGCGTTTGGTGTCGGGTCCGAATCCGGTGCGGGTGGTCCTCGATCCGCGAGCGAGTGTGCCGGGCGACCGTCAGCTCTTCCGCGATGGTTGTGCGCCGACATTGCTGTGCCGCGGGCCGGGGCATCGCGGCGCGGCCGATATCGGCGATGCCGAACTGCTCGAGGTGCCAATCGATCCGCATTCGGGCGCCGGGATCGACCTGCGGGCCTTGCTCGGGGTGTTGAGCGCCCGCGGGCTTCGCCGTCTGTTCGTCGAAGGCGGAGGGGTCACGGTCTCGGCTTTCCTGCAGCAGGGCCTCCTGTCACGACTTCAGATCACGGTGGCTCCGCTGATCATCGGCGAGGGTCGCCCTGGCGTCAGGATGCCGCGCTCGATACGCTTGGCCGATGCGCTGCGCCCGACGCATCGAACGGTGCCGATGGGCGCGGATGTCCTCTTCGACCTCGACCTCACCGGCGCTCCGGCAGCCGCGTTGGAGACCGCTCCGAGCCCGGCGCCGGGCTAGCCTCGGCCCCCGGTGCCCGCGGGCTGGAAGCCTCAGGGGCCGAAAAGCTCAGCCGGATGCCGGCCAAGGGTGCCGAGCCCCCGGACGGTCCCTGTCCGGTACAGCCCGAGCGAGCGAGGTTGCGGGCCTGGCCTATTGATGCGGGTTCGGGACGCCCTGTTGTTGCTGCATCTGCTGCATCTGCTCTTGCAGCTGGCGCTGCATCTCCTCGAAGAAGACCGCGGCCTCTTCTTGGGTCGCAAAACCGTCGCTGTCGCTGTCCATGCGCTGGAACGACTCGACTGTTGGCTGCTCGAACTCGTCCGGGCTGATCTTGCCATCGCCGTCGGTGTCGAGATTCTTGACGAAGGTCTCGCCCGGGTCCGGCATGCCGCGCTCCTTCATGGCCTCGAGCATCTCGGCCGGCACCTGGCTGTTGAAGGCGGCGCTGGCCTCTTCGGCGCTGATGAAGCCGTCGCCATCGGTATCGGTCTCGGTGATCCGGGTCTTCTGCGGAGCGAGCGCCTCCTCGAGGCTGACCTTGCCATCGCCGTCGGTGTCGAGCTGTTGGATGAAGGCCTCCGCGGGGCTGGTGTTCGGCGGCGGCGCCTCTTGGGCCAAGGCAACGCCGGTTGCGAAGGTCCCGGCGATAGCGGCGGCGATGATCGAATGGGCTCTCTGCATGGTCTGGCTCCGTGTGTGATGAACGAGCGTGCCGATCTCGGCAAGCGATGATCGATGGATGTTGTGCTGCCGAGCCGCCGACAGAGTAGTGTTCCTGAAGCGCGCTGGCAAACCTGGGGTGCAACGCCAGGGCTCAATCCCAGGGTTCAACGAAACGCGGCAAGACAGTATGCTGAGCACTTTTCGCCGCCGGTTCGTCGTCGCGATCCGGTCAGGTCCCGGTGCATTACCCCTATGGCTGATTCTCCCCCCACGCCGCCTAGAGCCAACTTCATCCGTCAGATCGTCCAGGATGATCTGGCCAGCGGCAAGCATGCGCGCGTGATCACCCGCTTCCCGCCGGAGCCGAACGGCTATCTGCACATCGGGCATGCGAAATCGATCGTGCTCAACTTCGGTCTCGCGGAGGAGTTCGGCGGGGTCTGCAATCTGCGCTTCGACGACACCAATCCGGGCAAGGAGCGCCCGGAGTTCGTTGAGTCGATCAAGGCCGACGTGCACTGGCTCGGCTACGACTGGGGTGGGCAGGCGCGCTTTGCGTCGGATTACTTCGAGCAGCTCTATGGCTTTGCCGTCGAGCTGATCGAGAAAGGGCTCGCCTATGTCTGCGACCTCTCCGCCGAGGAGACCCGCGCCTATCGCGGCACCCTCACCGAGCCAGGCCGCAACAGCCCCTACCGTGATCGCGCCGTCGACGAGAACCTGGACCTGTTTCGCCGCATGCGCGCCGGGGAGTTCCCCGATGGCGCCCGCACCCTGCGCGCGAAGATCGACATGGCCTCGCCGAACATCAACCTGCGCGACCCGGTGTTGTATCGGATTCGGCATGGGGTGATCCACCATCAGACGGGCAGCGAGTGGTGTCTCTACCCGACCTACGATTACACGCATCCGATCTCGGATGCGCTCGAGGGCATTACCCACTCGCTCTGCACGCTGGAGTTCGAGGATCACCGCCCGCTCTACGACTGGTGCATCGCCAACGTCTCGGTGCCCTGCCAACCGCGTCAGATCGAATTCAGCCGGCTCAACCTCGAGTACACGGTGATGAGCAAGCGCTTGCTCACGCAGCTGGTCACCGAGCAGATCGTCGACGGCTGGGATGATCCGCGCATGCCCACCATCGCCGGGCTGCGGCGTCGCGGCTTCACACCAGGTGCGCTGCGCGGCTTCTGCGAGCGCATCGGCGTGACCAAGGCGGACAACCTGGTCGAGATCGGTCTGCTCGAGAGTCTGATCCGCGATGAGCTCGATGCCACCGCCCCGCGGGCCATGGCCGTGCTGAATCCATTGCGCGTGGTGCTGACCGACCTGCCCGCTGATGCACCGAGCGCGGTCGAGGCGCGGAATCATCCGAAGGACGAGGCGATGGGCGTGCGCTCGGTGCCGCTCGGCGCGACCCTGTTCATTGATCGCAGCGACTTTGAGGAGCAGCCGCCGAAGGGCTTCAAGCGCTTGGTGCCAGGCGGCGAGGTGCGGTTGCGCAATAGCTATGTGATCCGCTGCGATGAGGTGATCAAGGGCGAGGACGGGACGGTGACCGAGCTCCGCTGCTCGGTGGACCCGCAGACCCTTGGTAAGAACCCCGAGGGACGCAAGGTCAAGGGGGTGATCCATTGGGTGGCGGCCGAGAGCGCGGTCGAGGCCGAGGTGCGCCTCTATGATCGGCTCTTTACGGTGCCGCAGCCCGGCGCAAACGGGCGGGACTTCCGCGAGGATCTGAATCCGGAGTCATTGCGAACGCTCGGGCGCGCGATGCTCGAACCGAGCCTGGCGATCGCCGAGCCGGGGATGCGTTTCCAGTTCGAGCGTGAGGGCTACTTTGTTGTCGACCCAAGCTCGACGCCGCAGCGCCTGGTACTGAACCGCACGGCGACCCTGCGCGATACCTGGGCGAAGGTGCAGCAGGGTGGCCCAGCCAAGGGGAGGCCCAGATGAGCAAGCCGAGGGCACCACAGCTTGAGCCACCGGGTGCCGGGATACCATGGCCGGAGCGAACGCTGATCGGTGCCGGGGTGCGCGCCGCTGCGCGGTTCGTCAGCAAAGATCGCCTGACCCGGCTGTTCCGCGCCGAGGCCGAGCAGGCGATCGCGCTCGCGCGAGGTCTGAGCGAGCAGCAGGGGCGCGAGCGGGTGCTGATCGAGCGCTTCATCGGTATCGAGGATGCGAGCCGACAGTGGTCGGTCTATATGACGCTCGAGCATCTGGTGATCGTCAACACTGCCATTGCCGCCATCCTGCCCCAGCTCTACTCGGGTCGGGTGGTTGGCACCGAGGTTAGGGTCGAGGAGGTCAAGCCCGTGCCGGAAGCTGGACCCGAGCAGATCGACGACCTCGAGGCCCTGGTTGCACGCTACGTCGAGATCGTCGACAAGCTCGGCAACCTGCGGGCGGGCACCAGCTTGCCGCACCCCTGGTTCGGCCCGCTCTCGGCGGCGCAGTGGCATGCGCTCGCAACCGTTCATAACAGCACCCACCGGCGCCAGATCGAGCGCATCAAGCAGGCCTTGGGCTGAGCCCCCTGCTCCATGAGCCCCAGCCTCCCAGCGCAAGATGCGGCCGGCGCCGATCCGTCCGCACCAAGCCCATCAATCACGACCAAGACCGAGGCGCGGGTGAAGCCAAGGACGCCGAAGGCGGAGCGCGAGCGCGAGCTGCTGCGTGGTGCCGACGACCTGCTGGTCGACTTTGACCGCGGCGTGACGGTGTTCAACGAGCTGGTGAGGGGCTGTCGGCGCCTGTTCGATCTTGGGCGCAGCGTGACCGTGTTCGGCTCGGCGCGCTTCGCACAGACGCACCCCTGGTACGCGCTCGCGCAAGCGATCGGCGCCGAGCTGGCCCGCGCTGAATGCACGGTCATCACCGGCGGCGGTCCAGGCATCATGGAGGCGGCCAATCGCGGCGCGAAGGAGGCCGGCGGCCTGAGCATCGGCTGCAATATCCGCCTGCCGAATGAGCAGCATGCGAATCCCTATCTGGATCGGGTGTTGACCTTCGATTATTTCTACGTGCGCAAGGTGATGCTGCTGAAATACTCGTCGGGGTTCGTCTTCATGCCTGGCGGTTTCGGCACCTTGGATGAGCTGTTCGAGACCCTGACCCTGATGCAGACCGGCAAGGTGCGGGCCTTCCCCTGCGTACTCGCCGGCAGCGCGTTCTGGCAGCCGATGCTGGATCTGGTGATGACGCAGCTCTACGAGGCCGGTACGGTGGCGCCCGGCGAGGTCGAGGTGAGCCTGCTTGATGAGCCGGCGGAGATCGTCTCCTATCTGCTGGCAGACCAGACACCCGCATCACCGGGGCCCTGGTTCGCCACCGAGCCGTCCTAAGCACGGGCCTTCATCATCGACCCTTGACCTGGTCGTAGGCGCTGAGCGCCTCGGCACGGCTCGCCTTCAGATCGACGATCGGCGTCGGATAGTCTCGGCCGAGTCGCAGATGGGAGTGGGCCAACAGGTCTGTGGATGCCTCCCAGGGTTGATGGATGAACCGATCGGGCAGCTGGGCCAGCTCTGGGCACCAGCGCCGCACGTACTCGCCGCGCGGATCGAACCGCTGGCCTTGCAGCACCGGGTTGAAGATCCGGAAATAGGGCGCGGCATCGGCGCCGCAGCCGGCGCTCCACTGCCAGCCTTGGGTGTTGTTGGCCAGATCGGCATCGACCAGGGTGTCCCAGAACCAGCGCGCGCCCTCTTGCCAGGGCAGGCGCAGGTTTTTGGTCAGCAAGGAGGCGACGATCATGCGCACGCGGTTGTGCATCCAGCCGCTGTGCCAGAGCTCACGCATGCCGGCATCGACGATCGGGATGCCAGTGCGTCCCTGCTGCCAGGCCTTGAGCAGGGGCTCAGTATCGCCGCCGCGCCAGGGGAAGTCGGCAAAGCGCGGATTGAGCGGCTCGCTCGGCGTCTGCGGGAAGTGATAGAGCAGCTGATGGCTGAACTCGCGCCACCCAAGCTCGCGCAGGTAGGGCTCGGCGATCTCCGGCGCGATGCCCTTGTCGCGGATTGCGGTGAGGACCTGGCGCGGGCCGATCTCGCCGAAGTGCAGATGGGGCGAGAGCCGCGAGGTGCCCGGCTCGGCGGGCAGGTCGCGCGTCTGCTGGTAGCCGTCGATCGGGCCGTTGAGAAAGCGCTTGAGTATGCTGTGCGCGCCGTCCTCGCCCGGCTGCCAGGTCTCGCGCAGCCCATGATCCCAGGGGATGCTCGGGCGCAGATCCAGTGCCTCAGTGCTGAGCCCATCGAGTCCGGTTGGCACCGAGGGCAGGCTCGCCGGCGCAGCGGCGGGCGCCGCGATCTCGCTCAGCCGGGGTCCAAGCTGGCGCCAATAGGGCGTGAAGACGCGATAGGGGTCGCCATTGCCGGTCTTCAACGCCCAGGGCTCGCGGAGCAGCGCGGCGTTATGGCTTGTGCAGTCGATCCCCTCGGCGCGCAAGGCCTGCTTGATGGCGCCGTCGCGGGCGATGGTCGCCGGCTCGTAGCAGCGGTTCCAATGAATCTGCGCGGCGCCCGTCTCCTCGACCAACTGGCGCAGGACGGCCAGGCTCTCGCCGCGGCGGATCACCAGCCGGCTGCCGCGCGATTGCAACTGCTGGCTCAGCCCAACCAGGCTGTGATGCAGCCACCAGCATGAGGCCGCGCCGGGCGGCCAGGGCGCTTCTTCGTCAGGGGCGTGGATGTAGACGGGAATGACCTGCTCGCAGCGCTCGAGCGCCGCGGCGAGGGCCGGGTTGTCGCCGAGGCGCAGATCGCGACGCAGCCAGACGAGGGCGGTGGCGGGCATGGGCGTTGGTCAATGCGTTGGTGACGGGTGCTCAACCATGCCCGATCAGCGCATCGATATGGACCGATACGCTGCGCCCGAGCGCCGAGAGGTTATAGCCACCCTCGAGACAGGAGACGATGCGTTCGTGCGAGTGGCGCACCGCGATCTCGCGCAACTGATCGGTGATCCAGGCGTAGTCTGGCTCGCGCAGCATGAAGTGCGCCATATCGTCCTCCGCATGGCCGTCGAAGCCGGCCGAGATCAGGATCAGCTCGGGTGCGAAGGCATCGAGCCGCGGCAGGCAATGCTGCTCCATCGCGGCGCGAAAGGTCTCGCCGTTGGTGCGTGCCGGCAGCGGCAGGTTGATCACGTTCGGGGCCTGGGAATCGGCCCCGGAGCCGGGATAGAAGGGGTGCTGGAAGCTGGAGCAGAACAGCACGCGCTCATCGCCGGAGAAGATGTCCTCGGTGCCGTTGCCGTGGTGGACGTCGAAATCGACGATGGCGACGCGTGAAAGCCCATAGGTGCTCATCGCGTGGGCAGCGCCGACGGCGACGTTGTTGAAGAAGCAGAAGCCCATCGAGCGCGCGCGCTCGGCATGATGCCCGGGCGGCCTAACGGCGCAGAAGGCGGCATGATGGCGATCGCTCATCACCAGGTCGACCGCCAGTATGGCGCTGCCCGCCGCATGCAGCGCGGCGCTCAGCGAGCCGCTGCACATGGCGGTGTCGCCATCCACCCAGACCAAGACGTCGTCGGCGCTCGGCGCGGCCTCGAACAAGGCGTCGACATAGGCGGTATCGTGGACTGCCAAGAGTTGCTCACGCGTAGCCTTGGGCGCGTCATAATGGGTGACCAGCATCTCCATGCCAGAGGCGATCATGCGGTCTGAGATCGCGTGCAGGCGTTCCGGGACCTCGACATGGTGCGCGCCCATCTGATGCTCGAGACAGTCTTGGTGTGAGATGAAGGCGAGATTCATGGCGCGTACACCCTTGTGTTGATGCCGATCTTGAAAGCTTAATCCCTTTGTCATCGTTTTGCCTTGTGACCCGATTCGCCCCAGGAGGGGCCAGCCGATGCGACTCTCCGATGTCGACCAGCTCTTCACCCCTGAGACCGTCGCGGTCTTCGGTGCCAGCGACCGCGAGGGCTCCGTCGGCGCCATGGTCTATCGCAACCTGCTCGCGGGCGGCTTCAAGGGCCAGTGCTACCCGATCAATCCGAAGTACGAGAAGGTCGGTGGTCAGCGCTGCTGGAAGGACCTCGCCGCGCTCGATAAGCATGTCGACCTGGCGTTGATCGCAACCCCCGCGGCGGCGGTTCCAAGCATCCTCGACCAGTGCGGCGAGTTCGGCGTGCGTGCCGCGGTGGTGCATTCGGCTGGGTTCTCTGAGCAGGGCGAGCGCGGCAGCGCGCTGCAGGAGCGCCTGGTCGAGGCCGCCCGGCGAAATCGCATCCGGGTGCTCGGTCCCAACTGCCTGGGCGTGATGCGCCCCTCCCACGGCCTCAATGCGACCTTTGGCAACGAGCTGCCACGCGCCGGCAACGTCGCCCTGGTCTCGCAGTCGGGTGCGGTCTGTGCGGCGATGCTCGATCGCTCCGGGCCGCGCCGTCTCGGTTTCTCGGCGGTGGTCTCCTTGGGCGCCGCGGCCGATGTCGACTTCGGCGACGTCCTCGACTACCTGGCCCTCGACCCGCAGACGCAGAGCATCTTGCTCTATGTCGAGGGGGTGCGCGACGCGCGCCGCTTCATGAGCGGACTGCGTGCGGCGGCGCGCTTGAAGCCGGTGGTGGTGGTCAAGACCGGGCGCCATCCCGCGGGCTCGCGCGCGGCGCGCTCGCACACCGGGGCCTGGGTCGGCTCGACCGAGGTCTTCTCCGCCGTGCTCGAGCGCGGGGGTGCGGTGCAGGTGCAGCGCCTCGCGCAGCTGTTTGCGGCCGCCCAGGTCTTCGGCGCCGGGCGCCGTCTGGCCGGCAACCGCATCGCGGTGATCACCAATGGTGGCGGACCCGGTGTGCTCGCCGCCGACCGCGCCGTGGACCGTGGGCTGGTGCTGCCCGAGCTCACCGAGGCGACCCGCAACGCGCTCGAGGAGGCGCTGCCCGATCATTGGTCGCACGGCAACCCGATCGATGTCATGGGTGATGGCTCGGCCGAACGCTATCGCAAGGCCCTGGATGCCTGCCTCGGTGACGACGAGGTCGATGGGGTGATCGCGCTGATGGCGCCCTTGGCGACGAGCGATCCGACCAGCGTCGCGCAGCAGGTGGTCGAGGCGGTGAAGAAGACCCGCAAGCCGGTGCTGACCTGCTGGATGGGCGAGAGTCGGGTCGCCGAGGCGCAGAATCTCTTCGCCGAGCATGGGGTGCCGCACTTCGAATCGCCGGAGGTCGCGGTCGACGCGATGTCGTTCCTCGCCGAGCAGCGCCGCAACCGGATGCTGTTGATGCAGTCGCCGGGGCCCTTGTCGCAGCAGCGCGGACCCGATGTCGAGGGTGCGCGGCTGATCATCGAAGGGGTCATGGCCGAGGGGCGCAAGGTGCTCGGCACCATCGAGGCCAAGGCGGTGCTCTCGGCGTTTCGCATCAACACCACCCAGGCGGTCCTCGCGCGCTCGCCGAACGAGGCCCTGATCGCCGCCGAGGCGCTTGGCTTCCCGGTGGTGATGAAGATCAACTCGACCGATATCCGCTACAAGTCCGATGTCGATGGGGTACGACTCGCGCTGAGCGATGCCCAAAGCATCCGCCGCGCCTACACCGAGCTGACCGAGCGTGCCCGTAAGCTGCGTCCGCAGGCCCAGATCCAAGGCGTGACCGTCGAGCACATGGTGCCGACGCGCGCGGCCCGCGAGCTGATGGTGAAGGTGATCCGCGATCCGATCTTCGGTCCGGTGATCAGCTTCGGCGCCGGCGGGACCGATATGCAGGTGCTCGAGGATCGGGCGCTCGGGCTGCCGCCGCTGAATGCGTTCATCATCCAGACGATGATCGAGCACACGCGGGTCGCGCGGCTGATGGGCGCCTACAGCAACATGCCGCCGATGAACCGCCAGGCCCTCTCGCGCATCC
>CAZTYV010000093.1:4296-13711 GCA_964617675.1 uncultured Halochromatium sp. | reverse complement strand
GATTGTCGACCTGATTCCGCGATGGACTGAAGAACAGCCCGGGCGCATGAAGCAACTTGCTGTAGGGGAAGATGATCATCAGGGCGGCTACTAGGAGCAGGTGGATCAACAACAGGGGGTCAGCAGGCAGCACGTAGACCTGCCCCACATAGAGCCCTTGGAAGAATTGCTTGACGCGCATGATGTCGGTGTGGACCACGAAGCGCATCAGCAGTCCACTCACGCCGATGGCGATCAGTAGCGCGAGGATCAGGTGGTCAGACAGTGACGTGATATAGCGCACGCGATCAACCAGGAAGCGCCGTGCCCATAGCCCCGCAAGGCCGATCACCATGGCGATGCCACCATAGATGCCGAACGGTTGGATCATCTGGATCGGCAGGGGAACCGGATCGAAGAAATAGCGAAGGTGGCGCAGCGTGACCAAGAAGAGGCCAAAATGAAACATCCAGCCAAAGATCCAGGTCCATTTGCTGCCGCGAAACAGGCTCTCGAAGAAGACAACCTCACGCGTCATGCGCAGAGCAACACCCGTTTTCGTTGTCGGAGCGGGCGTCGTCGGGATCTTCAGCGGCGCTGGAGTGCGCGCGTACTGGATCAGCTTGTTGGCCAGGCCCGCGACGAGCACCAAGGCGGCGAAATAGAAGAGACCGGCGTAAAGATCCGACAGAAACGACATGTTTCCGCTACCTCAGTGGCGTTGGCCCATTGGTATCGGTGGCGGTGCAGTCCGATCCAGTGGTGCAGAATCTTCGAGAGGAACATCGACGCCCGGCGCGCCAATGCGCGCCTAGCGAAGAGCCGAACCTCCTGCTAACAGCAAGGGCCCGAGCCGCCGGCCACCCCCACGGGGTCGGCCGACATCGAGTTGCGATCGGCGATCAGACGCAGCCGGTCGGCTTCGGCAGGCCGGCGTAGCGGCAGGCCTGCTTGGCCGGGCCGTAGGGGAACAGGCCGTAGAGGTACTTGCTGTTGCCCTTGTCCTTGCCAAACTTCTTGCCAACGGCCTTGGTCAGGACGCGCACGGCGGGAGCGATCTGGTACTCCTCGTAGTACTCGCGCAGGTAGTTGATGATGTCCCAGTGCTCGTCGGTCAGCTCCAGGTCGTCCTCCTTGGACATCACCTCGGCGACACCCGGCTCCCAGTCGTTGATATTGGCCAGGTAACCTTCTTCGTCGGTCTCGAACGACTTACCATTCACTTCGATTGGCATTGCGATTCTCCTAAGTGATTGAGAAAAAAACTACAACCAGGCCTGAACCTTGTCGTGCTCCGCGGCTAGATCCACGAAACCGGCGTAATCCACGACACTGATCCCGGGAATCAGGCGCTCCTCGGACAAGCCGCGCGCGCGCAGATCGGGGCCGAGCGCGTAGACCTTGACCGAATCAAGGGCCGCCTTGACCTGCCCCTCGACGCTCGTCTTGGTGAGGGCGGCATAAACGCCATCCTCAAGCAGCAAGACCGCTGCGCCCGCGCTGACGTGGCCCAGGCATGTGGCGAGCGACGTCTTCTCGAACGGCGATTTGTTGACGGTGTGCAGTGTGCTCATCGTGTTCCTCAAGTGTCGCTCGTGCTCAGAAGCTGAAGACGGCGTCGGCCCCGTCCATGATAGCCGTCATCTCAGCACGCGTGACCAGGTGAATCGAGTCCTTCTCAGCCCAGTCCTCGTCTTCGTCTTCCCAGGTCAGATGTTGGAGATCGTCCAACGTCAGGCCGCGCTCCTCGAGCGACTCCTTCTCGACGTAGATCTTCTTCACCTCGTAATCGCCAAGCGCGGCGTAGGTTGGCGAGAAGTTCTTCATCCCGACCGCCGCGGTGTCCTGGTTCTTGGTCAGCTGAAAGACGCCATCGTCGACGAAGGCAAGACTGACATCCTGGTCGAACGCTGCACCGATGAGCACGACCTCGAGCGATTCCCACGCATAGATGGTGCCGTAGGGCGCCTTGCGGTTCAGATACAGAAAGTTCTTGATGGTTTCAGACATGTTGCATACCCCTAAGCTCTTGCTCCGGCCGAGTATTAGTCACCGAAGACGACCAGTCGGTCTGACTGGATCGCCGCCTCGACCAGCTGGCCGAGCCCGGAGATGCGGAAACGGGGATGGATGTTGGTGGCGTCCTTGCCGTTGCGCTTCGCCTCACCCTCGTCGACCACGCCGCGACGCTGTGCCGCGGCCACGCAGACGACCATGTCGAGATCGTACTGTTCGGCAAGCTCGGCCCAGCGCTCGACGACGTTGCGGTCATCCTGAGGCGGCGTGGTCAGCCGCGTCGAGTTGTTGACACCGTCGTGGTAGAAGAAGACACGAAAGATCTCGTGTCCCTTCTCGAGGGCAGCCTTGGCGAAGAAATACGCCGAATCGGCAGCCTGGTGCTGGTAGGGTCCTTCGTTAACCTGAATGGCGAACTTCATTGCGACCTCGCTAGTGTGGGCTCCAAGCTCCGCGGTTTAGAAGCGGATATAGGAAGAGGCGTTGAAGCTGGCACGAGAGCCGCGCCAGGTATCGATGTGATACTTGGTGAACGGCAGCTCGACCTCTTCGAAGAAGCGCGGCCAGCCGATACGCTCGATCCACTCGTTGACACGCTCCCAGTCACGCGCGCCTTCCTTATAGGCCTTCAAGATACGCTTGACGATCGCGGTCGCCTCGGGCCAGCGCGGCGGATTGTTCGGGATACCGGCGGCGACCAGCTTTTGGAAGGTCGGCTTGCCCCGCGCGTTGGAGTGGTTACCACCCACCCAGATCGCCAGCTTTGAGTGCTCGGCATCGTTGATCTGCATCGGCGGGCAAGGCGGATAGCAGGCACCGCAGCAGATGCACTTGCGCTCGTCGACCTCCAGCGAGGGCTTGCCGTTGACCATCGCCGGACGGATGGCCGCCACCGGGCAGCGCGCCACGACCGAGGGCCGCTCGCAGACGTTGGCGACCAGATCGTGATTGATCTTCGGTGGCTTGGTGTGCTGGATGTTGATCGCGATATCGCCCTGGCCGCCGCAGTTGATCTGGCAGCAAGAGGTCGTGATGTGCACCCGGTTCGGCATGTTGGCGTTGCGGAACTCATCAATGAGCTCGTCCATCATCGACTTGACGACGCCCGAGGCATCGGTGCCAGGGATGTCGCAGTGCAGCCAGCCCTGGGTGTGCGAGATCATCGCGACCGAGTTCTGGGTGCCACCGACGACGAAGCCGGCGTCCTCGAGGGCATTGATCAGCGGTGCGACGCGCGACTCTTCGGTCACCATGTACTCGATGTTCGAGCGCAGGGTGAAATGGACGTAGCCGTCGGCATACTCATCGCCGATGTCACAGAGCTTGCGCAGGGTGAAGACGTCGAGGATACGCTGGGTACCGGCTCTCACAGTCCAGATCTCGTCGCCGCTGTAGGCGACGTGACGCAGCACGCCCGGGCGCGGATGCTCGTGATACTTCCACTGACCGAAGTTCTTGCGCATCGTTGGATGCAGGTACTGCCAGGGGTCCGGACAACCCGACTCGATGGGCTCACGCATGTCTTTGGCCATCGACAACTCTCCAATGAATCAGTAAACAATAAGGTGCTGATTGAAATCGCTACCGTAAGGCGCTGGCACACGGCGTTTGGCTCGTGCGCCAGCGCTCGCGGCGCTGGCCGGAGGCCCGCCCGTTAGCCGGCAGCCTTCTCCGCCTGACGCTCGAACCACTGCTCCGCAGCCTCGTCCCAGCCATCCATCCGGACGTAGGAGCTCTGGCGCGGATGGCTCAGCATGTTCGGGTCAGGCTCGATGCCAATGCCGTCGAGGAAGTTGGCGAGACCGATGCGCTCAATCATCTCACCGCAGCGCTCGTGCTCAAGTCCGTTCTCGGCCCAGAAGTCGATGATGTTCTCTGCCATCTCGACCATCTCGTCGTAGTCTTCCTGGGTGTCAAGCTTACGGAATGGGACGATGACGGTACCCATCAGGTCACCGATCTTCAGCGTACGCTTACCACCGATGAGGATGGTCACACCCTTGTCGTCGCCGGGATGCAGCGCCTTCGGCATCACGTTCAGGCAGTGCATGCAGCGCACGCAGTCACGGTTGTTCACGGCCAGGGTGTCGTCATCGTTGAGCGACAGCGCCTGGGTCGGACAGCGCGTGATGACGTTGTCGATGATGTACTGACGGCCCTTGGCCTTGACGTAGGCCTTCACCTCGTCCTGGTCGACCTTCATGTCGTCACGCCAGGTACCGAGGACCGCGAAGTCAGAACGCTCGATCGCATTCTGGCAGTCGTTCGCGCAGCCCGAGACCTTGAACTTGAACTTGTAGGGGAGCGCCGGGCGATGGACGTCGTCGACAAAGTTGTTGACCAGGGCGCGATGTGCCTTCAGCTCGTTCGTGCAGGACATCTCGCAGCGCGCGGCGCCGACGCAGGACATCGCGGTGCGCACGCAGGGGCCAGCGCCGCCGAGGTCCCAACCGTACTCGTTGATCTCGTCGAAGAAATGCTGGGTCGAATTGGTGTCGGCACCAATAAACATGATGTTGCCGGTCTGACCATGGAAGGTCACCAGGCCTGAGCCATGCTTCTCCCAGCTATCAGCGAGTTGACGCAGCATCGCAGTGCTGTAGTGGTTGCCCGCGGGCGGCTGAACGCGCAGCGTGTGGAATTCTCTCGACTTCGGGAATGCCTTACCTACCTCGGAGAATCGGGGGATGATGCCGCCACCGTAGCCGTAGACGGAGACGGTGCCACCCTTCCAGTAGCCTTTGCGTGTCTCGTACGAGTGCTCAAGCTGGCCGAGCAGGTCGTTGGTGATGGCGTTGATGCGCTCGTCGCTATGTTGATCGCGAAGGCGCTTGATGCCCGAGATGAAGCTCGGCCATGGACCGTCTTCGAGCTGATCGAGCATCGGTGTTTGGTGCTTGTCGAGGGCCATGTCGCTATCTCTCCTGTCGAGAAACGTCTTTGAGACAGTAGGTCGGATGCAGAGTCTGTCGCGGCGCCCGCGTGCCACGGAGCTGCACTATACGGGCCTTCATGGTGGCCGGAAAACCGCACCTTCGGGAGAGGGGCTAACCCCCACTCTATCCCCTTAGGGATAGTTGACAGCTGCACTTTTTTCTCTTCGGGATCAGCGCTCTAGTACGACTTGGCGGCCGCAAACCCCGAGCCAGGCAGGATAAGCCCGCGCCCCACCTATGTCAACATCTCCTAATATTCCAATAGTTTATTTGCGCCCGCCGCCAACCAGGGCGAGGGACGCCGAAAGACCACCGCGCACCGGTGTCGGCGTCGAGTTGTTTTTGAACGCTTGCGGCTTTACCTGCTTCCTACGTGGCTAGCCCAGGTCGGGCTCGCGCCGGGCCGAAAAGTTCCCAGGACGGCCCCGGGTCGATGGCACACATTCGCCAGAAGAGGTTGTGAGATCGCATGCTCAAGCTCAGCGACATTTTGGTTTACAGCAAGGACATCGAAAGCTTTGAGGACCTGGTTCCCGCGGTCCAGGAGGTCGCGCGCCAGGGAGAGCGCTTCTTTCGCATCGACGTCAAGCCCCCGTTCGGCGACACCCCGGACGACTGGGAAGACCGACTCGAGGCCGCCTTTAGCGGACTGGTGCGCTAGCCGCGGGCCTCGACGAGCGCGAGCCACCGCCACCCCCGCCAGCACACGAACTGCGCGACCCACGCAGCGGCAAAGAGTCACCCCATGAAGCATTACGACATCACCCGCACACAGCTCCAGGACACTGCGGCTGACTCGATCACCAACCGAGCAGGCGAAGAAGCCGCGCTCGAATCGCATCTGCTGGCACTCGACGAGCAGCACACCGCGCTGCTTCGGATCGGAGCCAGCCAGCAACAACTCGCCGAGCTGCAGTTACAGCGGGCGCGCACCTTAGTCGGCCTAGGCCGCGGCGAAGAGGCCTGGCCCATCGGGCGCGAGGCCTTCGACACCTTCATCGAGGCCGAGGGCTTCGAGTCCGCGGCGGATTGTTGCGACGTCTTGTTTCGGGCCGATCAGCCAAGCTCGCTGTCGGCGCTCGGTCAGGGGATCTGGCTTGCAGTCACCTACCCAATCGATGTTGAGCTCTCCATCGAGCTGCTCTCCCATGTCGTCGACGAGACCCCGGACGACGCCGACGGCGCGGCGGTCGCGGCCACCACGGCCCTCTTCCTCGCGGACGTGCGGGCACAGGGCACGCAACGGGATAACCTGACCTTCTTCGTCTCTCAGATCCTCGCCGACGTGGCCCGGCGCCACAGCGGCGTCGAATCTCAAGAGGCCTTCGACCTCTGGCGGGATCGCCTAGAGCTGCGCGAGCCCGAGAAGTTCCTGGTGCGACTGCGCAACGTCGTCGACGTCCTCGTCCAAGACGACTGGTGGTTCGACCGCGACGGCTTACAGGGGCGTCTACCGGTCAACTGATTGGCAGCACCCGCCCCGACCCTCGAGACCATGTGATTCAGGCCCCATCATGCTCTGGCAAGAAACGGAAACGGAAACCCCGCCACAGATCAGCGACGACATCGTCGACCTGCTGTTCGCGCTGCGCTGCAAGTCTCTGCCCGTCGATCACGCCTGCGCGCTCTCATGCGCCCTGCTCGAAGCCGTACCCTGGCTGGCCGACGAGCCACAAGCGGCGATCCACACCATCCATGTTGCCGGCTCGCAGAATGGCTGGGAGCGCCCGGAGCACGGGGGCGAGCAGCAGATCCTGCCGTCGCGTCGCACGAAGCTCAGCATCCGCATCCCGAAGGCGAGGAGCGCTGACCTGAGGTCGGCCCTCGAGGGACAGACCCTCGAGATCGCAGGCGCAGCGGTGACGCTGGGCGAGGCCAAAGAGCGTCGCTTGAGCGCGGAGAAGACGCTGTTCGCTCGCTATGTGGTCGCCGAGCCACAGGAGACTGAGGATCAATTTCTGCACCGCATCGCGACCGAGCTCGGTGCGCGCGGGATCAAGATTCGTAAGGCGTTGTGCGGCAAGACCATGACCCTCAGCACACCGACTGGCCCGGTACTCACGCGGAGCCTGATGCTGGCCGAGCTCAGCCTGCCCGACTCGATTGCACTGCAGCAGCAAGGGATCGGCTCGCACCAGAGCATGGGCTGCGGCATCTTCCTTCCGCACAAGGGCATCGAGGCCGTGGGCCAAACATAGCCGACGCGCATCCCGACCCCGGCACCTGGTATCCCGCAGCCGCTGATAGCGATCGGCGGCGTAAGAGATGACGTCTCTACCAGTAAAGGCTAATATTCGAGACCGTTCAACCCGTCCTGAAGACAACCAAGAGCGGCCGCCCATGAGCGCGGCGGCATGAGAACGACAAGAGGAGCATTCGCTATGGCGATCGAAGTGAATGGCAAGACGATCGAGACCACCGACTCCGGGTTTCTAACCGACCCCGCCGCCTGGGACGAGGACGTCGCCGAGGCGCTGGCCAAGATCGAGGGCATCGAGCTCACCGAGCAGCACTGGGACATCATCCGCTACCTGCGCGATGAGTACCTCAACAACAACCAGAACCAACCGATGGAGCGCCAACTCCTAAAGGATATGGGGAAGAAGTGGGGCAGCAAGCCCAGCAGCAAGGATGTCTACAAGCTCTTTCCGCTGGCCCCGACCAAGCAAGGCACCAAGATCGCCGGTCTGCCAGAGGTCCACCGCAAGGGCGGCTACTGACCAGGCCTGATCCAAACGGGGTCGCGAGCAAAAGCCGGTCAGCCGATCGGCTTTTCGATCGTGGCAAGCGCAGACTGCCGATGCGCCACCGACCCCGCCAAGCGATGGGCTCCAGCCGTTGAGCCCCAGCCGTTGAGCCCCAGCCGTTGAGCCCCAGCAGTTGAGCCTCAGTGCTCACAATTCTCCATCTTCGCGCGCGCCCCAGGCAGCACCGAGATGAGAAAGGTCGACACCAAGACCACCGGCGCAAGCACGATCAACGCCAACGCGAGCAGCAGCACAATCTGCCGCGCGTAGGCCACCGCGGGCACCACATGCGTCGCGGCGAGGAAGAGCAGCACCGCGGCGACGAAGAACACGAATGAGATGACGACGCCATCACGCATCGTCCGACAGCCAAGGATGAGCAGTCGATGAGCCATTGAAGCCTCCCCCTCGCGATCGGCGATCGAATCGCCCGCAACCAGGTTGTTGGTTCAGTCGGCCGCCTGCGGGCTAGTCGCGCGGCGTATCGGACTGGCCTGCAGCGCGACCCATTCCGGCAGCGAATAGCCGCTGCATCATATCCATCCCGGCCAAACTGGTCTTTAGATAGGGCTGCATCAGCTCCATCGGATCATAGCCCTCAACCCCCTGCTCGACGCGCGCCTGGATATCGTCCAACATCCGCTGCTGCAAGGCCTCGAGGTCTGGCAGACCCATGAGCCGCCGCAGCTCGGCAGGCGTCATCTCGACATCGATGTGAAACCTCATCCGTTCAGCCCCTCATGTGTGTGATCGCCCGCTGGCCCTGGGAACAGCGCGGCCGCTGTCAGCGTTTGTACTAGTGCCGGCTGGAGTGCGGTGGCAGCTCCCGCGGCATCGGCTCTTCCACGAGCAGACCACGTCGCACCCGTTTTCCGAGCAGTACACAGGCCAGCTCGAAGGCGCGCTCGGCGGCTGTTGCCGACCATTCCCAGTCGAGCGGTGCCGACTTCGAGCGGATCTGCCAGTGCCCCACCGTGATCAAGCGACCGACCCGAACCTCCAGGGTCCAGTCGTGCCAGCTCTCATTCGCATCGTCTTCGTCCACGAGCTCCTGCTCGAGCAAACGGACACTGGCCTCGCCATGATCCCCGAGTGCCACAATCTGGCTCAGGATGGCCTCCTCATCAACGCAGCTCTCCCAGCCAGTATGGACCGCCGAAGCCGTATGCATCACCGCGTGAGCGAGCAGCTCGGGGGTCAACTGGAAGGTGAGCGGGCTATCCCAGTCGGGATCAGCGCCAAGCGCGTAGTCAGCGGTTTGAGGATGGGTCATCGATACGCCAAGATCGTCGGGTCACTGAAGCCTTTGAGCCCTTACTTTAACCCGGAGTCACATCGATGTCTGTTCTCGTTGACCTTAGCATCTTCCCGATCGGGCAGGACCAGCACCTCAGCCGCTACGTTGCACCGGTGGTGCAGTTGATCCACGACAGCGGCCACGCCTATCAGCTCACGGCAATGGGCACGCTGCTGGAGACCGAGACCCTGTCGCAAGCACTGGGGCTTATCGAGCGCGCCCAGGCACTGCTGAGCGATCGCGGCTGCGAGCGCATCTACGCGACGGTCAAGCTTGACATCCGCACCGGGCCGGTCGGGCGACTGACGCAGAAGACCGCCAGCGTCGAGGCCAGACTCGCAACCCCGCCCGAGGACTGACGGCGCCTACCCTGCCAATGCCCTGCCAATGCCCTGCTAGCTAGCGCCGGGACTCTTGGCCGGACACCTGGCCCGGACAAC
>CAZTYV010000093.1:0-4196 GCA_964617675.1 uncultured Halochromatium sp. | reverse complement strand
GACAACCCGACAGGGGCCGCATCAAGCTAACGCGAGACGGCGCTAGCGTGTCTCACCCTGCCGCGGTCCGCGGCGCCGGTCATCGCTACTGACCAGCCACATCAGGGCCGGCCCAGCGACCAATCCCCAAAGCACAAGAACCGACCAGCCCCCATGCGCTAGGGCGTCGAGCCCATAGACCGAGCCCGTCAGTAGAGCGAATCCAACAGCCATCGCAAGACCAATTGAGAGCGGTAACATGTGTGTACCCTCCTTACAACATTTGATGGTCTTACATTAGTAGTCGCTAAAATATTAATCAAGCAGAATTGTCCGTCTTTCCCTCAATTGTCACAATATTTCATGAATCTGCACAGACTGTTACATGAGGTGACAGAGTCTACGCACAAGCGAGACCCTTCATGTCACCCGTCACAGCGACAATTCGCAACGCATCTAAAATACAACAGTACATCCAGCGACACTCAGCTCGACCGGGTACTCGAGGCTTGCCTCATTCCGAACCCGAACCGGATCAGGACCGGATCAGGAGCCGAGCAGGGCCGGGGCCGAGGCCGGGGCAGGAACCGGAACCGAGCCAGCTCCGAATCAAGACCCGCCCGGCACCAAGATCAGTGCCGCAGCAACACGGCCGGCGCCAAGAGGGCGATCGATCGCGCGAGCAGCCCAATCGCTCGAGCGCGGAGCCTGCCCTGCTCAAGCGCGGCGCTTGCCCGACCCAGGCACGGATCCCGACCCTTTCGGGCTCGGATCTTGCTTCGAGCATGGTGCTCGCATGCAGGCTCAGCCTAGGGGTTGCGCCGCATTGAACCCATCTTCCACCAGCGAGTAGGCTCGCAAGCGAGCGCTGCGGCCCCTGGAACCGCTCGCCGTTCGCTTGGTTTCCACAGCTTGGAGCCCTTATGGCATCTGAAACCGACTCGTTGCATCGTTTTGTCTTCGAACGCTCGCGCGTGCGCGGTGTGCTGGCTCGACTCGACTCGACCTGGCAGGCCGTGCTTGAGCGCCATGAATACCCGGCTGCCGTCAAACAACCCCTCGGTGAAGCGCTCACATCGGTGCTCCTGCTGACCTCAACACTAAAGCTCGAGGGATCACTGATCCTGCAAGCCAGAGGCCAAGGCCCGCTCCACACCTTGGTTGCGCAAGCCACCGACCAGCATCAGGTGCGGGGCCTCGCGCGGTGGCACGGGGAGGTCGCGAGTGGCGATCTCCAGACCCTGTTCGGCTCCGGTCAGCTGGTGATCACGATCGATGCCAAGCAGCACAAGCGCTACCAGGGCATCGTGCCGCTACAAGGCGCCACGGTTGGCGCCGCACTCGAGGCCTACTTCGCCGCCTCCGAACAGCTACCGTCGCGCTTCTGGCTCGCCGTCGACGAGACGCGGGCGGCCGGCATGATGCTGCAGCGACTGCCAGGCGATAGCAACGACCCGGACGACTGGAATCGAGCCTCGATCCTCGCCGACACGGTGCGCCCGAGCGAGCTCCTGCACCAACCCGCCCAGGAGCTCATGCACCGTCTCTTCCACGAGGAGGACCTGCGTCTGTTCGAGCCGGAGCCCATTGCCTTTCGCTGTCAGTGCTCTCGCGCCCGCATCGCCGAGAACCTGCGCGCCCTCGGTCGCGATGAGATCGACGCCATCATCGACGAGCAAGGGCAGGTCGAGGTGACCTGTGAGTTCTGCAATCGCGCCTACCGATTCGATGCGGTCGATGCGCGTAGCCTCTTCACCGGCGTGGTTAACAGCGCCGCGCCCCCTGCCCCGCAGTAGGGCGCAAGCTGATCTCGGCCTGTCTCAGCATCCCGCGCTCAGACTCCGTCCCGAGCCCTGCCCGCGGCGCGGCCAGGAAGCCCTTCGCGGCCTGCCGATGCCGCCCCTCATGCTATGCTGCGCGACCGGCGGAGCAAACGCGGGGGCCAGAACGCGGGAAGCGAAACCAGCGGCCCGGACCAACGGCCCCAGCCCCCCAAGATCGACCTCCCAGATCAACCTCCAACGTCAGCCCTTTAAACAGCCCCAGAAATCATCCGCCAAGCCAGCCAGTCACACGCACGGAACCGAAGGTCTACGATGTCCTATCTGCTCGTCCTCTATTACAGCCGCTACGGCGCCACCGCCGAGATGGCCCATCAGGTCGCCCGCGGCGCCGAAGAGGCCGGTCTCGAGGCGCGGTTGCGCACGGTCGCTCGCGTCTCGACGGTGTGCGAGGCGACCGAGGATTCGATCCCGGCAACCGGTGCACCCTATGCCGATGAAGACGATCTGCGCCATTGCAGTGCACTAGCGCTCGGCAGCCCGACCCGCTTCGGAAATATGGCCGCGCCCATGAAGTACTTCCTCGACGGCACCTCGTCGCTCTGGCTCGAGGGGTCACTCAGCGGCAAGCCAGCCGGGGTCTTCACCTCCACCTCGAGCCTACACGGCGGCCAAGAGACCACGCTGGTGTCGATGATGTTGCCGCTGCTGCACCATGGGATGCTCTTGATGGGGCTGCCCTACAGTGAGACCGGCCTGGTCCACACCCAGGCCGGCGGCACCCCCTATGGCCCCTCGCACCTGGCCGGCATCAACAACGACCTGCCGCTGACCGAGATCGAACGCCAGCTCTGCCAGGCACTCGGCCGCCGCCTCGCCGTCGCGGCAACTGCACTCGGCGCTTGAGCCGCCGGTTGCCGTCCCGCCGTGCCCCGGTCGCGCTCCGGTTTTTAGGCCCCGCCTTGTAGACCCAGTCGAGCCCGGATGCGCGAGCGGCCCTCACCTCAGCTCCCGCTGCCCCTGCGCCAGCCCGAGCCGGATGGTCTCGAGGGCTTTGTCGCGCAGGACAATGCGGCCGTCGTCGCTGCCGTCGAGCACTGGGCCGATGGCAGCGGCGAGCGTTATCTATACATCCATGGCGCAGCCGCCAGCGGCAAATCGCATCTGCTCGGCTGCGCCGCAAGCGAGGTCCGCAAGCGGGGATTGAGTGCGGTCTATGTCCCACTCGACAGTCCGCATCTGACCCCCGAGGTGTTAGACCACCTCGAGCAGCGCGACGCGATCCTGATCGACGCGGTCCAGGCGATCGCCGGTGTTCGCGCCTGGGAGCAGGCCCTGTTCAATCTCTACAACCGCGCCTTCGACGCCCAGCGCCGCCTGCTCGCCGCCGCCCGACAGCCGACCAGCCAGCTCGGCTTGCAGCTGCCCGACCTCACCTCGCGCCTGGCGGCCGGCCCAAGCTACAACCTGAAGCCGCTCGGTGATGCGGGCCGCGCCGAGCTGCTGCGCGTCGGCGGCGCGCAGCGCGGGCTGCACTTCAGCGATGCGATCATCAACTACATCCTCAGCCGCTGCCCGCGCGACCCCGGGTCCTTGACGCGGCTGCTCGATGAGATCGATCGCAGTGCGCTCGCCGAGCAGCGTCAGCCCTCGATTCGCTCGATCGGAAGGCTACTCGAGCGGATCAGCGAGTCGCCGATATCAGGGTAACCATTGAGCCAGCGCAACGGATCCGGGCGCATGGTCTTGAACGCACCAGAGCAACTTGGTCTTATACCCGGCGATTCACATGGGCTCTGGCATCAGCGTTGCCCTGCCGCCTGAGCCGACCCCAACCAAGAGCGCATTCAGCATGGCCTTGATCGAATGTCCGGAATGTGGGGGCCAAGTCTCAGACCGAGCCCCCGCCTGCCCGCATTGTGGTGTTCCTATCGCCGACGGCACCCGCGGCGGCCCAACTTCTGCCGCCGCCGGATCGGCAGCGGAGCACAGCGGTCAAATCAGCGCGCCGAGCGCCGCGCATCCGTCAAGCCAGTCGAGCGCTGAAGCGCTGGCGGCGACCCCCGCGGAGGTCGTCGAGCCACTTCGGTTTCGGCTTGCCGGCCGTCCGATCCCGGTCGCGGGCATCCTCTTCTGGGGTGGTATGGTGGTGGGTATCATCATCAAGTTCCTCGCGCCACTGGAGCCCGACGCCGAGCCCGAGCTTTGGCGCCGCATCCCCTGGCTCATGATCTGGGCCGGCGTGCTTTGGTTCGCGGTGACCGAATTCGGTGCACTGATTCGCAACCGGCTGAGTAAGCGCTAAGCCCTCGCCCGCCACCAGACCCGCCACCTCCCCAGGCAATCCGCTCGCGCCGGCCCAGGCCGCGAGCACCCGCGGCACCCCTGTCACCGCCGTGCCGGCTAGATCCGGCACGGAACCTGCTGCATCATCAG
>CAZTYV010000092.1:0-13871 GCA_964617675.1 uncultured Halochromatium sp. | reverse complement strand
CTACGCGATGCGCTCGCGCGCCGAGGCGCTGGCGTCTCTCGCTGCGCGTGGAGGGGTTGCCTGACAGGGACGCCCCATCCCTGCTCAGCACTCTCGGCGCGTCTTGCCCTCCTTCATCACCCGTTTGACCATCTTGCCGAAGGCGCGGTCCTTGCTCCGCCGCTCGGCAAGGCTCGCCGAGTTGAAGCGGTCCTCGGCGAGAAGCTTTCGCCAGCGCTGCAGGCGCGTGGGGTCGAGGTGGCCCTGTTCGATCGCCTCGCGCACCGCGCAGCCGGGCTCGCGCTCGTGCTGGCAGTTCCCGAATCGGCACTGCGCCGATAGGGCCTCAACGTCCTCGAAGGTCTCGGCGATGCCAGAGGCGGCATCGGCCAATTGCAGTTCGCGCATGCCCGGGGTGTCGAGCACCAGGCAGCCGCCGGGGATCCAGTGAAGCTCACGACGGGTCGTCGTGTGCCGCCCCTTGGCGTCGTCTTCGCGGATGGACTGAGTCGCGATCGCCTCGGTGCCGGCCAGGGCGTTGGTGAGGGTGGATTTGCCGACACCGGATGAGCCGAGGAAGGCAACCGTTTGACCCGGCTGGCACCAGGGCGACAGCGTCGCCTGCGGGTCGTCTCCGCGGGCGTCGAGCGCGACGACCGGGACCCGCTCAGAGACGCCGCGCGCAGCATCGATCCAGGTTGGTCGATCGGTCACCAGGTCGGCCTTGGTCAGGACGATGACGGGCGTGATCCCGGCCTCGAAGGCCAGCGCGACATAGCGCTCCAGGCGGGCCAGGTTGAAGTCCTGGTTGCAGGAGGTGACAACGAAGACCGTGTCGATGTTGGCTGCGATCAGTTGCACCTGCCGGTCAGTGCCAGGCGCGCGGCGCTTGATCAGGCTCTTGCGGGAGAGGAGACGGCTCGCCCGAGGCTGAGCGCGATCGAGCAGCAACCAGTCGCCGACGGTCGCGTCGGCGCGCGGCGGGAGTGTCTCGTCGACGCCAGCGCCCAGGACCTGCAGGCCGCTGCGATGCACGGCGACCACGCGCACTGGGGGCCTGGCAGCGAGGTCCTCCGTGCTGATCTGCTCGGCGAAGCACGGCTGCCAACCCAGGCCGTCGAGCGTTGCCTGATCTCGGCTGGCTGACTCGGTACTCGCGTTGTCGTGCAAAGAGTTGTCGTGCAAGGAGAAAAAGTCGTCAGAGTCCATACAGATCACACCTCATCGTCGCGTTCAGCGCCTCGACGCAGCGCGATGGACCATTGAGCGGCGTCATCGCTTGGTCCGGCAACGACTCAGCTGTCAGGCTTCGCATCACCAGCGCGGTGCCAGTCAACAGCTGCTTGCACCCGTTCATTGATGACCTGTTGATACTACCTCAGGGTGGCAGGGATGACCGCGCCTAACGGCCGTCATCCGCGACCGTCCGTGATTCGTTTGAATCATCACGGCGTCGAGCCAACGGAGCGGGCACCTCATCGTTCTCGTGACAATCCTGGCGAGCGCGGCTAGGGTACCGGCACAAACCCGCCAGCCGAGGAGAAACCGAATGTTACTCAGCGTCGTGGTCATCCTGGTCCTGATGCTCGCCGTCGCGGGCTACGCAGTCACGGTCTACAACGCGTTGGTTAAGGCGCGCCAGATGGTCAAGGAGGCCTGGAGCGGCATCGACGTCCAATTGAAGCGGCGGGCGGACCTGATCCCAAACCTCGTGGAAACCGTCAAGGGCTACGCGAGCCACGAGAAGGAGACCCTCGAGCGCGTGACCGAGATGCGCGCCCGCGCCCAAGCCGTCCCGGCCGACGACATCCAGGGACGGGCAGCCGCCGAAGGGCTCCTCTCGCAGGCGCTCGGCCGGTTGCTGGCCATCGCCGAAGCCTATCCGGATCTCAAGGCCAGCCAGAACTTCCTCGAGCTGCAGCGCGCACTGGAGACCACTGAGGGCGAGGTCCAGATGGCACGCCGCTACTACAACGGCGCGGTGCGCCAGCTCAACACCAAGGTGGAGAGCTTCCCGTCAAACCTCGTCGCCGGCCAGTTCGGGTTTACGCAGGCGGACTACTTCGAGTTGGAGAATCCAGACGACCGTAAGCGTCCGGACGTCACGTTCAGCTAGCCAGGTTGGGAGCGCACACCGATGTTTCGTTGCCGCCAACGCTTCGCACTCCTTGGACTCATCGTCATCCTCGCCGCCGGCCTCATGCCAGCCCAGGCGGCCGAGGAGATCCTGCTGTTCGATAGCGACATCAGGATCGGCGAGGACGGCGTCCTCAAGGTCACCGAGACCATTAAGGTTCAGGCCGAGGGCCAGCAGATCCGACGCGGCATCTACCGCGACTTTCCGATCCGTTTCGAGGATGCCGACGGCCGCGTACACCGCAACAGCTTCAAGCTCATCTCGGTCACCCGTGACGGCGAACCGGACGGGCACCGCATCGAGCGCGCCTCGAGCGCGGTGCGCATCTACATCGGTAAAGAGGACGTGCTGATCCCGGATGGCGAGCACACCTACCGAATCACCTATCACACCGATCGCCAGATACGCCAGTTCGACACCCACGACGAGCTGTATTGGAACGTCACCGGGACCGAGTGGCTGTTCCCGATCCGCCAGGCCCGTGCCGAGGTGACCCTGCCGGGCGACGCCACCGCACAGGACACGACCTACTTTACCGGGGCTTACGGCTCCAAGGCCCGCCACGCCCGCGCCGAGATCATCGACGGCGGCCACCGCGTGCTGTTCGAGACCACGCAGCCGCTCGGTGCGCGCGAAGGGCTAACCATCGCGGTGCAGTTCCCGAAAGGCGCCATCTCAGCGCCGAGCAGTCTCCGCCAGTTCGGCTGGTTCTTGCGCGATCACGCCGATGCCGTGCTCTCGGTCGGCGGACTGCTCATCGTGCTCGGCTACTACCTCTGGGCCTGGTTCCGGGTCGGGCGTGACCCCGCCAAGGGCATCACCGTGCCGCGCTGGAACCTGCCGGACGGCGTGTCCCCGGCGCTCGCCAACTACATCTGGAACAAGGGGCTGGAGAAGAACGGGTTCCCAGCGATCTCGGCGGCCGCCGTCAGCCTGGCCGTCAAGGGCCTCGTCACGCTTGACCGCAGCGGATCAGACCTCGAAATCCGCCAGACCGACAAGGCTGCCACCAGCGCCCAGCTCCCAACTGGCGAGGCCGCGCTGCTGCGTGTGCTGGCCAACGCCGGCGGGCAGCTGCAGATCAGCAAGGCCAATGGCACGCGGATCAAGTCGCTCGCAAGCCGCTTCCGCTCGGCCATGGAGGCCGAGCACCGCCAGGTGTACTACAAGCACAACATCCCCTACATCATCGTCGGCGTTGGCCTGTCCATCCTGACCGCGCTCGCGGTCGTGATCTGGGGCGGCCTGTCCGACGACACCCTTGCCATCCTGATCCCGGGGCTGTTCGTCGGCGGCATGGCGACGGCGTCCGCCGTTGGCATCGGCAAGCGTGCGCGTACCGGCCTCACCGGCAAGCTGCAGCTGATCGTCCTGGTCTTCATTGCAGGAGTCATCATCACCAACTCCGGCATCCTGACCGGCTCGCAATTCTTATCCGATGCGACGCCGCCCGTCTCACTGATGGCGCTGGCAACCCTGCTCATGGTCAACATCTTGTTCTTCTTCCTCATGGGAGCGCCGACACCTCTGGGCCGACGGCGGATGGACGAGATTGAGGGGTTGCGCACCTACCTGAAGGTCGCCGAACAGGAGCGGATGAACATGGCCGGCGCACCCCAGATGTCGCCTCAGCACTACGAGACGCTGCTGCCCTACGCCGTCGCACTCGGCGTCGAAAAGCCCTGGTCGAAGTCATTTCAGAAGTGGCTCGCCGCGGCCGTCGCCGCGGGGGCGGCAGGCGCGATCGCCTACCATGGTCCGAGCTGGTATCGGGGCCGGCGCGACTTCCGGGTCGACGACATCGGCTCCACCATGGGCGGCCTGGCCGGCGACATCTCCAAGAGCTTCACCGCCGCGCTGCCAACGCCGAAGAGCTCTTCGTCAGGATTCTCCGGCGGCGGCTCGTCAGGCGGCGGTGGCGGCGGTGGCGGTGGCGGTGGCTGGTAGACGGCCATTGCGAGGCTCGTGGCGACCTTATACGCATACGGAGCCGCATCAGGTCATGGCGCACCTCGGCGATGCGCTTCGGCTTGGGATCATCGGCGGTGCCAGCGTCGATCTGCTCAGCACGAGCCACCACGCGGAGGCAATCCGCTGCTGGCGCCGCATATCCCCGCCAGATCGTCACGCCGCATCCCACCGCCTAGGCCAGCCGCGAGGGACGTCAGCGTGTGGTGGAGCAGCGCTCGGCCGAAATCGAGGCGTTTTTCGCTGGGACTGCGCGCCAGCCTGCACTCTTTGGGTGGCTGGCCGCTGACGCCGCCTTGACCACACCTAGGGAAAACCCTAAGCTCGCCCTCAGCACGACGGGAGCCCAAACTGGTATCGATAATCGACCCGCCCAACGCAGGCGGCTAAAACCGGAGTAGATGCAATGAAGAAAATTCTCCAGGCAGTGGTGCTCGTCGTTGCTCTGCCGGCCACCGCGGCCGTCGCGGATGAGCAAAGTGTCCGAGCCGCCGTCGGTGGCGGGCTCGCGGGCGCTCTCGGCGGCTACCTCGGCTCCGAATTGGGGGGCCGCTCAGGGGCGATTGTCGGCAGCGGACTGGCCGCAGCACTTGGCTCGGCCGTGGCTACAGATGGCTTCGACGATGCTCGCTACTACCGTGGTCGCGATGACCGTTACGAGGACCGCAAGCGCCGCTACCGGCGCGACCGCGACGACTGGGACGACTGAGACGCGGGCTCGCCGGGGAGGCCATCCTGCCTCGGCACCCCGATCGCGGCCCGATGCGGTGGTAATCGCTGTGGGCCGAGCAAGGCGAAGCATGGGCCCGCCGCCACAGCACCAGACGCCTGGAGGCCAACCTCGCCGGCGAGCTCGACCGGGCGCAGGCGGAGAACCGGCGTCCATCGGACGAGATCAAGCGCGCGGGAGAGAGCGCGAAACAGGCGAAGGCGGCCCTGGACCTCGGCGGGAAGAAGATCGCCAAGCTGGAGGGTGCGCTCGACGAGAAACGCCAGGCCCGCGCGAGCGCCGAGCGCCAGGCCGCGGAGCTTCGGGTTCAGGTCGCCACCCTCACCGAGCGGACGTCCCGCGTGGATGAGCTTCACGCGATGATCGAGAGGCTGAAGTAGCTGATTCCCACGCACCACGCCGCGGCCGTCGTCCAGCCTACGGCAGGCTGTACCAGGCCCCCCGGCCCTGCCCGTGCAGCACGAGCAACTCGCGCTCGCACAGCGTCTTGAAGTGTCCCTTCAGCGTATTGCGGCTGGCGCCGGTGACGGTCACCGCGTCGGCGATGGTGATGCGGCCGTGATCGCGGGCGTGGTCGAGGATCTGGATGGCCAAGTCCGGCAACTTGCCGAGCAGCAGTCGCTCGCGCTCGACCTTCTCGCGCAAACGACGCATCTGGTGTTGCAGGGCCTTTAGGAAAAAGGTCAGCCAGGGCGTCCAGTCCGGTGCCTCGGTGCGGATGGTCCCCTGGGTACGGCGCAGCGCCAGGTAGTAGCCCTCCTTGCTCTGCTCGATCACGCTCTCCAGCGAGCTGTAGGGGACGTACGCATAGCCAGCCCGCAGCAGGAGCAGGGTCGTGAGTACCCGACTCAGGCGCCCGTTGCCATCTTGGAACGGATGGATCTCCAGAAAGACGACGACGAAGATGCCGATCGCGATAAGGGGATGCAGCTCGCCCTGTTGAGCCTGATCGAGCCAGTCCACCAACTCAGCCATGCGCCGCGGGGTCTCGAACGGACTCGCGGTCTCGAACACGAGGCCGATCTGATTGCCGTCGGCATCGAAGGCCGCGACGCTGTTCGGGGCCGTCTTGTATGCGCCGCGATGGCGCTCGTCCTTGTCGCTGAAGCGCAGCAGGTCGCGGTGGAGCTGCTTGATATGGTTCTCGGTGACCGTGATCTCCGCCCAGGACGCAAAGACGGTCTCCATGAGCTGTGCGTAGCCGGCAACTTCCTGCTCGTCACGGGAGTCGAAGGATTGGATCTCCAGATTCGAGAGCAGCTGCTCGACCTCCCGGTCGGTCAGCCGGCTACCCTCGATGCGGGTCGACGACCCGATGCTCTCGATGGTCGCGACGCGGCGCAGGGCCGACAGGCGTTCCGGCGCCAGTGTGCCCAGGGCGCGCCAAGCGCCCTTGAACTCGTCGATCTCGGCGACGAGGGCAAGTATCTCCGGGGTGATCTGCAGCGTGGATGTCTGAATCATCACCCACTTTTACACCCACAAACACCCATTTCACAACCCGCCCACACCCGATCCCGCACCCATTGACATCCAATCTTGTGAAGGCATGAGATCGGGACCTCGGGTAGCGCGATCAGATGCGCCGGACAGCGGCAGTCGCTCGCGCCAAAGCCTAGCAGCGGCCAGCGCGCCCCTGGCCATGTGCCAAAGGTCCGCGCCCAGTGGTGCTCGAGGCGTTGGTGTCCGAACGCGACCCAGACGCCGATGAGGTCGCAATAAGGACGCAAATAGTCCAGATGCCAGTGCGGCCGGGGCGCGATGCGGTGATGATGGCGACAGCGCGCGGCCACGCCACCGGGTCCGAGGGCACTACCAACGTAGAGGAAGACCTCGCCAGCCGCGTTCAGCGTCAGCGGCCCCAGACGGCCGATGCGGATCGTCCCTGGTTGCCGCGGCGCGAGGAAGAGCGCATAGGTGCCGGGGCGGCTGTTCGTGGCCGTGGGGTTATTCACCCGGATGCCAGACCGATAAGTCGGTCGAGCCTAAGCGCCAGCGCGAGGCGGTGGATATTGGTCTGTCGCTCGGTCGGCGAGCGCGCGCGCATCCGCCAAAGCGGCGCCGGTCGGGGTCGTCCGGCGCCGCGCTTACGTTACTGATACTTCTCGCAGCCAGCCCTGTCCTTGACCGGATCCAAGAACATCGCGTCGTACCAAGGGACCTCTTTGCCGCAGATGTGGTAGAGATTCACTGAATTGGATTGTCCCTTCGAGAATAGGACGATTCCGATGACAACGATGGCAAACAGGAACAACAGGAACAGGGATCGCATCAAGGCATCTCCTCAAGTGGCGGCCGGCGGGCCAATGTCGTTTGATCTGGTTAGAAATGACTCACTCCAAGCACCCCAGCGAATCTGCGGCGGCCTGAAACCCGAGATTAACGAGGGTTAAAGGAGCGGTCAATGCTTTCGCAGTCGCCTTCGGATCAGGATCGATGTCTTTGATGACGGGCGCCGGGGAAATGATCGGGGCGTCGCTGCCGTGTCAGGCGCCTGTTCGAGAGGTGGTCCGGGAGGTGCTCAGGCAGGTGCTCCGGGAGGCGTTTGGGAAGCGCGCCGCGACCGCAAATGGCCGAGACCGCAACGTCGTCAGCCGCTGGCGATGTAGTGCTCGAGCTGCTCGATGAGCTTTGCCTGATCGCGAATCACGGCGGCCACCAGATCGCCGATCGATACCAGCCCGACCAGCTCGTCGCCCGACATCACCGGCAGGTGTCGCACCCGGTGCTCGGTCATCAGCGCCATACAGACCGCGATGCTAGTCTGCGGCGAGACCCGCGGCAGCGCCGTCAGCATGATGGCGCGCACCCGGGTATCGCGCGCGGAGCGGCCCTGAAGCTCGACAGCTCGCGCGTATTCGCGCTCGGAGATGAGCCCAGCCACCTGCTCGCCCTCGACGACGACCAGCGCGCCGACGTTGTCTGCTGCCATGGCCTTAAGTGCGTCGAGGATGGTCGCTTCGGGATCGATCGTGCAGACCTCATGTCCTTTGTGCGCAAGGACTGCCGCGACATTGAGGTTCATCGGTGAGGGATCGCTGGTCATGTCGCTCTCCTAGGATCATGAAGTACAGCACTCTTTGAGCCTAGAACCTCCACCGATTTAGTCAAGCGAGCCTGCTCCTCGCCAGCGCTCAGGTTGAGCACCGGCTCGGGAACCGAAAAAAACCTAGACTAGCCTAAGGATCGGTCGAACACGCAGGCGCGAGGGAGGCGCACGCGCTCCAGACGCAGCCGCGTCATCTGCACATCGAGGCGTTACTCCATGACCAAGCTCGCTTACCTGCTCAGCGCCACGCTAGCGCTTACCGGCTGCGCCACCTCCGGCACCTTCGTCTCCGACTGGGGCGAGATCACCCTCGCCCCTGGCGTGACCGGGACTTGTCAATCCAACCCTTGTCGCGTCTTCTTCCAGATGCCACCCGGCGAAGGGACCTATCAGCTGCGCGGTGATGCCTTCGAGATTGGCGAGTACCCGGCGGGCGAGACGGTCATGATCGGCAGCTTCTTCGAGAGCAATGTGATCAAGGTCGTCGGGGCCGACGTGCCGAAGGCCTACATCTATGTTCCGCAGGTCTCTAACGGAATGCAGTAACACTCCGACGATGGCGGAGGTAGGCTCTCGCTGAATCGGCAGCTTGCCTCGCTCCCGAGCTCCGAGCGTGGCGCGCCTTGACCGCCCTGACTCACGAGTCTTAACGTTGCCCGGTGCTCGTCGTGCGCTCTCAGCCGAAGGCGCTGCGGGCCATATCCCTTGGTAGCGATCCGGAGATCCTTATGAAGAAACCATTATCGGTCGGTCTGGTGGCGCTCGGGCTGGTGATCCTCGTGATCTTCATCGGCGCGGATGCACTGGGCATCGGCGAGGGCACCGCAATCGGTTGGAAGCAGATCACGGGTGCGGTCGTTGGCATCCTGATTGCCGGTGCGGGGCTCTTTGGATTGCGGCGCCAGCACGGCTGATTGTGACTGGGCGTCTGCGGAGCGGGAGATCGGCGCTCGCCGCGCGAGCCACTGCGATCGTTGAACCGCGCCCTCGGCTCATGACGAAAACCGTCCAGTCGATGGCTCGCAAAGCGCGCTCGGCGTTGATCCTCGCCCCATTGATCGCGCTCAGCCCCGAGACGGTCGCCTCGGATTCACTCTACACCGCCTGCAACGGCTGCCATGGGCCCGGGGGTGTCAGCCAAGCGACACATCTGCCCACGATCGCGGGCCTCAACTTCCGTTTCCTCTACGCCACCATGCAGGCCTTTCGCAAGGATCACCGCCCAAGCTCGGTGATGGGGCGACTCGCCAAAGGCTACACGTCGAGCCAGTTACAGCAGATCGCGCTGCACTTTGGTACGCAACCCTGGTCGGGCAACCCGGCCAAGGTCGATCCCAGGCTCGCCGCGCGCGGGGAGGCCCTGCACGCCGAACACTGCGAGAAGTGCCACAAGGACAACGGCTGGTTCCAGGATCACGAGACACCCCCGCTTGCCGCGCAGGCCGAGGGCTACCTGCTCAACCAGATGCAGGACTATCGCAAGCCAGCCCCTGCAATGAGGCAGCCGCCGTTGATGCAGGAGCGCTTAGAGAAGCTGACTGACGACGATTTAGCCGCGTTGAGTGCCTATTACGCGGCCGGCCGACCGCCGCCGTCTCGAGACTAGACGGCGACTGCCGACACGGGGCCGGTATCACACCGGCCCTTCGTCGGCGTCCTGCTGTCCGTCGCAGCGGTTAATCGAACGGGGTCGGCTGCGGCGTGTTTTCGCTCGACGGTGGCAGGATCGGCAGCGCAAAGGTCGGCTGCACACCCGTCATGCTCTTCAGGAAAGCGACGATCTGAGCATTCTCCTCGGGCTCGAACTTCTTGCCGAGCTGAATCCGGCCCATGGTGTTGACCGCCTCTTCCAGGCTCCAGGCGGCGCCATCGTGGAAGTAGGGGTAGGTCAACTCCACGTTGCGCAGCGTCGGCACCTTAAAGTTGAAGCGATCGGCGTCTTTGCCGGTCACCGCGTAACGGCCCTCGGCAGGATTATCGGTCAGATAGGGCTCGACCACACCCATCTTCTGGAAGGTCGTTCCACCGGCACCCGCCCCATTGTGGCAGGCCACACAGCCGCTGCTCTTAAACAGCTCATAGCCGGCGATCTCCTGTTGACTCAGGGCGTTCTCGTCTCCCAACAGCCATTGGTCGAAGCGGGAATTGGGCGTGACGAGGGTCTTCTCGAACTCGGCAATGGCGCCAGTGACCTTATCGATGTCGATGCCATCTTCACCGTAGACCAGCTTGAACTCGTTCACGTAGCCCGGAATCGATTCGAGCACGCTGACCGCCAGGGTATGGGTGAAGGCCATCTCGCCCGGGTTGGCAATCGGGCCGCCGGCCTGCTCCTGGAGGTCTGCCGCGCGCCCATCCCAGAACTGGGCGACGCTCAGGCTGGAATTCAGCACTGTCGGCGAGTTGATCGGCCCCTGTTGCCAATTATGGCCAATCGAGGTCTCCAGGTTGTCCGTCCCGCCCATGCTCAGGTTATGGCATGAGTTGCACGAGATGAAGCCCGATTTCGAAAGCCTGGGGTCGAAATAGAGTTTCTTGCCAAGCTCAGCTTGCGCCAGATTGATCTCCTGAGGCGGGCGAATCGGCGCGATTGGCTCGCTAGCCAAGACCTGGACAGGGATCATCGCGGCAACGGAAGCCAGGGCGAGCGGTTTCAACAGCATAAGGTACCCCTTCAGTGTTTTTCGCGAACGCCCTTGATCTGGGCGTTTTACCCGATAGAACCTACTGCCGAAACGACGACCTTGGAATTGCGCAGGGTCAAGTAACAGGGCATCGGCTCGCCGCACAGGGTCAGCTCCCGGTGCCCGGGGGTGTTCAGGGCCACGGTCAGCCTCACGTCGGAGCGTCGGTCGCCAGCCCCGGTCTTGGCGCGAGAGAAGACAAGGCAGCCCCTGGGGCTCGCAAGTGCTGTTCGCCTGGTCGCATCCTGACCGATCTGAGGGCGCGGACGCAAAACCGTAACCGGATCAGGGGACGGCACGAGGCGTCCCGGCGCTGTCCACAAGGTTATCCACAGCGGTCGTGAATAAGTCGCGCGGCAAGGTTGGCTTGGGGTGCCGATGCGGGTGGGCGCGGGCTGGGCGCGGACACGGGGATAATTTACTCTCTAAAACAGGCGCTTGAGGCGAGATTGCTGTCCTGCATCGAGCCTGTTCCGATAACCGCGGGCGTGCGCATCTCAGAGCGGTGCCAGCGGCGCAAGGCGCGCGCGATGGCGGCCGCGGTTGCTTATCCACAGTCGCTTTGCGTCGCTTGTCAAGCGCCCTTTTGTTCGATCGGTTGCGCCCTCGCGGCGCGGGTGCCGTGTAGGCGTAGGTCGCGCGGGGTTTGGTCGAGCGGGCTTAGGTCGAGCGGTTGGGGTCTGGCCGCAGCACGGCGGTTACCACACCGATTAGCTCGACAGCCTCGGGCGCGAGACGCAGCGGGGCCATCGCTGGGTTGGCCGGCTGCAGGCGCAGGTGATGGGCCTCGCGGTAGAGGCGCTTGAGGGTGGCGGCCTCACCGTCGATGAGGGCGACGACGATCTCGCCGTCGCGGGCGCTGGCCTGCGGGGCGATCAGGATCAGGTCGCCGTCCTCGATGCCATCATCGGTCATGGAGTCGCCGCGCACCCGCAGCGCGAACTGGGCGCGTTCGGCCAGGCGCGCGGGGACCTGAACCCAGTCCGGGTCCTCGATCGCCTCGAGCGGCTGTCCGGCGCTGACGCGGCCCATCAGCGGCAGCGCGGCCATCGGCTCGGTGTGGGGGTCGATCGGCTGCGGCTCGGCCTCGAGACAGGTCGCGCGGCGGTGCAGGATCAGGCGGCGGGGCGCGGTCATCGGCGCGCGGGCGGCTCAGGCGCGCGGGCCGCCGGCGGAGAACGCGGACTGGAGCGCCTGCGCGACCTCCTCGCTGATGCGCATGTTCATCGCCTCGGGCAGGCCCAGGCGCTCGTACAGCGCGTTCTGTCGGGCGAAGAGCTGCATCATCTGGCGGCGCAGCTGCTCGAGGTCATCGAACGCCCAGCCAACGGCGCCCGACGCGACCGCTTCGATATGCCCGCGGCAGAGCAGCCCGAGCACCAAGGGCAGGCTGTCGCCGACCTTCTCGGCGAAGTGCAGCCAGTACGGCCAGGCGTCGGTGAGGGCGGCGAAGTAGCGGCGCACGGCCGGGATCTCGGTGACCTCGCGCGGGTCGTCGTCCCAGCCCTCGAAGACGACGGCGAGGCGCCCTTCCCAGCGGCGCGCCATCTCCGGGGTCTCGCTGAGGAAGCCGAGCCGCTGGGCGACCGGCGCGATGTCGCCGGCCTCGACCTCGTCGCGCGGGATGGCCAGCACCATCAGGTCGTCCTTCGCGGGCGAGAGCCGCGCGCGCGGGTAGCGGATGGATGGGCCGGGTTGGGGGGCGTTGGGGTCGCTCATCGGGGTCAGGATAGCAGGCTGTCGCGGGCGGTGGCGTCGCCGGGGGGCCGTGCGCGCTCAGCGATGCGCCGCAGCGCCGTTCGGCAGATCGGGCGGTAGAACGGCGCCCAGGCCGGGATCAGGAAGCTGACGCGGCAGCGATCGGCCGCCAGCGCCTCGACCCGGTGGCCGGTCGCCGGCACGCCGCCGACACGCCAGGCCCAGCCGCGGTCCGCCTCCCAGTCGGTGATCACGAACGGCAGCCAGAGCCCCGGGGCGCTCTGCACGCGCCCGCGCACACCGGGGCCGATGAGCCGCTGCGGGCTCTCGACGGCGCGCACGCTCGGCCCCCAGCGTGTCCATTCGTGGGTGTCGATGAGCAGGCGCCAGGCGACGCGGGCCGGGGCGTCGAGGTCGAGGGCTTCGCGGAGCATGGGCCTTGGGGCGTTGGCGGTCATTGCGACAGCAACCGTGACGGTGCGACCCGGCAAGCCCCCAAGCGAGCGCGTACCCGCCATGGCAGGCGCTCGCCGCTGGGGTGCGCTCGACGCATCGGCTTACGACCTTGGGGGTGGCGGGTGGTCGGTCGCGTGCAGCATGCGCGCGGCGATGGCCTTGATCTCGTCGACCTTGTCGGCGGGAACGACGACCGCGACGCGCTTGAGTCCCGCGCGCTCGATGCGGGCGCGCCACCGGGCCTGTCGGGCCGCCGCGGTCTGTTGGCCGCCCGAGGGGCGCTTAGTCGTCATCCAGGGTGACGGCCACCGTGCCCACCCGATTGCCGTTGACGTCCCTGAGGATCATCCCGTCCTCGAGACCGCGTTGTTCGATCTTGTCGGCCAGCTCGCGCAGGATGCGGGAGACCTCATAGCCGGGTTCCTCCTCGAACGCCGCGTTATCCAGCTTCATGCCCAACGTCAGTTCGCTCATGGCTCGCGCTCCTCATGGGTGGGACCGATAGGATATCGCGCGTTATCACTAACGCGCAAGGCCTCCGCTCACCCGCGCCGTCGCGCGAGGTGGAGGCCCGGCGGCGGCGCCTGCGTGCCCCACCGCTCGACGCGGGCCCGGGGCATCCCCATCTTGGCGACATCCTCCACGACGGCAAGGCTCCCACGCACCGGCATGCGGCCCCTTCTCACCCTGATCCTCGGCGCCGGGCTGCTGCTCGCGCTCACCCCCACCCTGGCCGATGGACCGCGGGTGATGACCTGGAACATCGAAGGCGGCGAGCAGCCCCCGCGCGTGATCGCCGAGCGCGTCACGGCCGCGCTGGACGAGACCGGGCCGGTCGAGGTGCTCGTGCTCCAGGAGGTGATCGACGAGGCGCAGGTCGCGGCGGCGGCCGAGGCCGGCGGCTTCGCGCACTGGGCGATGAGCGACTTCTCGCCGCCGGTGCGCATCACCGGCGCCTGGTTCAAGTCGCTCGAGGTCGCGATCCTGAGCCAGATCCCGATCGAGGCCCTGGCCGAGTGGGACCTGACCGGGCGCGCGCCCACCGGCGATGGCTACGCCCCGCGCGCCTCCGATGACGGCCTCCCGAGCCGCGAGGTCCGGATCGCCGTCGACACCGGCGACCCCGCCCCCGCACGCGGCTTCCTGCGCGCCGATCTGGCCGACGGCTGG
>CAZTYV010000091.1:602-14007 GCA_964617675.1 uncultured Halochromatium sp. | reverse complement strand
AATGAACCGGACGGCACGGGCGCCTAATGGCATTCGTGACAGATCTTCGTTGCCTTGTCACACGATCGCGACACATCCGGTGCTCATCCTATGAAGGATCTCGACAATGTCAAGCCGCAGTGAGAGTCGCCATGAATACCTTATCAGCAGTGAATCAAGTCGTTCGCACATCTTCCGAGTCGCAGCAATCGGATCAGTATCGCTCTTTGAGTATCCACCACGATCAGAACAACGCTGTAGCTTGGTGCTATATGCGGCCGTCACCACGCCCCTGCTTCACTCCAGGTCTGCTCGACGAGCTTGACCGGTGGTCCCGCCAGATGCGGCTGCGATCGCGAGAGCAGAACATTCGCTTCCATGTCACCGCCTCTGCGATTCCGGGGGTCTTCAATCTCGGGGGTGATCTCGAGGTGTTTCGAGCACTGATCGAGGCGCGCGATGCCGACCGACTCTATACCTATGCCAAGCGCTGTATCGACGTGCTGTTCGCGAACATCACATCCTTTGATAGCGATCTGACGACCATTGCCCTGGTTCAGGGCGAGGCACTCGGCGGCGGTTTCGAGGGTGCGCTGTCGAGCGAGGTGCTGATCGCGGAACGCCAGGCGCGCTTCGGCTTCCCAGAGATCCTATTCAATCTTTTTCCAGGAATGGGCGCCTTTAGCCTGCTGTCGCGCAGACTCGATGCAAAACGTGCTGAGCAGCTGATCCTGAGCGGCAAAGTCTATACGGCCGAGGAGCTGCATGCGATGGGTCTCGTGGATGTCCTTGTGGATGAAGGCGAAGGCGAAGCCGCCGTCTATGGCTACATCAAGCGTGAGAATCGCTCGCGCAACGGCTATATGGCGTTTCGCAAAGCAAGAGATAGCGTCAATCCAATCACCTACGAAGAGCTCGATCGGATTACCCAGATATGGGTTAAAGCGGCCCTGGAGCTTGAGCGTCGTGATCTGAAGATGATGGAGCGATTGGTTTCGCGCCAGTATCATTCCAGCGAAGGTTCCGAACAGGTCGCTTGAGATGAGTCCGGGCGGTATGTGCCGGATGAGATTCCGGCCATGCCGCCCGAGGATCGATCCGGAACGATTGCGGCTCGGCGAACCCCAACGAACGACCGCAGCGGGCTCGAATGGTGCGATGCTTTCAATGAACCCGATCGCCTTTCGATCCGGAATCCCATTCTGTCAGGCTCCTCAAGGTGTCGCCTTTGACCTGCCGTAGTCTCGATAGCATCGCTCTCGCGCGCTGCGAGGAGAGTTCGAAGGGCTTGAGAGCCTTGAGCTCTTCCGCTGTCGCGACCAGCGCCAATGCGCCGAGCTCTCGTGCGCTTCCTTCGAGCGCATGCAGCGCGCTACGCAGCAGCGAGTAGTCTCCGCTACCCAGTGCGGTCGCAAGCTCATCCAGCGCGCGGTCGGCATCGCGGCTGAAGCCGGCGACCAGATCCGCGTAGAATTCGCCGTCATCGTCCAAGGCCCTCAGTGATTGAATCGTCTGCTCGTCGGTGAGCTGAGAGCCCAATGTTGGGGAGGCTGTCGAGACATTCTTGGCGAACGAGGTTGACGTCGACGCCGTTCGGCTCGGGTCGGCGAGCCGAGCAATCGTTTCCAGCAATAGTCTGCTCTCGACAGGTTTCGTTAGATAGGCGTCCACGCCAGCGGCAAGGGACTCCTCGATTGAGTCTTTGGTGGCGTCGGCCGAAAGGATAATGGTTGGGATGGGGGTGTTGGGCTGGATGAAGCGCTGTGCCCGGAAAACGTCAAGGCCGTTGCGACCTGGGAGATTTCGGTCCAACAGCAACAGGTCGAACTGCTCGGCAGCATGCTGCAGCTTGTCGAGGGCCGCGTCTCCATCATCCACGATGTTCAACCGATGCCCGGCGCGCTCAAGGATCGCGCGCAGCACGCGTTGATTGGTCTCATTGTCCTCGGCGACCAGGATGCGGAGCGGCCCTTGGCCAGGCGTCGAGACACGGCGGTAATGCTCGGCGAGCGAGACGACGTTCTCTGGCATCGAGACCAGACTCCGACACGCATGCACCGCATTGATGAGCTCTTGTCGTTGCAGTGGAGCGCTCACCACCATGTCGAACTCTGGGTAGCTGAGGAAACCCGACTCGCCGTCGGATCTCGCACGCAGCAACAGACACACCGCTCCCGTCTGATCGGTCGCCTGGCGTGCGATTCGACGCAGCGTTGCGGTATCGAAGTCCGCCTCGGTGACGAGCACGATACGGATCGGTTCACCCGACCTCGTCGCATCGGCGAGACGATCTTCGGCTTCGCTCGCCGAGCCCGCTAAGATCGGCTCCATCTCCAAAGAGGCCAAGATCTCGGTCGCTGATCTGGCTTGCTTCGACCGTCCAACGACCAGGCCGCATTCACCAGCTAATGCGCTTAGGTCTTGCGGCAGCGGCGGCGCCTTCTCCAGTGGTAGCTCGAACCAGAACAACGAGCCTTCTCCCTCAGTGCTCGTGAAGCCGATGCGACCACCCATGAGATGCGTGAGCTCGCGGGCGATCGAGGTGCCCAGACCGGTGCCGCCGTAACGCTGCGAGATGCCGGGGCCTGCCTGGCGAAAGCTTTCGAAGATTCCGCCCTGTTCTTCTAGCGCGATGCCCACGCCGGTATCCCGGATCTCGAATCGCAAGCGCACGCGATCCAGATCGTCTTGCTCTCCCGTCGTCCATACCTTGAGCTCGACGGAGCCGGTCTCCGTGAATTTGACGGCGTTGCCGAGGAGGTTCGTTAGGATCTGACGGATATGAAAGGCATCACCGCGCAGCTTCGTCGGTACCTGCGGATCGACGCGTCGCTTGAGCTCGAGGCCTTTCCGGTGTGCCTGCGGCAAGAACATCGCGATGGTTTCCCCGACGAGCTTGTAGAGATCGAAGTCTGCATGCTCGATCGGCACGCGACCGGACTCGATCTTCGAAAAGTCGAGGATATTGTTGATGATCCCGAGCAGCGTCTCCCCGGAGTTGTGGATCGTCCTGGCGAACTCGCGCTCCTGAGGCCCCAAGTCGGAGTCGACGAGGAGGTCACTCATACCAATCACGCCATTGAGGGGAGTCCGCAGCTCATGGCTCATCTTGGCCAGAAACTGGCTCTTGGCGGCGTTGGCAGAGTTGGCCTGGTTCATGGCCTTTTGCAGTTTCGCGAGCAAGACTGCGACATAACTGGGGATCAATGACAGCACCAAGAGATAGCTGGCGCTCAGGAACAGGTGCGATGACCAGTACTCCGAGTAGATGGAGACCGCGGCGAAGCCGATGAGGCTCGCGATGGCTGCGACGACCAGGTAGTCGACCCCGTAACGAAATCCGTTGCCAAGAATGACCCAGAGATAGAGGCCCAATAAGGGCGCGCCGACCTCGCCCCCCAGGAACATGGAGACCGATATGCAGGAGATGTCGAGCCCAATGCCGAAGTACCGGCGGGACGGCGAAGGGCCGGAGCCGAGCAGTAGAGCGATGAGGATTGCGATCGCAGAAACGAAAAAGATGCTGCCGCCCCAGATGAGAATTCGCTGCTCTCCATCAAGCGAGCCCAATGGCAGCGTTGCGATCAAGTACAGGATCACAGCTGTACCGATCGAGACACGGATGACAGCTTGCTCGAGGTCCGGCCTTGCATCGTTTGCGCTGGCTCGCCCACGGAGCGGATGAAGCTGGTGCCATCTGGTGCGGATGAGACGGCGTAAGCGCGCAAACCAGTGCGTTTTGTGCATCAGGCACCTGCCTGTCGTTGTGCGACGGCGTCGTCGTCGTCCGACAGTTGTCGGCGTACTGACTCGATATCGGTGAGCGCGGCCAAAAAGGCCTCGACGCAGGCGGGATCGAAGGCTTGTCCGGATAGGCTTGCGATGTATTCGACGGCGTCGCTGATCGACCAGGCTGGCTTATAGGGTCTGACGCTGGTGAGCGCATCGAATACGTCCGCGACCGCGACGATCCGCGCCGACTGCGGAATTGCCTCGCCGGCGAGCCCGTATGGGTAGCCGCTGCCGTCGAACTTTTCGTGATGACCCAGCGCAATCGTTGCGCCGACCTGCAGGTAGACGGAGGGGCTGCCGCGCAGGATCTCGTATCCGAGCAGCGTGTGGCGCTGCATGATCGAGAATTCATCGTCCGTCAGCGGTCCGGGCTTCAGCAGGATGTGATCGGGAATCCCGATCTTGCCAATGTCGTGCATGGGAGCGGCTCGCTCGATGACCGCGCAGTCCGCCGCGTTGAGGCCCAGCCGTTGCGCGATCAGGGTGCAATACTTGGCCATGCGTTCAACATGGTTTCCCGTGTTCTCGTCTCGGTACTCGCCCGCCCTGGCCAGCCGTATGAGGGTCTCTTGCTCGCGCTCGGCGATCTTCTGAGTCGCGATCGACACCTGCTCTTCAAGCCACCGTGCCCGGTTGGTGATGATACGTTGCTGATGGCGTAAGGTGAGTAGGTTCCGGCAACGCGCACGGCATTCGTGCTGATCGATCGGGCGGTTGATGAAGTCGGTGGCGCCAGCATCCAATGCTTCATACCGAATCCGTCGATCCTCGACCACGGTCACCATGATGATAGGAATATTGGCGCAGCGCGGTAATGAACGGGCGCGACGAATAAAGGCAACCCCGTTGATCTCCGGCATCAGGTAGTCGGTGATGATCAGGTCGGGAGTGCTGGTCTGGATGAACTTCAGGGCCGAGGAGGCCTCGCTGAACGTCGATACCTCGATCGAAGGGTCGAGATCGCGGATCAGGCGCGCGAGGATCTTTCTGCCCGCAGTCTGGTCATCGACGACCACGACAGAGGTCTTCTGGCCCACGATCTGAGGTGTAAGCAGCGGCATGGCTACCTCCAGAGGCAGTCGGTACCTTGAAGTCCGGATCATAACGCCGTCGGCGAAGCCTGCATCGACCCCGGCGTTGGGCCTTGCCCGGTGCGCGCGGTCTTGGTAAACCGCTACGGTCGCAGCCGCCGACTGCAGCATGACCTGGCGGCTCCGCGTGCGCTTTAACAGGGCCAGAGGCGGCCGCCCACCATCGATCTTTGGTCAGTCACTCGGCGACGGCAGCCTCTAACGCGCGCCTTGGAGACGATCCGGCAGGTCGCTCCACGCTTGATAATAGGACATGCGCGCTGGATAGGCGCCTGTTCGCATCGCCGCGGCAATGGCGCCGAGGCCGTGAGGGCCGTTGTCGGTGCGAGCGGGGCTGGCACCCGCGAAGCAGCCGGCGGCGCGCGATCCCCGCTCAGATCAAGCGCTGGCGCACCCGTGCACTGACCCATTCGCTGATCAGGACCGTCACCAGGATGACGATGAAGATCAGGGTCACCTGCGGCCAGGCGAGGGTGTCCACCGAGGCCTTGAGCTGCAGGCCGATGCCGCCGGCGCCGACCAGGCCGAGCACGGTCGATTCTCGGATGTTGATATCCCAGCGAAATAGCGCAATGCCGGCGAAGGCCGGCATGATCTGCGGGACGATCGCGTAGTCGAGCACTTGCGCCGGGCTAGCACCGGTGGCGCGAACCGCCTCGACCGGCTCCTCATCGATCTCCTCGATCGCCTCGTAGAGCAGCTTGCCGATGAAGCCGATCGAGCGCAGCGCGATCGCGATGATCCCAGCGAGCAGTCCCGGGCCGAGGATGGTCACCAACAGCAGCGCCCAGATCAGCGCATTGACCGACCGCGAGGCCACGATCACGAAGAGCGCGATGGGGCGGATCAGCGTCGGGCTCGGCGTGGTGTTGCGTGCGGCCAGGAAGGCGATCGGCACCGCGATCAGGAGCGCGATCAGGGTGCCTAGGGTGGCGATGTTCAGCGTGTCCCATAGCGGTCGCCAGAGCTGGTCCAGATACGACCAGCGCGGGGGCACCATGCGCGAGATCAGATCACCGGCCTGGCGCGGGGCGTCCCAGACGAAGGCCCAGATCTGGTTCTGGGTCATGACCTCCCAGCAGATCACGAACGCCAGCACCAGCAGCAGCCAACCGAGCCAGTGCAGCAGCTCCCGCGCTGGGGTGTGCCGACGCCAGACGGGCGGCGGCGGGGCTGCGGGTCGCCGCTGGCCGATCATGGTCGCATCGCCGGCGTCCTTTCTGGGCCCGGTACGACTCATTGCAGCCACCGCCGTACCCAGCTCGAGCTGTACTCGGTGACCAGCACAATGGCGATGATCAGCAGCAGGATCGCCGCCGCCGAGTCGTACTCGTAGCGGTCGAGCGCGGTGCTCAGAGTGGCGCCGACGCCGCCGGCGCCGACGATGCCGATCACCGAGGACTCGCGGAAGTTGATATCCAGCCGGTAGAGCGAGAGCCCGATCAGGCGTGGCATCACCTGCGGTTGGATGCCATAGTTCAGCACCTGCCACCAGGAGGCACCGGTCGCGCGGACCGCCTCGGCCTGCGCCTCATCGATGTCCTCGATATCCTCGGCGAGCAGTTTGGCCAGGAAGCCGATGGTGGCGAAGGCCAGCGTTAGAAAGCCGGCCAAGGGACCGAAGCCGACCATGGCGACGAAGAGGATCGCGACGATGATCTCCTGCAATGAGCGCGAGACGGCGATGAGCGCGCGGCAGCCAAGGTAGATCGGCAGCGGCGCGATGTTGCGGGCGGCGCCGATGCCAATCGGTACCGAGATCAGGATGCCGACCAGGGTTGCGGTCAGCGTCATGGTCAGACTTTCGATCAGGCCCTGTTGGATATCCTGCCAGCGGCTGCTGAAGTTCGGCGTCAGAAAGCCCGCCAGGAACCGCAGCCCGCGCTCCCAGCCATCGGCCGCGCGCGCCCAGCTCACCTCCAGGCTGCCGAGTCCCAGGGCCAGATACACGAGCAGGCCGATGAGCAGCGCCCAGCGCAGCCGTGCATCGGCGATCAGCGGCGGGCGGCGCCAATGCCGCGGATAGGCGCGGGCGCGACCTGGGTCGGGCGTCGGCCTCGCGTGGGCGTTGGGCGGCAGGGTCGTCGGCATCCGAGGAGCGGGGGCTCAGAGCGCCTCGACGATGCGCTGATCCGTTGGCTGGCTGGGTCCTTGGTGATCGTCGCCGGTGCTCGGCGCCTGGCTGGTCGGGCGCCCCTCGTCCTCGGCCGAGAACGTCGCTCCCCAGTCCTCCTCGCCATAGATCGCGGTCAGGACCTTAGGCGTGAGCCCCTCTGGCGGTCCGTCATAGACGATGCGGCCTCCGCGCAGCCCGACGATACGCATCATGAACTGCTTGGCGAGGGCGACATCGTGGATGTTGACGATCGCCGCCAGCCCCGGGCCTGGTCCCAAGTCGGCTCCGGGATCGGCTCCCGTACCCAGGGCCTGGCGAGGGCCGGCCTCGGCGCAGACCTCACGCAACAGCCGCATGATCTGGCGCGAGGTCTTTGGGTCCAGGCTGGCGGTGGGCTCGTCGACCAACAGCAGGTCGGGCTGTTGTGCCAAGGCGCGGGCGATGCCCACGCGCTGGCGCTGGCCGCCCGAGAGCGCATCGGCGCGCTTGTCGGCCTGATCGGCAAGGCCGACCCGATCGAGCAGCCGATAGGCATCGGCGACGTCATCGGGCGGAAACCGGCGTAGCCAGCTGCGCCAGAAGGGCAGATAGCCGAGCCGTCCGCTGAGCACGTTCTCCATCACCGTCAGGCGCTCGACCAGCGCGTACTCTTGGAAGATCATCCCAATCCGGCGCCGCGCTCGGCGCAGCCCACGCCGTCCCAGCCGGGTCAGCTCGATCTCGCCCGGAACAGCGCGGTCGTCGCTCGCACGAGCGCTCGCATCCCGCACGGCTCCAGCGAGCCCGGCGCCCCCGGCGAGACTCGGCTCCGGCGGCGGGCCCAGAAAGACCCGGCCCGCGCTCGGCTCCACCAGTCGGTTGATGCAGCGGATCAGGGTCGACTTGCCGGCCCCCGAGGGTCCGATCAGGCCCAGCACCTGCCCAGCCGGCACCGTCAGTGAGACCTCGCTCAGTGCCTGGTCACCGGTGCGATAACGCTTGCTCAGGCCGACCAGGCGCAGCGCGGCCCGCTGCTCAGTCACGGCTGGCTGGAACGGCGCCTGGTCTCGCCTGGAAGCGCTCGGCGGGTACGACCTTGAGCGCTCATGCACAGCCTCTGCACCCGTCTCAAGGCTACTTGCAGTCGTAGGACACACCATTGGCGGCGTCGATCTTTCGGATCACCTCCCAATGCTCCTGGAAGCTGATCGGGATGAACTGCGCCTCGCCGGATTCCTTGAACTCTTGCTGCAGCCTCGAGCCCTCCCAGGGGAAGCTGAAGAAGGCCTCTCTCACCTTCTCGGCCAGCTCTGGCTTCAGGTTGTAAACATAGCCATAGCCTGTGGTCGGGAAGGTCTGCGACTGGTAGATGCTGACGACCTGCTCGGGCTCGATGACCTCGCGTGCGATCATTCGGCGCAGCACCGAGTTGGCCACCGCGGCGGCCGGATAGTCCTTGTTGGCCACACCGAGGATGGAGTTGTCGTGCTTGCCCGAGAACACCGGCTCGAAATCGCGCTCGGCGATGAGATCGAAATCGGCCTTGAGGATTGCCGACGGGGCCTTGTAGCCCGAGTTCGAGGTTGGCGCGGTGAAGGCCAGCTTGCCGCCCTTGATGTCAGCGACCTCAGTGATGCCGCTGTCCGGGTCGGTGATGATCTCCATCTCATAGCCGAAGCTTCCGTCCTCGGCCGCCATCATCGCGAAGGGGACGAAGCCTGCGCAGTTGACCGCGAGCGGGTTCGAGCCGGTGTTGAACCCAGCGATATGCAGGCGCCCGGCGCGCATCGCCTCGATCTGCGCCGCGTTCGACTGCACCGGGAAGAACTGCACGCGCTTGCCGGTGACCGCCTCCATGTGGTCGATGAAGTCCGACCAGACCTCGGCATAGACGGCGGGGTCCTCGACCGGTGTGTAGGCAAAGACCAGCGTGCCCGGGTCGATCCAGTCGGCGGCATCGGTTGGGGCATCCGCCACCAGATCGCCGTCGGCATCGCTGAAGCGCGCGTCGAGTGCGAACAGCGGCGCCGCGAACAGCGCGCAGGCGAGGCCGAACAGTGCGCGGCGCGACAGCCGGGCAATCGGGTTGGTGACGGATGAACAGATGGATCGGCGCATCGTGATTCTCGGGTCTCGAGCTTGGGAGGATACAAGTCGGTCGAATTCGATAACCCGAGGATGCTAGCGGCAAAACATGACGCTTCGGTGACGGCTGCTTAGTTCAGGGCTTCGGCCTCTTGCGAGTGTCGATGATCCACGAGCGCCGCGACCACCAGGTCGCCCCAGACGTTGAGCGCGGTGATCGGATAATCGAAGAAGCGGTCGACCACCAGGTAGAGCGCCAGGTAGGTCTGGGGCAGGCCGAGCAGGTCCAGCATGAAGGCCATCATCGCGATACCACCGCCGGGGATGCCGGCAGTGCCGGCGCTCGAGGCCATGGTCAGTAGCACGATCATCAGCGCTTGCCAGAGCGAGACCTCCGCGCCGGCGAGCTGGGCCATGAAGAGCAACAGGATCGACTGGTAGAGCGCCGAGCCATCCATGTTCAGGGTGGCGCCGAGCGGCAGCGTGAAGCTAGTCGTGCGCGCGCTGACCCCCGCGTTCTGCTCCAGGGTCTGCTTCGAGACCGGGTAGGTCGCGGCGCTCGACGCCGTGGCCAGCGCGGTCGCCAAGGCTGCGCGCACCTGGACGAAGAAGCGCCCCGGATGCCGCCCGCAGCCAAGCCAGAGCAGGGCCGGCAGGAACAGGGCCGCGTGCAGCAGTGCCGCGAGGGCGACGGCCCAGACGAAGGGCCGCAAGGCCAGGACAGCGGTCCAGTCCATGCCGGCCAGGCTGGCGTAGACCAGTGCCGCGATGCCGATCGGCGCCATCGCCAGCAAGGCCGCGAGCATCCGCATGAGCAGTGCGTTTAAGGCGTCGGCGCCGTCAGCAAGACACTGGCGCGGCGCCGGCTCCAAGCCGCGGGCCGCCAGCGCGGCAAAGATCGCCAGCACCACGATGTGCAGGATGTTGCCCTCGGCCAGCGAGGCGAACAGGTTCGACGGCACCAGGTTTGCGATCAGCTGATCCAGGCTGAAACTGGCGCCGAAGATCTCGCCGCCATTGGCCATCGGCTCAAGGTCCAGCAGTCCTGGCGCGACCCCGCGTGAGAACAACAGCCCGAGCAGCGTGCCGCTGACGGCGGCGAAGGCCGAGGTGAGCAGATAAAAGCCGAGCGTGCGGCCACCAAGCCGCGCCAGATCAACGCCACGCGCCAGCGCGGCATAGATCGACACCAAGATCAGCGGCAGGATCAACACCTTCAGCAGCGACAGGAAGATGTCGCCAAGCCAGCCGACCCAGACCGCACCGGCCGGCCAGAGCAGCGCGAGCAGCACGCCGAGCGTCAGCCCGGCGGGGGTTGAATAGAGGGTGCGCAAGGTCACCACGGAATGCGCTGTACCCTCGGCGATGGGTTAGGGCCTTGAGGTGCCGAACTGTGGCTTGAAGATGGCTCTGGCATGGGGGCTGGTTGGTGTGCGCTCATCATGTGCCTTGGGGGTGCGTAACGCGAAGGTCAGCGTCGCCGCTGCGAGGCACAGGATAGCGGACGTGAGGAAGGCCGCGTCGTAGTCGCCAACCTGAAAGACGCGCGTGGCGAGCGTCCCGCTGGCATCGAGCGCCAGATAGTCGATGCCCTCGGTGGTCTTCAGCAGCACGGCGGCCAGGAACGGGCCGAGGAGGCCGCCGATGCCATAGGCGGTGAACAGCAGGCCGTAGTTGACGCCGATATGTCGGGTGCCATAGTAATCCGCGGTGATCGCTGGATAGAGTGCCAGGAAGCCGCCGAAACAGAGCGCGATCAGCGACACGCCGAGCAGGTACAGCGGATAGGATCGCATCCAGTCGAGGCCGAAGAGAACCAGACCACAGAGCACGAACATCAGGATCAAGGTCGACTTGCGACCGAGGCTGTCCGAGACTCTGCCCCAAAGGATGCGCCCAGCGGCATTGAATAGCGCCAGTACCGCAACCGCCATGGCCGCCGCCGAGGCGATGCCGGCGAACTGTTCATAGGGGACAGGGCGCTCGGCGATCGCCGATAGGCTGAAGGCCTCCCAGATCGGCGCGGCCTTCATGATCACCATCAGTCCAGCCGTGCTGCCGGCTAGATAGGTGACCCATAACAGCCAGAAGGTTGGTGTGCGCAGCATCTGGCTTGGTGTGAAATCGACCTGGTCTGGGTGCTGGCCGACGGCGCCAGCAGGACCCGTCGCGGCAGCTGGCGGCTTCCAGCCCGGCGGACGATAGCCCTGAGGCGGATTGCGCAACAGCTGGGCGCCCAGCACAACGGCGGTCAGGAAGATGATCCCGAGCACGAGGAAGGTATCGAAGACGCCGGCTTGAGGCACTGCGAAGAGCGCGATCCCGAACAGCTCGTAGTCGCCACCGCCGATCAGCGCGCGTGCCAAGGGCGCAAAAAAGAAGGCGCCGGCGCCGAAGCCGGCCACCGCCAGGCCGGTGATCAGCCCGCGCTTGTCCGGGAACCACTTCACGCAGGTCGCGACCGGGCAGACGTAAGCCATGCCGATGCCGATGCCGCCGACGACAGCATAGGTGCCAACGAGCCAGGCGAGGGCGGTGCCTTCCGAGAACCGGTCGGTGAGGCTGGCGAGCATCAGCCCCAGCCCCAGGATCAGCCCGCCGACGCTGCCGACCAGCCGAGGCCCTAGCCGATCTTGAATACGGCCGCCGAGGATCACGGCGAATGCAAAGACCGCGATGACCAGCTGAGCGGGCAGGGTGATCTGGGTCTCTGACCAGCCCGGAAATTGGGCCATTAGCGGTGTTTGGAACACACTCCAGATGTAGACAGCGCCGAGGCTGGCCTGAATGATGAGGGCGCCGGCGACGACGCCCCAGCGCTTGTCGTCAGGGTGTGTGGTCATACCGCGAGTCCTTGTTAGGGATCAGCTTGGGGTTTGGATTGGCGCGGGATAGGGCACCAGCAGCTCGTAGTCGACCAAGGCCCAGCGTATGTGCCTATGACGGTGGAGCAGGCGGCCCGGCGCTGGCTTGGCATCGGGCCGAGCGTCAGGCGCGACCAGGGTCTTGGGCTCGGCTTGGGGCTTTGAGTCGGTCTGGGGCGCGGAATCGGTCTCAGCCTCGTGCTCGCTCACAGGGCGTACGATGACATGCCGGGCCTTGTGATCGAGCACGTCCCAGCCGTGCTGCCGCAACGCTTGGCGCGACCCTTGGTAGAGGTCTCGCAGCGCGCTCTCGGTCAGATAGCCTTGCTCACGGGCGGTTTCGGCATTGATGCCATCGATCCAGCGGTAGATCAGCACATAGAGCCGCTCCCAGTCGTAGGCCACCCTGGAGTCCTCGGGCTGCTCAGCCTGATCCTCGGCGAGGATGCGGTCGTACCACCAGCGGCGGTGATCGATACGCCCGAGCTGCCAATCAAGGTAGCGGGTGGCCGGCGAGTAGATCGCCAACGGCGCCTTGGTCGGGATCGACATGCCAGCGCTGGCACGCAGGCGCTCGAGATTGGCGAATTCCTCGAACGGAGAGAGGAATTCGCTCGCCGCGATGCGATCGCGCTCGGCCCAGTCCATCGGCTCGCCCGCCGGCATCGAGATCAGCGCCTCTTGGGCGAAGCGGCTGAATTTCACCACCAGTGCGAAGCAAGAGCGCGCCTGATGGGCCACCGGGACGCGATAGACGGCCCCGGTCGCCCCGGCGAGCTGGCGACCGACCTTGCGCAACCGATCGCCGACGAACCACTGCGACGGGACGATGGAGTCCAAGACCGGCCAGCCGTGACGGGTGACGTAGAGATCGCCGGACTGTCTGCCCCGCAGCTGCAGGTAGTCGACCCCGAGGACACGCCGCCTCAGCGTCGCTGGTGCGGCATCGAAGGAGCGCGGATGGTGCCGGTGCCGCCGGAAGTCGAACTGCTCCAAATCGGTCCTCCTCAGTCCTCGTCTGGCTCGAGGAAGGGAAGATCGAGCAGGCGGCTATAGTCCTCGACGCTGCCGCCGGAGAGGCAGCACTCGATGATCCGCTGTCCCGTCGGCAGCAGATCGGGGCCGAGGAAGGCCTTGAGCTCGCGGTGGAAGAAGTCGGTGAGGATGGCGGCGCCTTGGTCGTAGGCCGCGGGGCCGACCTCGGGCTGATGCTCGACCTCGAAGAACCAGTTCCCGATCGTGCTGCCCTCCATCATGATGCTGCCGGGGGTGTAGCCCAGCAAGGCACAGCGTGAGGGCCGCATGCGGTTGGCGGCAAAGCGGGCGCCGCCACGACGCGCGAAATACTCGCGGGCAATCCACTGCGGCATGAAGCCGACCTCCCAGACGCCGATGTGCTGGTTCGGGATCAGCACATACCGCACCTCGGGCGTCTCGATGATCTGATTTAGCAGCAGGTTGGCGTGATCGACCATGCGCCCGGTGGCGAACGGCCAATA
>CAZTYV010000091.1:0-592 GCA_964617675.1 uncultured Halochromatium sp. | reverse complement strand
AGCCAGCGAGATCGTGACCACCGCCGGAAGCCCTTCAGGCACAGCCGCCACAGCCAGGCCAAGGCGGGTGGTAGCAGATGGAATAGGCCGACGATGCCATAGGTGGGCCGCGCGGCGCTGCAGGGCGGTGTGCGCACGCCCATGCTGCGCACGTCGACCTCGACGGCACCGCGCACCACGTCCGGGATGATCTTGCGTGGGATGACCACGCGCGGGTTCGGGCAGGGCTCGCCTGGGGCGTCTTCGATGTGCTCCCAGATCAGGGTGGTGGCGCCTGGGCGGCCCTCGATGTTGAGGAACAGCAGCGGCTCCGGCGGGTGCACGGTGAGCGCCTCGATGTGCGGATCGGTGCCGTAGCGGTCGATATGGTTACAGCGGACGAACCAGGCCTCTTCGGCGTCGATCAGGCTCAGCTTGCCGTTGCCCTTCTCGAGCGAGGGATGGCAGAGCGCCATGTCATCGGTGACCGGTCGGAGATCGCAGCCCTTGGGCAGAGTGAACTTGCGCTTCTCGCCGGTCTCGAGGTTGCGGCCGATCAATAGGGTCCCATCGGGCCGGCGATGCGCGTATTCGAGCATCTCGCTCTTGCCGC
>CAZTYV010000090.1:0-14095 GCA_964617675.1 uncultured Halochromatium sp. | reverse complement strand
CTACCGCGAGGAATGCGGTGCCTGCCACATGGACTATCAGCCGGGTCTGCTGCCGGCGCAAGCCTGGGCTCAAGTGATGGACCCTGCCGCGCTGAGCGATCATTACGGCGACAACGCCTCGCTGGACGAGACGCTGCGCACCGAGATCGCCAGCTATCTGACCGCCCATTCAGCCGATCAGGCCAGCGCGCCACGTTCACGCGCCTTTGCCGTGGGCTTTGACGCCAAGACAGGGCCCGGGCTGCCGCGCATCACCGAGACGCGCTATTTCAAACGCAAGCACCACGGGGTGCCGGCGCGTCTGGTGGCTGGCAACCCGGATGTCGGCAGTTTCAGTCGATGCCCTGCCTGCCATCGAGGTGCAGCCGAGGGAATCTACAACAACAGCCTGGTCGATGTCCCCGGCCACGGCCCTTGGGAGGATTGAGTCTGACGCGACTGATGAACCCTTTGCCCACCATCACGCCGTATGCAACCGGAAACTAGAACCATGAATCATCCAAAACAGATCCTCACCCTGCTGACCCTTGGCTTCTTCACCCTCGGGGCCGCTGGTATCGCCTTCGGCGACGCCGATGATGATGACGATCACGATGATCGGCGCGGCAACTGGTCGCAGCCTCGGGCCGATTTCGCCCCGGTGACCAATGCCACCTACGGTGAGGAATGCGGTGCCTGCCACATGGCCTATCAGCCGGGTATGCTACCGTCTCATGCCTGGAGGGCGATTATGTCGCCGGATGGCCTTATGAATCACTATGGCGACGACGCCTCACTGACGGGCGAGCTCCGCACCGAGATCAGCGCCTACCTGACCGCGAATGCTGCCGACCGCTCAGGCGGGAAACGGGCTAAGAAGTTTGCCGAGTCCCGTGCTGGAACCGGCAGTGGTCTGCCGCGCATCAGCGCAAACCTCTACTTCGTGAAAGAGCATGATGAGATCCCTGCACGACTAGTGAGGGACAATCCAGAGGTGGTCAGCTTCAGCCAGTGCAATAGCTGCCATCGTGGCGCGGACAAGGGCATCTACAACGAGGACCAGGTCTCCATCCCAGGTCACGGACGCTGGGACGACTAAGCACCTGCTGCGCGGCACCGCGCTCGAATAGGGCTCTCATGCCCAGTGGTCTGGCGCCTCCTGCGCTCAGCCTGGACTAAAGGCCCGACTAGCCGAGGCTGCTGCAAGTCGGGCCAGGCCACCAGTGGGCTCCGGTATCGGTCTCGAATCATCGCCAAGATTGCGCACTCTCATCTGCGGCGCTGACCGCGCCGCAGATATCGACCAGGCTTAGTCGTCATCATCCTCGTCGTGCTCCTCGTCGTCTTCGTCGTCCTCCTCGTCGTCGTGGCCATGGTCGTCGTTGTGCCCGTCGTCTTGCTCCCCGCGACTTAGCGCCAAGCCGCGCTCGGGCCGGGAGAAGTTGTGGCAGGCGGCGCAGTCCTTGCCCTCTTCACGGACATGACGCTCGTGCACGTCGCTGAAGTCACGATCCTCGTGCTCGTTGTCGTGGCATTGGGTGCAGATGGCGTCCAGATTGCCGTTCAGGTTGCTCACCCGCGTCCCGATGACCGCGCTTGGCAAGGTTCTGAGCCCATAGCCGAGGCCGGCCAGATCGAGCTGACGCGGGCCACCGCTCAGTCCGGCGTGACAGGAGCCGCAGCCGCGCGCATCACCGCCGAGGGCATTGTCCTCGGGCTCGACGCCATGATTGATGGTCTGGTACGTGAAGACTGGCACGATCGAGGTGTTCGGCGGCATTTCCAGGTCGCCCGGGATACCGCTGCAGACACTGCTGACCAGGGCATTAGGCTCGTCCAGGCCAAGGCCGACCGCGACGGCGCGGCAGAAACTGCCGGTGCGGAAGAACTCGAAGGTGGAGTGGCCCACCAGCCTGTTGTCCAGCTCATTGCGAGCCAGCTTGCTCCAGTGCGGCTTCATCGGATAGAGCTTGGCCGTCGCGCTGGACACATCGCCGTTGGGCTGACCGATCACGTAGGCGGGATCACCGGGGTTGAAGTTGCCGGCGAAGCTCGCCGCAACGGTCGCATCGAGCGGCACCGTCGGCACGCCGTCCAGAGACTCTTCCAGATAGAGCACCTCGCTGGTGCCGTCGAACCAGGCATAGGTCGGGACCAGCGACGCGGCGCCAAGGCCGCCCTTGTCCTCGCGCGGCAGCCAGCCGCCACGTCCGTTGCAGGCCGCCGCTGAAGGGTGCGGGTCCTGCCAGTCGCGCGCGACCTCGGTGCCGACATTGGCCTTGGCGTAGGCCGGGATGTGGCAGGTCTGACAGGCGACCTTCATGGCGTGCTTGTCGCGGCTGCCCCCCTCAGTGCTGCTGAAGTCGTCGTGCGGGCGATCGTCGTGGCAGCCACCGGTCTCACAGGTGAAGCGCTCGGCCACGTCATTGGGTCGGAGATCGAGACCGCGACCGCGCATCCGGTGCCCCTCGCCATTGAGGCCAACGGCATTGTGGCAATCCGAACAGGTCAGATCAGCACCCTGCGGGCTCATGTGCAGGTCCAGCATCACGCTTGGATTCGCATTCTCCTTGGCCATATCGCCGCGCTTGGTGCCGTCGCCACCGCCAGCGCCGGCATGGCAGCTCAAGCAGGACAGGCGTGTGGTGGCGTGGACGTTCTGCGCCGCTTGCAGCGTAGTGATGGGCATGGGCGACATTGGCACGCCCGCAGGAAGGCTGTCGCTGCCGGCCGGCAGGAACTGGAAGTCGCCAGTGACGGGGTCGACTCGGGGAATACCAGAAAAGCCGGTGCGCAGCAGTTCGGCGCCGTCGAAGCGCTCTAGGGTGCCATCAAAGCCCTCGATCAGGTTCAGCAGCGAGAAATCCTTGAAGCCCTGGCCCGCCGCGGTCCAGTCCGGGAAGCGTTTGTAGACCTCCTGGTGGCAGGTGAGGCAGTCGATGTTGGCCAGCTGCGCATGGGCCTCGGCGGAGGCCGGGTCGAGCTGCTCGAACAGCGACTGGGCCATCGGAAAGCGTCCATTGCCAACGTGACAGCCGGCACAGGTAAACCGGGGCGAATGCTCATGGGTGCCGCAGTAGGTATTGATGCCGGTCGCGACCAGATCGCCGGCGGCCTTCGCCGGGCGCTCGCCAGCGGCGGCAAAGTCACTCGGGACGTTGGTGAGGAAGTCGAAGGCACCACCTTGCTGGTAGTGCACCGAGCCGTGCATGTCGCGCGCCTCGCCCTCGTGGCAGGCCACGCAGACTTCAGGTCCGGTGTAACGCGTGATGTTGCAATGCTCGGCGATGGCAGAGGTGCAGCCCGGAACAGGCGTCTCCCAATTGTTGTCGTCATCGTCGTCACCAGCCAAAGCCAGAGACGGCGATAACAAGACAATGACCGATAGTGCCAATAGTGCGAAACGGGCTCGCGCTATCAGCCGTCGCATGCGCGCTGCGGTATCGTTGTCGACTGTTTTCATCATGACCCCTCCACGATTTCAGAATCTTTCTCCACAACAAAAACCTACCCCGCTGCGCCTTAACAAAACCTTAAGACAGCAGCTGTTATTGCGGAGTAACGGGGCCGAGTCGAGCAACCTGGCGGGCTTGCAGCGGCTTGCGTAAGCGCCGGCGGTTCAGACCAGGCGGCGGAAGCGGACTTCGACGAGCAGTCCTGCGCCGCTGTCGGCATCGAGCAGTTCGATAGCGGCGTTGTAGAGATCGCAGATGCGACGCACGATCGAGAGACCTAGCCCGGCTCCGGGCGCTTTCTCGCCGACTGATCTGTAGAAGCGATCGAAGACGCGCTCGCGGTCTGCGACCTCGATGCCGGGTCCGCAGTCGAGCACCTGGAGCAGAAGATGGTCACGTCTCGCCAGGACCATGATCTGCACCTGCCCGTTCGTCGGGCTGAACTTGATGGCGTTGTCTAGCAAATTGCCGATCAGGATCCCGAGTGGTGACGGCGGAATAGGCACCAGCGCGTCATCGCCCGGCGGCGTCTTCAGCGTTAGATCAATGGTCTTGGCGCGCGCTGAAGGGCGTTTGTCTGCCACCACCTGAGCAGTCACCGCGCTAAGCGAGCAGCTCGTCGCCTCGCCCTCGGTCACGGGCTGGTGCAGGCGCGAAAGGATGAGCAACTGTGAGATCAGATGGCTCGCCCGGTCGATGCCACGGACGAGCTGCGCGAGGGCCTGGTCGCGCTCTCGCGGGTCCTGACTGCGCTGGGCGATCTGCGCATAGGTGCGAATCGCCGCGAATGGGGTGCGCAGCTCGTGAGACGCGTCAGCGGCAAAACGCCGTTCGGCACTCAACGCCCGAGCCAGCCGGCTCATGAGTCGGTTCAGGGCGTCGGCCAGCGGACGGATCTCAACCGGTATCCCGCGAGCCTCGATCGGCTCAAGCTGATCGGCCGAGCGACGTGTGATGTGGCTTCGAAGACGCCGTAGCGGCCGCAAGCCCTCGGTCACCGCCAGCCAGATGAGCAATATGGCGAGCGGCAAGGACCAGAGGATCGGGCGCAGCGCGTGAAGCGTCAGATACTCGATCAGCTCCTGGCGAATAGCATAGCTCTGGCCGACATACAGCGTCTCGCCAGCATTGCCGGTGGGTAGACCAAAAACGCGCCAGCGTGTATCGGCGATGTCACGGTTGGAAAAGCCCGGCGCATGGCCGAGTGCCGCGTCCGGTGCCGCGCCAAACCGACTGATTAGCGTCCCGTTGCGCCAGAGCTGAAAACTGATCATCGACTCATAGGCGTGGCCAATCGGCAAGAGCGCCTGCGAGGCACCAACGACGTCGGGCAGGTTGCCGGCGAGGGTGATCTGTCGCAGCACATGCGCAGTCTGAGACAGTTGCGCATCCATCAGCTCGCCTACCTCATGATTGGAGCGCTCCACGGAAACGGCCGCAACCGCGATCCAGATCGTGACCCAAACCACGAGCAGCGAGCTCAGCAGTCGATGCCGGATCGAGCTCATGATGATGGGTGAGAGACCAGCCGGTAGCCGACGCCGCGCACGGTGAGGATGCGCGCTTTGCCAAGCTTGGTACGCAGGTGATGGATGTGCACCTCAAGCGCATTGCTCTCGAGCGGGTCATCCCAGCCGTAGCAGGCGGCCAGGAGCCGCGCCCGCGGCACCACCTGATCGGCACGAGCGAGCAGCGTTTCGACCAAGGCGTACTCCTTTGGCGGCAGCGGCACCGCCTCAGTGCCCAGGCTAAGGCAGCGCTTTTGGGGGTCGAGCGCCAGGGCGCCCGCGCGCAGCACCGGGGCTGCATGGCCGCAGCCCCGGCGCGACAAGGCACGGATGCGGGCAGTCAGCTCGTCGAGATCGAAGGGTTTGGTCAGATAGTCGTCTGCACCCGCATCCAGACCGGCCACCTTGTCCGTCAGGGTGTCACGCGCCGTGAGAATCAGGACCGGCAGCTTAAGACCTCCGGTGCGCAGATCGCGTAGCAGAGAGAGACCACCCTGACCCGGAAGCCCCAGGTCGAGCACGACGACATCGAAATAGTCGACCTGCAGCGCATGCGCCGCCAGTGTCGCCGTCTGGACCCAGTCGACCGCGTAGCCGTCTTGGGCGAGTGCGGTCTTGAGACCTGGACCCAACAGGGGGTCGTCTTCGACGATGAGGATGCGCATGCTGTCAGCCAGTATCGGTGATTTACTCGGATATGAAGCAGTAGCGCCCTGTTTTCGGCATCCAGCTGCAGCATCGACGCCCAAACCAAGCCTAACTCTCATGCATCTTAGTCGCGAGGCACCCCTGATAATGCAAGATCATGAGGGTGCCATCGCCTTGGGCAGAGGTCGCGATTAATGGCGCCTGAGCGCGTAACCTAACTCGACCCGCCACCATTCACTCGTACCCGGGATTGCTTGGCATGGCCTGAACTGGTCATGGACAGCGCACGCTAAAAAGAGCCGTCGATACCGGACAGGCCGTTGAACCTAGAAACCGCAGTTGATCGCTTAGCCCAGCATGCAACCCTTTGCAATGGTTCCACTTCTAGCGCCTCATGAAGCGCACCCATGGGTGAAACGCGATCGTCGGGCACTGGCGACATGGCTCTATGGGTTGGCCGCGGACATCGTGGTCATGGAGAGTCCGGCGATTGACTGGAAGAGTCCGTATGCGACGTTGGAGCGCGTCGGCATTGCGGCGTGGCTGGGCATCTGCCCAGGGAACAACGAGAGCGAGGGTAAACGCAAAAGCTCCCGCGCGCGCAAGGGCAACGCCTGCGAGCGACGGCTGTTGTCTGAGTTCGCCCAAGCCGCCTCGCCGCCTCTTATCGCGAGACCCTCACGCACCGCCATGCGTCACGCCAGAATGGCACTCGTCCCAACGTCGGATTCTTTCACGCTAACCAATCCTCGAGCTGATTGGAGGAACTCATGACCATCAAGCAAGTCATCACCGAGGGCGGGAGACCGGTCAAGGTCTGGACCGATGAGCTGGACCCGCGCTCGCGCGAGCAGCTGGTGAACCTCTCTAAGCTGCCGTTCATCCATCACCACGTCGCCGCGATGCCGGATGTGCATGCTGGCATCGGCGCCACCATTGGCAGCGTCATCGCGACCAACAAGGCGATCATCCCGGCGGCGGTCGGCGTGGATATCGGCTGCGGCATGGCCGCGGCGCGCACCTCTCTGAGCGCTGAGCAGCTCGACGAGAGGCTGTTAAAGAAGGTCTTCGATCAGATCAGCCGCGATGTCCCGGTCGGCCGCAATCAGCACAAGGACGAACGTGCCCTCACCGAGGCCGCGCGGCCCTTCACCGCGCCACTCGCGGTGCTCACTGAGAAGCACCCGCAGCTACTCAAGACCGTCGGCCGGTTCTCCAACTGGATCAATCAGCTCGGCACCCTGGGCGGTGGCAACCACTTCATCGAGGTCTGCCTGGACGAGGCTGGCCACGTCTGGGTGATGCTGCACTCGGGCAGCCGCGGCATCGGCAACGCGATGGGCACCTACTTCATCGAGCTGGCCCGACGCGATATGGAGCGCTGGATGATCCAGCTCCCGGATCGTGATCTCGCCTATCTGCCCGAGGGCACCGAGCATTTCGATGACTATGTGGCGGCGGTCTCCTGGGCGCAGGCCTATGCGCGCGAGAATCGCGACCAGATGATGCGTCTGGTACTCGCCGCCCTCGCACGCCATCTACCAGGATTCAGCGTCACTGAGGAAGCAGTCAACTGCCATCACAACTATGTTGAGCGCGAGCACCACCTCGGCGCCGATGTCTGGGTGACGCGCAAGGGCGCGATTCGGGCGCGCGAGGGCGATCTGGGTATCATCCCCGGCAGCATGGGCGCGTGCAGCTACATCGTGCGCGGCAAGGGCAACCCGGAGAGCTTCACCTCCTGCGCCCATGGCGCCGGGCGGCGCATGAGCCGCACCGCCGCCGAGAGGCAATTCACCCCAGCGGACCTGGTCGCGCAGACCCAAGGCGTGGTCTGCCGCAAGGACAAGGGCGTGCTCGACGAGATCCCGGGTGCCTACAAGGATATCGATCAGGTCATGGCCAACCAGGACGATCTGGTCGAGGTGGTGCATACCCTCAAGCAGGTGGTCTGCGTAAAGGGTTAACCTCTAACCTTCGCTTTCAGAGAGAAACACGATGTTCGATGCGAAACGACTCCTCGATGGGCTGGTCGGCAGTGGTGCCGCTGGCGGATTTGCCGGCGGGCTGGCCGGAGGCGCGCTCGGCGGCCTGCTGAGCGGCAAGAAGGGCAAGAAGCTGGCCGGCTCGGCCGCCAAGTTGGGTGGCGCCGCCTTGGTGGGTGGTCTCGCGTACAAGGCCTGGCAGGCGTATCAACAGGGGCAGTCTGCGACGCCAGCGCCATCCCCGGGCGCTCAACCCGTCGAGCCACCGCCGGCCGGGAGCGCCTTTTTGCCGCTACCGACCGATCAAGCGCAAACCGAGGCGCTCAGCCTACTGCTGGCGCGAGCGATGATCGCGGCCGCCAAGGCCGATGGCCAGATCGACGTGCAGGAGAGCCAGACCATCCTCAACCGGATCAATGAGCTCGACCTGCCGGCCGACGACAAGGCGTTCCTGTTCGAGGAATACGGCCGCCCGCTCGACATCCAGGCGCTGGCCAGCGCGGTGGACTCGCCCGAGCACGCCGCCGAGGTCTATACCGCCTCGCTGTTGATGGTCGACCCACCGTCGCCGCCCGAGCGTATCTACCTCGACAGCCTGGCGACAGCGCTTCGTCTGGAGAATGGCTTGGTCGGCCAGATCCAGTCTGCCGTGGCAGCCAGCCGTACCGCATGACCACGACCGAGATGGCCTGGCTCGCACTGATCATCGCCGGGATCTTCGAATGGGGCTGGCCGCTGGGCCTGAAGCTGGGTCTCACCGAGCAGGGACTGCGCTGGGGATGGCTCAGCTTCAGCATCGCCTCAATGCTCGGCAGCGGCACCCTGCTGCTGATCGCCCAACGCACCATCCCGATGGGCACCGCCTATGCGGTCTGGACCGGCATCGGCGCCGTCGGCGCCTTCGTCATCGGGCTCTTGGTCTTCAGCGAGCCGGCCACCCTGGCGCGATTCTTCTTCGTCGGGCTGATCGTCGTCGGGATCGTCGGGCTGAAGCTGGCGTCGTCTTGAGCGACTGAGCACTGGATTCGCACGGTCCGTCGCCGGATTCGGGGCGGCTACCGCCCGTTACGGCGGTAGATGTCGTCAAATGTCACGGAAAAGTCGACGGACTGCAGCGGCACGAAGCCTCCCTTGTGCTTGGTCACCTGCCACTGTTCCGCGCGTCGGAAGACCTCCAGCTGGCGGTAATCTTGCGCGACGAGGACATAACCGCGACGGCTTCGCGGCAATGGGCCGCGCAGGATCCGGCGATGCCGAGATGCCGATAGCGAGTCCGGCAACAGCGCCGAGAACGAGTTTGTGGATGGAATAGAGACGCTAGTCGGCAAGTTGCTCGGTTGGGATCTCGACACGCCTCAACAACGCGCGCCAACTGCTGAGCGCGCGATCGCGTTGGCTCGGTGATCGAAAGCCAAACGGCAGTCCAGCTAAGATCAACCGAATCCGCCGCCGCCCCGAGGCGAGTGTCGCAATGGCGACGTGCTGACGAGGCTCATCGCCAAGCTCGCCGAGTTGGGGATAGGCCAAGATGCTGTCGATCTGATCCGCCGAACTGAGGGCCGAGTAGGCGAGCGCCTGATGCAGATCGGCGCGATGCGCATCGCGCACCGAGTCTTTCAGACCGTTCCAACCATTGCGAGCGAGCAGGCTGAGATGGGCCTTGTACTTGGCATCGACCCAGATCATGCGCCCCGCATTGCATAAGCCAGCGTCTGGGATCAGGGCGCCCATTGAGTGCAGATTGCCCTGCCAATTCAGACGCTGTTGGAGCTCGCTGACGCCAACCCAGTTCAGGCCAAGTTGCGGCGCCAAGTCGCGCACAAAGGCGGCCACCCAGGCCTCCCAGACCTGGTCAGCTTCGAGATCCCAGGCCAGTCCATCCAGGCTGCGCGCGCCGCCTAGGCCGCGTTCTTCCGCGATCCAACCCATCGCCTGCAGGGCCTCGGCGAACCAGGCCGAACCTGTTTGGGACTGATTCCAGGGTGAGGGCCGCTCGCTAGGACCAGGGCCAAGATGATGATTCATCCTGCGAATGCGTTCGTTGAGCGCACGCGCTGGTGGCGAGTCCTGTTGCTGGGTGAGGTTCTGCTCCAGCCGAGCAAGGGTCCAACGGATCGCTGACAGCAGCTGCGGATCATCGCCGAGATCAGGAAAGCTGCAGGGTAGCCGGCCCCATTGGCCATGGGCGAGGTTGCGCCGCGACCACTGTGTCCACTCGATACGCCCGCGTGGGCTGGCGCGCACCTCGCTGCGCTCGACAAAGCCGCGTCGCAGGTGTCGCAGCAAGCCCTCGAGGCGGTTTAGCACCGGCGCGGCCAGGAGCCAAGGCGGCACCTCACGAGCCGAGCCTGGAACCAACGGGGCGTGACCAAGACGGGGCTCAACGGCAAAGCCGGTCGCTTGCAAGACCGATCCAAGCGCTGCCCAGCGAAAACGAGGCTCGACCAGCAGACCCGCCGCCACCCGACGCGTTGCCGGGGAGACCAGCGGCACCGCGCCGATATGACTGCCGGGGTGCACCACTAGCCGCACGCCACCTCGCGTCTCGACATCAGTGCGCAGATCGAGCCGACGCAGCTGAGTCTGATTGGCCTGCAGAAAGCCGTCGATCCAGCGATCCCCAGCAGCGCCAACGGCCGCGGGATCGATTCGGATGGGATCGCCGTGATCGACCAGCCGAAACAGTGGGCGCGCGCTGATTAGCGGCGGTCGATTGAGCTCTCCGCGCGCCTTTGGTTTGGTCGCGCCGCGTCGAGCTGGCACTAGCTCAGCCCCATCAAGCTCGAATCGATGCGGTCTGCCAAACCAGCGATGGCCTCGGTAGCACCGCCACAGAGGCGCTCGTCGAGATAGTCGCGCAACAGCGGCAGGAGCTCCAATTCCAGGCGCCGGGCAACTCGGGCTGGACGGCCGACCGGGTCCAGGTCAGGTCTTGGATCGAGAAAGTAGGCGTGGCCAGGCACCAGCCGTAGCGTCTCGTCGTCGGCAAATTCGGCGAAGCTCTGAATGCAGTCGGCAAACAGGCGCACAGCGACATCGACGCCCTCGGCCGCCACGACATCAAGGTCCGGCCAGACCGAGACGAAGGCGAAGCGTCGGCGGATCGCCAGATCCATGCGTGCGATGCTGCGATCGGCCGTGTTGCGAGTGCCAAGCACCAACAGGTTGGGTGAGAGTTCGAGCTCGGGCGGATGACCGGCAGGAACATGCGGCAGGCGCGCTCGCCGCGGTGCCTCACCGACCTCGAACAGCATCACCGCCTCGCCCAGCACCCGACCGAGGTCAGCACGATTGATCTCGTCGATCAGCAGGACATGAGGGCGCTCAGCTGCGGCCTGATTCGCGCGAAGCAAGTCGCCGGCGCGCACCTCGAAGGCCAGCCCATTCGCGGCTGGGCGCGGAAAGAGGCCGACGACGACGTCCTCGTACGTGCGGGCAGGGTGAAATTGGACCTGGGTCACACCGCCGATCTGCTCCGCCAAGCGGATGGCCCAGTGAGTCTTACCGGTGCCGGGCGGGCCTTCGAGTATCACGAACCGTCGTTCTTTCAACAAGCTGAGGACGAGTGCCTCATCAAAGCTTGGAAAGATCGCGCTGGCGATGTCTTGCTGCCGGGTTTCCCAGCGGGTGCGGGCCTTGCCAGTCAGTGGTGTGCCGTGTTCGGCAAAGAACAGATCGAGCAGGTCCTCGACCGCGTCGGCATCTGCGTTGGTCTGCACCGGTAGCGCGGCATAGATGACCTGACCATAGGTCTTGAGCGCCGACTCGGCGGCCGGCCAGTCGGCGCTGACGGTCTCTGGCACACGGCTATTGAGGTCGAGGAGATCGGGCTTAACCCAAAGCCGACCCTGATGCAGTGCTCGGAGTGCGCGCAGGCGCCGCCCGTGACCCGGTCTGCCGAGGATGTGACTGTCAGCGCCGAAACCATCGGTCCCGATGACAAGCACCGCGACACTGCCGCCAACACCTGGGAACCAGACGAACGAGGTCCCCTGGTAGGCGCCTGATGTGGGGTTGTCGGCGGTGATCCAACCAGCGTATGAAGCCGCCTCTTCCTTCTTCTGCAGATTCGCGCGCAGTTGGTAGCGCTCGCGCTGATGAACCGCTGCGTGGTAACGCTCGGCGTAGACCGCTGTCATCAGCGCGCGGGCCTGATTCGGGTCGCCCATGCCCGACCAGTCTCGGCCAGCAACCATGGCTTCAATGAGCTGTTGGAAGGCGGTCATGCGATTAGGCCCCAAAGGATGTCAATTCGTCGAGCCGCAATATCGGCTCGACGACTGCACGGCGCAGTGCGCTGACGTAACATGCCGGTCTCCTCGCGCTGCCGGATAGGACCATGCCCAACGACTCGCTGCACACCGCCCCATCTCGAGCGTCAATGCCGAAGGCTGACCCGGTCGATTCTACCGATTCTAGCGATCAGGCTAATCCCGAGCAGCCTGCCGATCCGCTGCTGCTCGACAGCGAGCAGATCCAGGCGTTGGCGGAACCGTCGGTGGTGCGTGTCGGGCTGCAGCATTGCAATGAGCAGCGTGTCACAGCGCTCGATCGCGCGCCGAATGGCCTCTATGCCCGCGTTGAGGACGCCAAGAGTGAGGAGCAGCTCGAGGTCGAGATCAGCATCAATGGCGCTGATGCTGCAAACGACAATGCCAGGCTTCTGGCGAGCTGCGAATGCGGTGGCTGCGACGAGGACCGCTTCTGCGTGCATGCGGTCGCTGCGCTCTTTGCCTATGCGAAAGGCCAAGGCCAGGCCCCGACGGACCCCGCGCTGCTGGCCGACGCCCAACGCTCGGCGCTCGAGGAGCGGCTAGCCAAGGCCCGGGCCGAGGTCGAGGTCGAGCCGCTCTCAGACTCGGCCAACGCGGCGGGCTACGGGCTTTGGCGGGCTCGCTCGATACAGTCCGCGACGCACTTCTCGCGCGATTATCGCGTCCATATCCGCGCTTTTGATCGGCGCGCCAACTATTGCACCTGCCCCGATTTCGCCACCAATGAGCTTGGCACCTGTAAGCACGTCGAGGCGGTGATGCATCGGCTGCGCAAGCGCCGTGACTTCAAGCGCATCGCTCAGCAGCCACCGCCACGCAGCGCGGTGTTCCTCGATTGGGAAGGCGAGCAGGCACCCTGCATTCGCCTGCATCGCGGCGCCGAGACCGCGACCGATCTGCTGCCACTGCTGCAGGAGTCTTTCAATGCCGATGGCCGTTTTCGGCTGCGTCTGCCAGACGATTTCCTGCGCTTTGCCGACCAGGTCGCCGAGCAAGGTGATCTCGAGGTCGGCGACGATGCGCTCGGCTACGCCCGCCGCCTCGCCGAGGATGCCGCGCGCGCGGTGCGTGCGGCCGAGATCGGCGAGCGCATCCGCAGCAGCGGCGGCCGTCTGCCTGGAGTCCAGGCCAAGCTCTATCCCTACCAAACCGAAGGGGTTGCCTTCCTCGCCGGTCGCGGGCGTGCCCTGCTGGCCGATGACATGGGCTTGGGTAAGACCCTACAGGCGATCGCGGCCGCCTATTGGCTGCATCGCAACGAGGGCGTCGAGCGCGTGCTGGTGGTCTGTCCGGCCTCCCTGAAGCTGCAATGGGCGCGCGAGATCCAGCGTTTCACCGGCGCCGACGCGCACGTCGTTGAAGGGCCTGTCGCTGCGCGCGAGGTGCAATATCGAAGGGGCCGTGGCTTCTATGTCGTCAACTACGAGCTGGTGATGCGCGATCTCGGCATCATCAATGCCGAGCTGCGCCCGGATCTGTTGATCCTCGACGAGGCCCAGCGCATCAAGAACTGGCGTACCAAGATTGCCAGTGCAGTGAAGCAGATCGGCTCACGCTACGCCTTCGTACTCACCGGCACACCGCTCGAGAATCGGCTCGAGGATCTCTACAGCCTGATGCAGGTGATCGACCCGCGCGTGCTGGGGCCGCTGTGGCGCTACCTCGTCGACTTCCACATCACCGACGAGCGCGGCAAGGTGCTCGGCTACCGCAATCTCTCCGAGCTGCGGTCGCGGTTGGCGCCGGTGATGTTGCGGCGCGACCGGAGCCTGGTGCGCGATCAGCTGCCAGAGCGGATTCTCACCCGCGCCGATGTCCCGATGTCGGAACTGCAGCGGGAGATCCACGACGACGCCATCAACGCTGCAGCGATGTTGGCGCAGATCATGAATCGGCGCCCGCTGACGCCGAGCGAGCAGAATCGGATGATGGCCGCGCTGCAGCGCGCGCGGATGGCCTGCAACGCGGCGGCTCTGGTCGATCCGGAGCTCGCGCAGCAGCGGCCCGGCAAGAGCGCACCCAAGCTCGATGAGCTTGAGACACTGCTCGAAGAGGTCTGTCGCCTCTCCGGCCTCAAGGTTGTGGTCTTCTCACAGTGGGCGGTGATGACCGAGCTGGTGGAGCAGCGTGTACGCGCCATGGGACTCGGCAGCGTGCGCCTGCACGGCGGCGTGCCGACGGCCAATCGCGGTGCACTGATGGACCGCTTCCGCGACGATGACGCGATCCAGGTCTTCATCTCGACC
>CAZTYV010000089.1:0-14118 GCA_964617675.1 uncultured Halochromatium sp. | reverse complement strand
GTCGCGGCCGCTTCACGCCTCATCGATGAACGATACGCCAGCGATCCTCGCGTGAGATTGCGGGGCCGGCGACGTCTACTGGCCTATCTCGCCTTGGAAAGGGCCTCTGCGGCGTGGGCTGAGGGCGCGTATCCCCTCTCCCTGTTCGATTTGGGACGCTCCTTTCTTCTTCAGCCGCGAGCGTCATTCCCGCTGCGGCGCTGGTGGATCCAACAATTCAATTCTTAAATGTTTCACACCTTAACGTCACTGCACTAGCGAAACGCCCGCCTGCGACGAGTGGCTTACATTTTTAATTCGGCACCAATCGAACGATAATGACTTCATCCGCGCGCGAAGAACCGGCGACACGTCATCGACGGCGGCCAAAATGGCCGGGCCCATTGTCGCCTTTCGTTGCTCTTCGGCAGAATTACGAACTGGTTTTTCGCATGGCTCGACGGGAGCTCGTAAGTAAATACCGAGGAAGTATCCTCGGTCTGGCCTGGGCGTTCCTTTTGCCGATCGCGATGGTTTTGATTTACACCTTCGTCTTCTCCGTCGTGTTTAAGGCACGATGGCCTGGTCTTGGCGACGGCTCGTCCAACTTCGCACTATTCGCGCTCAGTGGACTCGTTCTTCATCAGTACTTCGCGGAATGCGTCGCCCGCGCACCCGGTCTGGTACTTGAAAATAAGAGCTACGTAACCCGTGTTATTTTCCCCCTTGAAATCCTTCCCTGGGTCACCGTTTTAAGCTCGCTTCTTGGTGCTGTGATCGGTGTGACCTTGATTCTCCTGTTTCGAATCGTCGCTGAAGGGTTCCCATCTTTGGGTATACTGCTTCTTCCGCTGCCGTTCCTGCTTCTGCTGCCGATGATCCTTGGACTTGTTTGGGGCCTTGCTGCTCTCGGTGTCTTTATTCGGGATCTTTCCCAGGCGGTGCCTCTCGTTCTTCAGGCGATGCTGTTTCTCGGTCCAATACTGTACCCAATTGAAGCAGTGCCCTCTCCCTTCGACCGATTTCTCTACTTAAACCCGATCACGATCCCAGTTGAGCTGTTTCGGGCACTGCTGTTTGACCGGCCGATCGAGGTTGTCGCACTGTTTTTTTATTCATTTTCTTCCATTTTCGTGTGCTGGCTCGGCTTTGCAAGCTTCACTCGACTCAAACGCACGTTCCCCGATGTCCTTTAACAGCGCCATACGCATTTGTCAGCTCAGCAAGTGCTATGCGGTTTTTGATAAGCCGATTGACCGCCTAAAACAGATTGCGCTTCGAGGGCGGAAGCGTTACTACAAGGAACATTGGGCGGTCCGTGGAGTATCACTTGATGTGTCCCACGGCGAAACGGTCGGTATTGTCGGACGCAATGGCTCTGGTAAGTCGACCTTGCTACAGATGATCTGCGGCACTCTAGAGCCAACCAGCGGCGAGATCGAGGTCAATGGTCGTGTGGCGCCCCTGCTGCAACTGGGGGCCGGGTTCAACCCTGAGATGACCGGTCGCGAGAATGTGTTTATTAACGCGGCCATCCTTGGGCTGAGGTCTCAAGAGATCGAAGACCGATTTGACAGTATTGCCGCGTTTGCCGAAGTTGGGGAGATGCTCGAGCAGCCGGTCAAACATTACTCGAGTGGTATGTATGCAAGGCTTGCCTTCGCCGTTGCGATCAATGTCGATCCTGACATCCTAGTCGTCGACGAGGCGCTTGCGGTTGGCGATGAAATGTTTCAGGCGCGCTGTTTCGCGCGGATCCGCGAGATGCGTGATCGCGGGACAACGATACTGTTCGTTTCCCATTCTCGTGGGACCATCCTTGAGCTTTGCACGCGAGCTGTACTGCTCGATGCTGGCGAGCTGCTTCTCGACGGTGCTCCGAAGCCCGTAACGTCGGCCTACCAACGACTCGCCTTTGCAACTCACTCGGACTCACAGCGGATTCGCCAAGAGCTGATCGAGAACGGTGCGCTTTCGAGCGCCGCTGCCGCGGTAGAGCAGCCGGAGGAGAAGACGCTGGATGTGCCGAACGGGAGCTTGGATCCATCTTTGCAAGTCTTGGACTCAGTCGACTGGCCTAGCTACGGCGCTCGGATTTCCTTGCCTGTACTGCGTGACACCAGGGGCCACGAAGTGAACGTCCTCCTTCACAATCAAACGTATCGCCTGGAGTACGTCGTCGATTTTGATCGGCAGGCTTTTAACGTCGGATTCGGGATGTTAATCAAGACATTGCAAGGTCATGAGCTTGCCGGCTTGGGGACGCATCACCCAGCCGAGGCGATCGACCAGGTCGGCGCTGGTGCGCGGTACCATGTTTCCTTCAGCTTCACCAATCTCTTCGCGCCCGGTGTGTACACGGTCAATGTCGGATGTTTCGGCAGCGCTGCCGACCAAGATCGCTACCTCCACAGGCGTATCGATGCACTTGCCTTTCGTGTCGACCCATCTGAGGACTTGCGTCATATCAGCGGCTACATTGATATCTCAGCACACGCGGCAGCCGCAACTGCACACCCGGAGCCCGATACACCCGGCGCTCTAGTCTCAACGCCTTCTTGGGTTGAGCGGCATCGCTAATGGGAGCACCGACGGTCGCATTTCTGCTCGGCGTGCCTCGCTCGGGGACTACCCTCCTCGCGGAGCTCCTCAGCGCTCACCCGGAGATTGTCGCGCCACCTGAGCCATGGCTGTTATTAGCCCTCGAATCATTGGGGAAAACCTCGTCAAGGCATCCGGCTGACTCACAGCTCCTATCGATCGCGATTGATGAGCTGTTCAGCCGAATCGATCGACACAGATCATTGCGGGCGCTCGCCGACGACGTTTACGCGCAATATTTACGGGAAAGTAAGACGACGTGCTTGGTGGACAAGACCCCTCGATACTGGCTTATTCTTGACTTCCTTGAGACTCTCTACCCCGAGGCTTCGACCATCGTATTGCTGCGTAACCCTTATGCCATCGCTGCGTCTTTAAAAAAAACCTGGGGTATCCAAATCTGTTTAGACGGTGCTGACGCGCGTCAAGCGCCGTACATCGCGGATTTAGCTCTCGGCCTTGAGGCCGTGGCCCGGCACGCCGAACGACATGGCTCTCTGATAATCCGTTATGAGACGCTTGTCCGTTCGCCGGCCTCCGAGCAAGCACGAACATTGATCTATCTTGGTCATCAACCGAACCTGCTCACCGAGCCCGGCGTTCCGCTGGACGCTCACAGGGCCGAACAAACGAGTTTCGGCGACACCAACATCCGAACGCGTCGCCGAGTCGACACATCGTCGCTTCACAATTGGCAGGCGCAGCTTAGCGTTGCGGAAGTCCAGGCAGTGACGGATTTAGTTGGTCCTGATCTGATCAAGCGTCTGGGCTACGGTGACGCGCTCGAGTCGGCAATACGTCTTGGCGCAACCATGCCAACGTCAACGAACGCTGCCGAACACCGTCATTCTTGGCGCCAATGGCTTGCCAATAATCGCGCCGTCGTCGCGCAGGCTGCCTCATGGCCCGCGCCGCAGAACGAGGATGTTGGTCAGCGAATCCAGCAAATGGAAGAGCAATGGGCAAGAGATCGTGAGTGGGCACTCAACAGCGAGCGGCTCCTGCATGAGTGCAATGATGATCGGCGAGAGCTGCGCGCCTGGGCGGAGGATGCCGAGCGGCGCGTCACCCAACTCAAGGCAGAGGCAACGGGCTCCCCGGGCTCCACTCCGACCGCTTCGCGGCAACTGAAGCGCCTGAGTCGCGAACGCGATCAGCTGCAAGTGCAGCTAAATGACGCGAGGGAACGGATGAAAGACCTCGAGAAACAAGTCGCAAGCGACCGTGCCTGGGCACTGCAGAGCGAATGCCTACTCCAAGAATGCAACCATGATCGGCAAAAGTTGCGAGAGTGGGTCGAAGACGCCGAGCGCAGGGCTTCGAAACACGATGCCTGCTGAACTCCAAATCAAGGCCGCGCGTCAATCTCAGCGATACCAGACGAGACCCCGAACTTGCTTCGATGCCCAATTCCAGTTGTAGGCATTCACGACGCGACGCCCGAATAGCCCATAAAGGACGAACAGTGCCGCGCCTAGTCGGGCTTGTCTCGCAGCGGTGAGCTCTGAGAACGGCTTATCATAGTAGCCGCGGAGATCGAAGGCCCGATAGAGGAACCGATACATCCGCGCTACTGCCCAGCCATGCCGCGCATAACGACGGGTAACGCGGTACATCTCATCGACAACGCGCTCACCAGCTTTGGAAGTTAAATTCTCACCGCTAAAGTAGTAGCGTGATAGCACATTATCCGTTTTCGCGAACCGCGCACCAGCCCGACACAACCGATTCCACCATTCCCAGTCAAACGCCAGTGCAAAGCTGTCGTCGAGCTCACCCGCTTCTCGGTGTACGGCCGCACGCCAAAACGTGCTCGGCTGTTCCAAACAGTTTCGAAATGGCAATAATTGCAGGTAATATTCTGGAACCTCCGTCAGCTCCTCGCTACCGTCGGCGTAGATCCGCTCGCAGGCTCCTGTGAGGCCGTCGATGTCTGGATGCCTGCGGAAAAACGCCGCCACGTGATCAAGCGCATCCGGTGTCAATGCATCGTCGGCATTTAGGTAACAGAGTATTTCGCCGTCTGCGACCCGAAAGCCCTTGTTGACGGCGTCGGCAACGTTTTTATCAGGCCCACAGATGATGTGGCTCACGAGGGTGCCGCGCGCGTGCACGCGATCCAAGGTCCCGTCAGTGCTGCCTCCGTCGCACACCACATATTGGAGGTTCGGGTAGCGGTTGGCGGCAATCGAGTCGAGTGTACGGTCGATCGTTGCTGCCGCATTAAGGCAGGGTGTTACAAGCGAAATTCTTGGATACTCGGACGCCAGAGAGCCCATTTTAGGATGCCTCCGAACGGTAGGCACGCCATCCCGCGAAGTGGTAAACCATCATGCCGATTGCAAATCCAAGAGACTTGCGGAGGTTTTTTGCAAAGCTGTAGCCAAGTGTCCCCATGAGCGCAGGAAGCGAGCCGTAATAAGCGGGGACGTCGACCTGCCCGTGTCGAATGCGCGCCAACGCGACATGGCTCCGTCCATAGGCCGCCATTAGCCGCAGTAGGTATGCGAGTTTCAATCGTTGATTGCCGATATGATGGTAGAGCACCATTCGAGGATGGTACGCGGTCGCCATACCAAGCACCGACGCCAGGCTGGTGAGCAATGCGTCATCACATGAGGCTAGGTTGCTAGCCCCGGTCCGTCCAAGGGCGAAGGTCTCATCGTTCTCGCCAGCCTTTTCTGCGAAACGCGCCAAGATCTCACGACGGCAGAACAAGCCCGCCCCTGGAGGCTCCCACGGTTGCCATTCCGAAGAAATACCGCTCTGCGGCTCGTCACCTAGGTCCTTAATCCCAAGGAATGGCAAATACGGGCGTGCCCACCGGGGACACCGAAGATCGTGGGGCAAGAGAAGCTTCCCGCCAACACAACCCACCTCTGGGTGATGGGAAACGAAGTCCAGCGCTTCAGCCAGAAAACTGGGGGCCAACACGTTGTCGTCATCAACAAACAGTAGCCAGTCGCTGGTAGTCTCTCGAATGGCGCGCAAACGAGCGCGTGTTAGTCCAGCGACAGGCTCTAACACCAGGCTTGCCGAGATCCCAGCGGCCGTCAAGGGTAGAACGACAGCGTCACTCAGCGGCGGGAGCGAGGCATTGTCAACCACCACCACGCTGAAGCGTTCGGGGTTGACCGTCTGCGCAGCAATCGCGTCGATGACCCGCTCGAGTAAAGCCAGGCGCGGCGAATGGGTGCAAATGGCAACCGCGACGGTAGGTGCATCACCAACGGACGGCGATGGCTCAGATTCGATCATCAGCTAGGCCCTCATTGCCGCATCCATGGAAAGCCGACCAAGACTCCCGCATCAAGCCGCATGCTGCGCGGTATCTCGCTGCGTCGGTTCGTCCTGGGTTAGTATTGCGGCGTGACAAGACTTCTCTCAGTGTGACCAGTGCAGTGCCCATGACCTGCTTTATACAGATGCGGTAATTTGAACGCTTGGCCACTATTTACGTATCTTAGCATCGGTTCGATGATAGGTTCAGTCGATCCAACGATCAGAGACCAGGCCGCACCGAGAGGCTCGGAACCGCTGTTAACTATTGTCACGCCGATTTTGAACCGTCGCGGCACCCTGAAAGCTGCCCTGGAGAGTGTCGATGAGGGCTTGGGTGGTCGGGTCGAGCACTTGGTCGTGGACGGCGGCTCGCACGACGGGTCTCGTGAAGTTGTGCTGGCTCATCCCGGTACTTGCCTGATCGATGCCCCTGGGTCAACGCTCTACCAGGCAATCAATATCGGCCTCCAGCACGCACAAGGAAACTGGATCGCGCTGCTGAACAGTGATGATCTCTTCGAGCCAGGTGCCCTTGAAGCGATTCTCCCGCTGCTCGAACGCTCAAAAGCTGACGCAGTTCGCGGACGCGCCCACTACCGTTGGAGCAATGATTCTCCCGACCACACACCAGCCCCGCCCGCTACCGGCACACTGACGCTCGATACGGTGCTCTTCGGCGGCCCTGCGATCAACGCAATCATGATCCGGCGAAGCACCTTGGACCGGATCGGAGCATTCGATGAACAATTCGCAATTGCGGCTGACCGTGAGTGGCTTCTCCGAGCTCAGCTTTGGGGCTGGAACGTTCAACACATCGATCTAGCATTGTATCGCTACACGTTGCACTCGGGTTCACTCACACTGAGCCAACGCGCTAGCTCCGCGTCGCGCTGGACGAGCGAGCACGTTGCTATCGCGCGACGGTACCTGAGAAGCTGGCCGCGACTGTCCCACGAGCACGTGCAGCTAGCCCGTTGGCACGCGCAAGAGACAGCACGGCTAGCTCTTCAGCAGGCTCGACGATACCGCATTGGTGCCGCAGCGAAGGAGCTGTGGATTGGCTTCCGGGAAGATCCAGTGCTCCCTTTCTCTTTCTTCGGAGCGTTGATTGCTGCCGTGACCCGACGCCGGAGGAAGCAGTGAGCCCATCGGCTAACCACCCCACCGGTGATCGGCGACGAGCTCATGATCGCGGCGTACGAACAGTAGATCACACTGACCCATGGCATTATCCAGTGGCCGACGCAAGAAATCGATGAACTCGTAGGGGACGAAGCCACGCTGTGACATATCTCCAATCGTTTCATCAAGCGTACGCATCTCAGCACAAAAGGGGAGGAACTGGCACTCGAGGATCACCGCTTCGGCGCATCCGAACGCCTCCTGACCGCCGAGCAAGACGCGTCGCTCATAGCCCTGGACGTCGACCTTGATGAATTGCGGTTTTGGAATACGCTGTTGTTCGAGCAGGCTATCAAGGCGTCGAATGGGCAGCGTAAGCGTCGAAGAACCGGCATATGCAAAGCTACTTGCCCAGAGGTCGTCAGTGACGCCCATCTCGAGCTCACCGTCAGCATCGCCCAGCCCGCATTGCATCAGCTTGATCTGACCTCCCGACTGACGCTCGAGCTTCTTCAGTGCGCCTTGTCGCTCAGGTAGGGGCTCGAAACAGACCACCATTGCTTCAGGCCAGTGGCGAAGCGCGTGTAGGGCCCAGCCTCCATCCGCGGCTCCGATATCGTAGATCACACTCGGCCGAAAGCCTCGCTGAGCGAGGCCGCGCAAGGCTTGGTCCATGCCGAATTCGTTGCTCATGGGTGACCCTAAAGGTTTCGTACCAGGCTGAGGCGCAGCCGGCAATGACGGCAAAAGATCAACAGGCCTGGTTCGATCGAGAATGCGCATCGTACCTGTCGATGACTCCCAAGACCTCAATCGGCGCTTCCTCGTGCGCTAAATGGCCCAGACCCGGGATTGTATACAGTACCGCCTCAGGAAGCAGCCGCTTCGCACGCTCGGCCTCGGCCGGTGGAACCGTCTTGTCATTCGCGAAGGCGACCAGGATCAAGTCTGGCTCGAGCAGCGGAAGGTCGCGGGCGAGCGGCGCGAGGTCCCAGTTCGCCATCATATTCAGCGCCGCGGCCAGATGTCCGGGATAGGAGATCAGCAGCCGATAGAGCGCGATGCCCTCCGGGCTCAGGCGCGAGCCGGTGCCGTCGACCATACGCTTGACGCTGCGCGGGTCCTTCCGTGCGCCCTGGGCGAAGAAGCGGGGGACCACGGAGCTTCGTGCGAAGAGCTTAGCGGCAGGCGAGAACCAGGCGCCAGCGAATCCGCGCAACGGCAGCAGGGCACCGCTGAGGCTGATCAGCACCCGCGGCCGGATGCGCGCATCGAGGCACATGCGTGCCAGGATCGCCGCGCCGGCAGAGTGTCCGATCGCGATCTGTGGGGCGAAGTCGAGCTGGTCGGTCAAAGCAGCCACCGCCGCGGCCATTCCCGGCAGTGAGAGCTGTCTCGGCTCGGGCGCCGCGGTGAAGCCGTGGCCTGGGAGGTCGAGCGCAAGCACACGATAGCGCTCGGCGAGCAATGGGAAGAGCCCCGCCCAGGAGTGAGAGGCGGCGCCGGTGCCATGGATCAACAGGAGCGGTGGGCCGCTGCCGGCCTCCTGGATGTGCCAGCGCAGTCCACCGGCCTCGACGAACCGACTGTGCTCACGATTCGGCCAATGCTGCCCGTCGCGCTCCCAGAGCGGCTTGTCGTTCATGACCGAGGCCGAGGTCATCGGCGACGAGACTCTCGGGGCCGGCTGCTCAAGTGACCGCCTGCACGGCGCCGGAGAGGGCGCGCGCATCGGCATGCGGTAGCGGCAGATAGACCGCGCCCATCTCGCGCGCCAAGTTCTCCGCATCCGGACGCGGGCGCGGCGACATGTCCACCACCAATGCCTTGAGCTCAGCGACGCGGAAGGCGCGCGCCGAGGCCAGCGCATCCTCGGCGGCTTGAGCGCGGCCGCCGATGCCATCGCGATTCACGTTGGCGCGGCCATCGGTGAGTAGGATCACCACGGCCGTGCCTCCCCGCCGGGTGACCCCATCAGCGAGCGCGAGTGCGGCATCGATACCTGACGCGAGCGGTGTGCCACCACCGCCGGGCAGACTCGCGAGCCCGCGTTTCGCACGCACCAGCGAGCGCGTCGGTGGCAAGAGTATGTCAGCGCCAGGACCGCGGAAGGCGATCATCGCCACCCGGTCGCGGCGCACATAGCAATCGGCCAGCAGCAGCTCGACCGCACCCTTGGCCTCCGCTAGGCGATGCAGCGCCGCTGAGCCGGAGGCATCGACCACGAAGATGGTCGTGGTCTCGGAGCGCTGGCGATAGCGGGTGATGCGAAAATCATCGCGCCGGACCTCGACCAGCACCTCCGACTCACCGCCCTTCTCGGCACGCTCTTGGCGCCGCAGCCGCTGCCAGGGTGCCGCAACGCGCAGCGTATCGATGACGTTAAGGCGTGCACCGGCACCGGGCTCGCCGCGGCGGGTGCCGGCAGGGCGACCGCGCAACGAGCCACTCTGGATGGCGCCAGACTTGCCGCTCGACTTCGAGCGTTGGCGCATCGCGCCCATCTGCAGCATCGCCAGCAGGTTCGGCGGGATCGCCGCTTGCGCGGCCTCCAGCACCTGCTCCTCGAGCGGCTTATCGAGCTCCTGCTGCGGCGTCTGGTCCTGATCCTGCTGCTCGTCCTGGTTGTCCTCCGGCGGCGGCGGTGGCTCCTCGGCCTGTTGCTCCTCGTCCGGCTGCTCGGGCATCGGGATGCGCGTTGCCCGCGGCGCCAGCACCAGGCGAGCCGCCGCGCTCACATCCGCGGACTCGACCTGATTGCGTCCGGCCAGCGCGGCCGAGGCCCGCGCCACCTTCAACGCCGCAAGTGACGCCCGCAGCGACTCGACACCCAGGGCCAGCGCCGTGCCGCAGAGGGCCTCAAGCGCCTCGTCACCGACCTCGATCTCGGTCAGCCGACGCCGCGCCGACGAGATCTGGCCGGGATCGATATCCGACGGCAAGGCCTCCGTGTAGCGGATATCGCCGAGGTCGAGCAGGAAGGCGAAGCGATCGAGCAGGGTGTGCGGGACCTGCTCCTCTTCATTGGCGCCCTCGTCGAGCGCGACCACACCGATCCGCGCCGAGCTGCGCGCGGTGATCCCATCGCGCTCGACCTGGATCTCCCCGCTGTCGAGCGCCGCGCTCAGATAGGCGGCGGTGGAGCGGCCGACCCGCTCGGCCATCGCCAGCTGCACGACGCCGCCATCGGCCTCCGCCAACAGCCCACGCTCGGCGATCGGGCGCCCGGCGTGCAAGGTCGCGGCCAGATCGAGCCCGCCAAGCAGGCGTCCATCGGCAATGTGCAGCGGGATGCGGCGGAAGGGCAGCTCCGGGGGCAGCAGCTCGCGCAGCAGCTCGATCCAGAGCTCGCGCACGGGTCCGGGCAGCGCGCGCACCGAGATGCCGCCGCTGCCGGCGGGATCGACCGCGAACAGGGCCGCGGCCAAGCAGGCATCGTTCCAACGGGCGCTGTTATCCGGAAGGGGTGCCTGACGGGGATCGGTCATCTCAACGAGCCGCTCATTCGCCGAACAGCTCCTCGATCGCGCGCTCGACGCGGGTGGTGGAGCCGGCATCGTCGAGCACATTGCGGCGAAGCCGATGGCGCAGGGCAGGCGGTGCGACGCGCTTCAGATGGGCATCACTCACGCTCTCATCGCCTTCGAGGGCGGCATAGGCGCGGGCGGCGCGAATCAGGGTCAGCTCGCCGCGCAGTCCGTCGGTTCCGAGCTTCATGCACAGCTGCGAGGCGCGCTCAAGGGCCGCATCCGGGACTTCGACGTCCGGTAGCCGCTCCTTCGCCGCGAGGATTTGGCGCCGGATCTTGCCGTCCTTGCGCTTGTATTTCTCGATGAAGGCCGGTGGGTCACGCTCGAACTCATCGCGGAGCTTCACCACCTGCACGCGCGATTTCAGGTCCTGCGGCGTGCTGATCTCGACCGAGAGGCCGAAGCGATCGAGCAGCTGGGGGCGCAGCTCGCCCTCCTCGGGGTTGCCGCTGCCGACCAGCACGAACTTGGCCGGATGGCGCACGCTCAGCCCCTCGCGCTCGACCACGTTCTCGCCGCTGGCAGCAACGTCGAGCAGCGAATCGACCAGATGGTCCTCGAGCAGATTGACCTCGTCGATATAGAGGAACCCGCGATGCGCGCGCGCGAGCAGGCCGGGCTCGAAGGCCTTCTCGCCACGGGTCAGGGCCTTTTCCAGGTCCAGCGCACCGATGACGCGGTCCTCGGTCGCGCCCAACGGCAGATCGACCACCGGCACCTGCGCCTTGCGCACCTTGAGCTTGCCACTGGCCTTGCGCTCGCGGCACTGCTCGCAAAGCCCCGAATCTGGGGCGTCGGGATCACAGTTGTAACTGCAGCGATCGACGACGCGCATCGCCGGCAGCAGCGCGGCCAGGGCGCGGATCGCCGTCGACTTGCCGGTGCCCCGGTCGCCGAACGCGAGCACGCCACCGATGCTCTGATCCGTCGCCGCGATGAGGATCGCGAGCTTCATCTCTTCTTGGGCGACGATGGCAGAAAAGGGGAAGGCAAGCGGCATAGTCGTGTGAACCTGGTCGGCGGGCCTTATTGTTGGCCCTTTCGGGAGTCTAGAATCGCAGCGCGCGAGATCGCCGCAAGACCCTAGCCTTGAGGCTTCTTTTCGGTCAAGGTGAACCGCTCATTTGCTTGCGCTGGCTCAGCGCGAGCGTATCCGAACCGGACGATGGGCGACATCGCGGCATGCCGCTGCCACATTGTTGCAGGCCTCGGGTCGTGCCTGAGCCCGACCGCGACCTCAGCCCACGCCGGACCACAAGACCGTCTGCCAGGCCATGATCCCTTGGTTCCAAGACACAGACAGCGATGCGCGTCGCAACCTCGGTCGACTGATGGATCGGCGGCAAGTGCTGGGTACTGCGGTTGCCCTTCGGGTCGGCAGTCGGACCTGGTCGTATGCGGAGCTCGCCGCGCGGGTTGAGCGGCGTGCGGAGTGGCTGCAACTGGCCGGGGTCAGCGCGGCTGACCTGGTGCTGTGTCCGACAACGCCGGCGCTCGACTCGGTGGTCATGCAATGGGCGCTCGCGCGCTTGGGGGCGGCCATGCTCCCGATACCGGCCGACCTCCCTGACGCGCGGCGTGCGGCGCTCGTTCAGGCGACCGGGGCCGAGTGGTCTTGGATGCCCGCGACGCTCAGCCATGAGACCGGGTTGCCGGGGGCATCCGAGCGCGTCGCGAAGACCGCGGCCGAGGGTCTCGGGGATCATGCGCCGGGCCCGGGCAGATCGGAAGACTGGCCGGCGACCCTGGCGACGCTGATCCGCAACCGATGCACGCTTGAGCCCGCCTCCGCGGGGCCAGACGGCGGCGGCGTCGCCGGTGCGGAGACTCCGGTGCTGTTGGTCGAGACCAGCGGAAGCAGCGCGGCCCCGAAGATCGTGATGTTGAGCGCGGCGCAGGTCCTCGCCTCTTGCCAGGGGGTCAACAAGCGGCTTGACCTCCGATGCGGCGATCGCTGGCTTGGCGTGCTACCGCGCCATCATGTGGGCGGACTCGCGATCGGTTACCGCTGCGTGCTTGTCGGCGCCGAGCACCAGGTGCTGTGGCCGTTCTCGGCGGAAGCGACCCGAGCCGCACTTTGTGAGCAGGAGATCACCCATGTCTCGCTCGTACCGGCGCAGTTGGAGCGCTTGCTGAACCTTGATCCACGGCCGCCCACGTCTTTGCGTGTGGTGCTATTAGGCGGTCAGGGGCTCGACAGCGGCCTTGCTCGGCGCGCGGTGGAGCAGGGATGGCCACTCTATCTCGGCTACGGGATGAGCGAGACCTGCTCGCAGATCGCCGGTGGATGGATCGGTGAGGACGGCTTGCCGAGACGGGGCCTGATGCCGCTCGACGGGGTGGAGCTGCGCTGCCCTGAGTGCTCGGACGACAAGGGCACCCCGCCGAGGTCCCAGACGCTCCGTATCCGGGCACCAATGCTGATGCTCGGCTACGCGAACCCGAGCCGAACCCCCGGTTCTGGGCTCGATAGCGGCTGGCTGCAGACCTCGGACCTCGGCTGCCGATTGCCAGACGGTGGACTGCAGGTGCTCGGGCGCGCCGATGATGTGGTGGTGATTGGCGGCATCAACGTTCTGCCGGCGGAGATCGAACGTGAGCTGGCGAGGCTCGAGCGGATCGGCGAGGTCGCCGTCGTTGGCGTACCTGATCCGGTCTGGGGACACCGACTGGTCGCCCTCTACAGCGGCGACCTCGAGCCGACCCAGGTCGAGCACTGGTGCCGCGCCAACCTGGCGCCACATCGCCGCCCGCGCGGATTTCAGCGCGTCGAGCGGCTACCCACGCTGAGCTCCGGCAAGCGCGACCGTCGGGCCCTCCTGAAGCAGGCCGAGCCTTCGGCTACCGGCCCGGATAAGGTTATCCCCAGACAACCAGGCTCACTGTGAGGCGCGAGCATCGCGGACATGCTTTGTGGGAGGGGTGCTTACGGGGATAGAGGGTTCTGTCACTGCTTCCGCGGCAACGTCGAGAGCGCCGCGGCGAGGCTTTCGGGCAATGTCCGGCTCAGGCCCGTGTCGGGATGGATCGCGACATGAACGCTCTGCGCCGTCGCCACCTGCTGGGCACCGATCAGAAATTCATAAGACAGACTAAAGCGTCGGTCGCCGAGGGACAGGAGCTCTAACGCGACATCCACTTGATCGCCATGGCGCATTGGGCGCCGATAATCCGCCTCAGCATGAACCAACGGCAGGGCGAGTTGGCGGTCCCGAATCAGTGCCTCGATCGGCCATCCAATCCTCGCCATCGTCACCTCATACGCATCGTGGGCATGGCGGAACAGATGGGCGAAGAAGAGTACGCCGGCCGCATCGGTATCGTGCAGTGCGACACGGAAACGATGTTCAATCGTTGGCATGGCCATCGTGCAATCGGCACTCGCTGCAGCCGCACGCTTCCGACGGGGGCTACTCAGTCAGGGTGGATGGCGTCCTGAGCATTCGTCAAACGGCGCCTGAGCCTGGCAACGGAGCCTCAAACGCCGCCCAAGCGAGATGTGACTCGCTCAGCTGAACGCGCATGGCGCACAGCGCCTCGGCGCCTGCGCCGAGCGCACCATCGGCGATGCGTCCCGCGAGCCTATCGAAGATCGCCCGCGCCA
>CAZTYV010000088.1:0-14353 GCA_964617675.1 uncultured Halochromatium sp. | reverse complement strand
CCATCGATCGCCTCACCCAGCGCCAAGCGCCGATCTACCACAGCACCTACACCGGTCGCCCGCCCGATGAGCCGGCGGTCCTCGGCGTGGCCTTGAACGAGGTCTTCGTGCCGATCCTGCAGAAGCAGTTCCCCGAGATCGCCGACTTCTATCTGCCACCCGAAGGCTGCTCCTATCGGCTCGCGGTGGTGGCGATGAAGAAGCAGTATCCCGGCCATGCCAAGCGGGTGATGCTCGGCGTCTGGTCGTTCCTGCGCCAGTTCATGTACACCAAGTTCGTCATCGTCGTCGATGACGACGTCTGTGCGCGCGACTGGAAGGATGTGATCTGGGCCATGACCACGCGAATGGACCCGGCGCGCGATACGGTGATGATCGAGAACACACCGATCGACTACCTGGATTTCGCCTCGCCGGTCTCCGGTCTCGGCTCGAAGATCGGCTTCGACGCCACCAGCAAGTGGCCAGGAGAGACCACGCGCGAATGGGGTCGGCCGATCCAGATGGATGCCGAGGTCAAGGCGCGGGTCGATCAGCTCTGGCCGCGGCTCGGGCTTGATTGACGCGACACCGACCGCTGGCGCGCGGGCGTCTGGCGCCTGCCCTCTTTGGCGAGACGCGGCAAGGCGATTGCGAAGCCTGAGTCTAGCGCGAAGCCCGAGTCTGGGTCCGGGTCCCAGACCAGGCCGGCTGGCTCAGCCTGACGGGCGCCAGATACTCGTGGTCAATAGCGCCGTTCGGGTCTCTCGGTGCGCGGTCGGGCCTCGTTGACGGTCAGCTTGCGTCCGTCCTGCATGGTCTCGTTCAGGGCCTGGATCGCATCCTCGGCCTCGGATTGGTTGGGCATGTCGACGAAGCCGAACCCCTTGGACTGACCAGAGAATTTGTCCTTGATCACATCGGCGCTCGCGACCTCGCCGAACTCGCTGAACATCTCGCGCAAGGTCTCGTCACTGACCGAGTATTTCAGGTTACCTACGTAGATCCTCATCGCTCACTCTCGCAACGGTCGTGCATTGAGCACGCACACACCAAGGCTCGATCAACGCACAACTCGAGCACTGGTGACACGGCAGTGGCTGCCGTATGACGTTGGGAGTGCTGCCGCTTGGCGCGCCCCCTAGCTGATCTCCCTTCGCAGATCCGCCTTGGCTGATCCGCGTGACCGATCTCGATGGCGATCTTGCGCACGCAACGGGTGGTCTCTCAAATCAGTGTCTCCGATGGGTCTCGCGGCGTCAATCGCGCGAGACGACCTCGAAGCCAGCCCCCTCGATCGCCTGCTTCAATGCCTTGGTCTCGAAGAAACCGCCTCGTACCAGGACCTGGCCCGTGGCGAGGTCAGGGGTTGCCTCGGTGACTTGATCCATTGATTCCAGGGCCTGCTTGACCGAGGCGACACAATGTCCGCAGGTCATGCCCTTGACCTTGAGCACCAGCTCGGTGCCATCGCCATCCGCGCCCGCCGCCTCGTCGCTGGTGCCGAGCCGGGTCCGCATCGCCGAGCGCGCCTGATGCTGGCGCCACGCCAGGGTCGCCATCAGCCCGAGCAACAGCAAGGCTGAGGCCGTTGATAGCCAGCCAGCCTGGTGCTCATGCGCCATCTGCTGCGCCGGCACGCTGCTCAGCAGCTGATCGAACAGCAGACCGAAGGCGAGGCTCATCAGGGTCACGGTGCCGAGGTAGATCGCGAGCACCTTGGCGCCGAGCGTTCGGAAGACCGCGCCCATGGTCGCGAGGTTGGTTGCTGGGCCGGCCATCAGGAAGACCATGGCCGAGCCGGCCGGTAACCCGGCGAGGATGAGCGAGGCGGCGATCGGCACCGACGCCGTGGTGCAGACGTAAAGCGGCAGGGCAATGGCCAGCATCACGAGCATGCCGATCAGGCCGTCTGCCCAGGGTCGCCCGGCAAAGAAGTCGGGCGGCGTCAGGGTGGTCACCAGGGCAGCGGCGAGCACACCGATGATGAGCCAGGTGTTGATGGCGCCGAGGAGATCGAAGATCGCGTAGCGCACGGCCTCGATGATCCGAGCGAGCCATCCTCGCGGTCGCTCGTCGTCGTTCTCGAGACGGCTTGTGGCGACGGTGGCGGCCTCATCTCCAGGCTCCACCTGATTCACCAAGACGCCACCGACGATGCCGGTGATGAAGGCAGCGACGAGCTTGAAGATTGCGAACGGCCAGCCGAGAAAGGTCGCGGTGACCAGGATCGAATCCACCCCGGTTTGCGGCGTACTGATCATGAATGAGGTGGCGGCGCCAGGGGAGGCGCCTTCGCGACGCAGTCCAAGGGCGGTTGGGATCACCCCGCAGGAGCACAGCGGCAGGGGCACGCCAACCAGGGAGGCGCGCACCACGCTCCCGAGGTCTGGTCGGCTCAGACCGCGCCGGATCAGATGCGGCGGAACGTAAGCATGGATCAGGCCCGCGATGAGCAGGCCGATCAGTAGCGATGGTGCGAGCTCAAGCAGGATCCCCCAGAGCTCGAGCGGGAATCGGATTAGGTCATCCATATCGTGCTCGGGTGTGTGCCAGATTGTGTGCCAGGCCCGGTCCCAGCGTGGGCTCCAGCCTGAACGCCAGACTGGGCGCCAGCCTGGACGCCATGCTGCCCACTGGGATGCACGCTAGGGTTTGGGATCGGATTGCGACGACCGTCGCGGCCGGTGGCTCTGACGCTTGGGGTCCGAGCGCCGTGCAGCGACGGTCAGTGCCCGCGTCAGTAGCTGCGCTGACGCTCCTTCTCCTTCTCGTTCTGATCGTAGATATAGCCGCCAAGCGCGCCGGCGGCCGCACCGATGGCCGCGCCCTTGCCGGCGTTGGCGCTCAGCGAGCCGATCGCAGCGCCGGTTGCGGCGCCCGCGGCAGCGCCCGAGGTGGTGCGTGAGGCGGTCGTCGTGCCGCAGCCCGCGAGCGTGATCACCATGGCGAGAGGAAGTGCATAGCGAATCAGTGGCATCTGAATCTCCGGTGTGGTGGCGGATGTGGATCGAACAGTGGGAAGGACCCGGGGGTGGCTACCTCAATCGATGTTGCCCTTGGCGTGCTGATCGACCAAGAAGCCGCCGAGCGCCCCGGCGCCCGCGCCGATCAGTGCGCCGGCACCGGCATTCGCACTCAGCGAGCCGATCAGTGCGCCGCCGGCCGCACCCATTAGGGCGCCGCTACCGGCGCGCTCGCCGGTGGTGGTGCCACAGGCTGCGATCAATAGGGCGCTGGCAGCGACCACGGGTAGAGCAATCTTCTTCATGCTTCCGACTCCTCGGATCAAGGCCGACGTGCGGCGAATTCGGGCGGTTGTTGTGGTCAACGGCATGGGTATTTGGCGGCCAGGGCTCGGACGACACCGACCACCGGTAGCTCACCCATTAGACGCTGATTGTTCTGATTTGCTTCAGCCCAGCTGACAAAGGTGCTGCGGCCATCGGCGATGTTCGTGCCGCTCGGATAGCAGACCAGCGGCTTCATCTGTCGCTTGCCGGAGACCGAGTCGTGATACTGCACGGTAGCCTCGATGAAGGCCCGGCACGAGAAGCTCGCGACCGTGTACTCCGGGGCATCGCTCGGGGTCGCGCAGACCCGATACAGATCAGCGGTGGTGTCGAAATCGAAATGCTCGTCGGTCACAGGCGCGGCCTGCGCAGACAAGCTCAATGCCGCCGAAGCGGTGAGCGCGATGCAGCCGACGAGAAGCGGTTTCATCATTATTCCTGTCCTCATTCGCCAAGATTCAGTCGAGGGTGTTCGTCGTGGAGGGTGGATGGCCCACCCTGCACTGGATTCTAGCAGCGCAACAGTCAGAAATGCTGCAAGCGCATGATCCGGCGACGCCGGCTATCCATGAGTCGGAAAGCAGGGTGCGAGTCCGGCCGCCAGGTTGGGGTAACGCAGCTCGATCTCGAGCTCCTGCAATAGGCGCCGGTTGCTGAGCCGTCGCGACTCCTTCAGGTACGAGAGCATCCCCGCCGACACCTGCCCCTCGGCATCGGCGAGCGGGATCTCGGGGGGGCGGGGTAGGCCGGCGGCATCGGCGATCTGGCAGAAGTAATCGGTCATGGTGCTCGGTTGGCCGTCGCAGACGTTGTAGACGGCATCGGCGGGCGCGCGCTCCATGGCGGCGATGCAGACCTCGACCAAGTCCTCGGCGTGGATGCGGTTCGACCAGGGCGCCTCGTCGGCCTTGATCACGGGCTGGGCGCTGCGGATGCGCGCAAGCGGCAACCGATCGCAGGCGTAGATGCCGGCCACGCGCAGGATCACGAGCTCGGACCCAGACGCCTGGCTCCAGCGGCGCAGTCGTTGCTCCGCATCCCAGCGCCGCAGGGAGCGGCTGGCGGTCGGATTCGGCTCCCAGTCCTCATCGACCCAGGCTCCGCCACAGTCGCCGTAGACGCCGGTCGTGCCGATATAGACCAGCCGTTGCGGGTGACCATGGCGCTCGAAGCCCGCGATCAGATGCGCCGTGAGCGGGTCCTCGTCACCCTCGCCCGGCGGCGGCGCGAGATGGAAGACCTGTTGGCCGGCGGGCTGCAGCGGCGCCAGATCCTCCGCAGCCAGGTCCAAGGAAAGGGCATCGGCACCGGTCTTCTCGACCTCGGCCGAGCGCTCGGCGCTGCGCACCACCCCGAGCACGGGCTCGCCGCGCTCGCGATAGCGCCGCGCAAGCGCCTGTCCGATATAACCACAGCCCAGTATGATCATGGCCCGCATCCTCCGTCGTCGATTCGTTGCCTTCCGTCCCCAGGTAAGGGCCAAGGCATCTGCGCCAAGCCCAAGGAGACCCACCAACTGATGAGTTCCGCTGCACCGCGCCTGAGCGTGCGCACCGAGCCCGCCGGCCATCACTTCGAGGTCGCGCCGGATCAGACCATCCTCGAGGCCGCGCTCGCACAGCGCATCGGCCTTCCCTACGGCTGTCGTAATGGCACCTGTGGCAGCTGCAGCGCGCGGCTGATCGCGGGCGAGGTCGCCTATCCGAGCGGCAAGACGGCCGCGCTTGAGGGCCAACCGCCCGGCACCTGCCTGACCTGCCAGGCGGTGCCGACCTCTGACCTAGTGCTCCGTGTCGCCGAGCTCGAGCGCTTGAGCGACATCGAGGTGCGCACCCTGCCGTGCCGGCTGGCCGAGAAGACCCTGCTCAATCACGACGTGATGCGCCTGCGCTTGAAGCTGCCGGAGGGCCAACGGCTGCCCTTCGTGGCCGGTCAGTACCTCGAGTTCATGCTGCGCGACGGCTCACGACGCGCCTATTCGATCGCCAACGCGCCGCACGACGACGAACTGCTCGAGCTCCATGTGCGGCGGGTGCCGCGCGGGCGCTTCAGTGATGAGGTCTTCGAGCGGATGGAGGAGCGCTCGATCCTGCGCATTCGGGGTCCGCTCGGCACCTTCGTGCTGCGCGAGGACTCCGAGCGGCCGATCCTGATGGTGGGCGGCGGCACCGGCTTCGCGCCGCTCAAGGCGATGCTCGAGCATGCCTTCCACCGCGGGATCGCGCGTCCGATCCGGCTCTACTGGGGCGTGCGCTCGCGCCGCGACCTCTATCTGGACGGGCTACCGCGGGCCTGGGCCGAGGCGCATCCGAGCTTCAGCTGGGTGCCGGTGCTCTCCGAGCCGGATGCAGACTGGGATGGGCGCACTGGCTGGGTCCATCAGGCGGTGCTCGAGGACTACCCGTCGCTGGCCGACGTCGATTGTTATCTCAGCGGCCCGCCGCCGATGGTCGAGGCCGGCCGTGCCGCTTTTGAGGCGGCCGGAGCGGGTCTCGACCATCTGTTCTCGGATGCCTTCGAGTTCGCCGCGGACAGCCGTCGATCCGACGGCTCGGTACCGGACTGATCTCGCGCTGCTGCCCCAATCCGTACCCCCGGGCCCGCACCCGCGATCCGCACCCCCGGGCCCGCACCCCTGACCGGTGACCCCAGCAGGCCCCCGTTTGGACCCAGCTGGCCCCTCGGCTAGCTCGCGCTCAGCGCCAGTCGGCACAGCGCCTCGAGGATGCCCTCGTCGCTGGTCTCCTCGGCCACCGCAACCCGGCGGAAGCCGATCTGCATCGCGGTGGCACCGCCGCGATCGCTGATCACCACCAGGGGCATCGAGAGCAGCCAGGCGCGATGGCTCGGGCCGAGCATCTCGATCAGGTTGTGCAGCACCTCGTCGCTGCTGACGGTGATGAACCCGAGCCGCTCGCGCCAGGCGGGGAGCTCGGTGCTCACATCGATATCGGGTATCACGCGGCGATAGACCTCAGCGAAGGCGACCTCGGCACCGCGCTCGCGCAGGGTCTCGCCGAGCAAGGGGCGGCCGCCGTCGCCGCGCAGGATCAGTGCACGCTTGCCTGAGACCTGGGTCAGCTCGGGCAGGGCCAGGAGCGACTCGCTATCGAAGCCGCGAGCCGGTACCAGGTCTGGCTCTAGGCCCTGAGCACGCAGCGCCGCGGCCGTGGCGCGACCGACCGCGCCGAGCAGCGGGCGAGCCTCGGCGCCAGTCTCCGAGCGAGTCTCCGAGCCGATGTCTGAACCGGCCGCGCGCTGCCGAGCCGCGCTCAGGCGGGCCTGCAGATCAGCGGGGAACAGCTCGACGCCATAGTCGACCGCGTTGCGGCTGACGAAGAGCATCAGGTCCCAGCGCTCGGCGAGAAGCGCCCGGGCGGCCTCAGGATCGGCCGAGGAGCGGATCTCCAGGGTCGGGAACGCCACCGGCTCACCGCCGGCATCGGCGATCAGTTGGCAGAGACGCTCGGCCTGGCCCGCGGGCCGGGTCACCAGAACCCCGCGCCCCTTCAGCGGGCAGATCGAGCTCATGGCTGCGAGGCAGTCCCCGGGGCTTGGTTGTTGGGCGGCTCGTGGGCGAGCGCCGCGAGCACCTGGTCGGCGCCCTGTGCCAGCAGGGCCTCGCCAACCTCGCGGCCCATCCGTTCGGCCTCGGCCGCGGGGCCGCTGATCTCGCTGCGCATCAGCTTGGAGCCATCCGGCATCCCGACCAGGCCGCGCAGATAGAGCTCATCACCGCGGTGGATCGCATGACCGGCGATCGGGACCTGGCAGCCGCCGTTGAGACGCGCGTTCAGCGCGCGCTCGGCCGTGACCTGCTCTGCGGTGGCCTGATGGTGCAGCGGGGCAATCAGCGCATGCACCCGATCGTCGTCGGACCGGCACTCGATCCCGATTGCACCCTGGCCGATCGCCGGCAGGCTGTCCTCGGGGGCGATAAAGGCGCGGATGCGCTCGCTGAACTCGAGCCGGATCAGGCCGGCCGCGGCGAGGATGATCGCGTCGTAGACGCCCTCGTCGAGCTTGCGTAGCCGGGTGTTGACGTTGCCACGCAGCGGCTCGATGCGCAGGTCTGGGCGGCGCACCGCGAGCTGGCACTGACGGCGCAGGCTGGAGGTGCCCACGCAGGCGCCTTGCGGCAGCTCATCGAGCGAGGCGAAGCGATTGGAGACGAAGGCGTCGCGCGGGTCCTCGCGCTCGAGGATGCAGGCCAGGTGCAGCCCGTCGGGGAAGTCGACCGGGACGTCTTTCATCGAGTGCACGGCGATATCGGCGTCGCCCGCGAGCATGCCTTGCTCGAGCTCCTTGACGAACAGCCCCTTGCCGCCGACCTTCGCCAGCGGTGCATCGAGGATCTTGTCGCCGCGGGTGGTCATGCCGATGATCTCGACCGTCAGCTCCGGGTGCAGGCCGCGCAGCGCGGCGGCCACATGCTCGGCCTGCCACATGGCGAGCGCGGATTTTCGGGTGGCAATGCGAATGGTCTCTGGCATCGAGGCGAATCCAGCTGGCTAAGGTCGTATGACGAGGGGCGACCCCTAAAGATAACCCAATTCGTGCACCGACGACCTTGGCGGTGGTCAATCATCGCCGCGGCCCTGTCGGTCCTTGGCGGCCATCCGAGGCTGTCGCCAGACCCTGATCTGTACTATGGTGCACAGTTTGCGTCGGTGACCCTGCCGAGACGAGACGCTGTGATAGCGCATGAGACCGATCCCGCGATGACCGAGACCGCTGCTTCGAAACCCTGGGCCGGGCGTTTTTCCGAGCCGACTGACGCCTTCGTCGAGGCCTTTACCGCCTCGGTCGGATTCGATCAGCGCCTCTACCGCGAGGATATCGCGGGCTCGATCGCTCACGCGCGGATGCTCGCGCGCCAGGGCATCCTCAGCGCCGAAGAGGGCGAGGCCATCGTGGCCGGTCTCGGGCGCATCCAGGCGCAGATCGAGGCCGGCACCTTCCGCTGGTCGGTGCCGCTCGAAGACGTGCATATGAATATTGAGGCCGCGCTCACGGCCGACATTGGCGAGGCCGGTAAGCGGCTGCACACCGGGCGCTCGCGCAACGACCAGGTTGCGACCGACATCCGGCTCTGGCTGCGCGGCGAGATCGATGCCATCGATGAGGCGCTCGGGCGGCTGCAGGACACGCTGCTCGACCTGGCCGAGCGCGAGGCCGCGACCATCCTGCCCGGCTTCACCCATCTGCAGGTGGCCCAGCCGGTCACCTTCGGCCACCACATGATGGCCTGGCAGGCGATGCTCGAGCGCGACGCCGGGCGCTTCGCCGACTGCCGCTCACGCATGAATCAGATGCCGCTCGGCGCCGCCGCACTCGCCGGCACCAGCTACCCGATCGACCGCGCCTACACCGCCGAGCTGCTCGGCTTCGATGGCCCCTGCGAGAACTCGCTCGATGCGGTCTCGGATCGGGACTTCGCGATCGAATTCGTGGCCGCGGCCTCGATCCTGATGATGCATCTGTCGCGCTTCGCCGAGGAGCTGATCCTCTGGGCCTCGGCCCAGTTCGCCTTCATCGAGCTCTCGGACAGTTTCTGCACCGGCTCCTCGATCATGCCGCAGAAGAAGAACCCCGATGTTCCGGAGCTGATCCGGGGCAAGACCGGACGCATCTTCGGGCATCTGATCGCCTTGCTGACCCTGATGAAGGGCCAACCGCTGGCCTACAACAAGGACAATCAGGAGGACAAGGAGCCGCTGTTTGATACCGTCGACAACCTGCGCGGCTCGCTCAAGGTGTTCGCCGAGATGATGGCGAAGCTGCGCTGCCGACCGGAGCGGATGCGCGCCGCCGCGCGGCAGGGCTTCTCGACCGCGACCGATCTGGCGGATTATCTCGTGCACAAGGGGATCGCCTTTCGCGACGCCCACGAGATCGTCGGCAAGGCCGTGGCCTTCGGGCTTCGCGAGGGGCGCGACCTCGCCGACCTCAGCCTCGAGGAGCTGCGACGGTTCTCGCCGGCGATCGGCCCGGACGTCTTCGATGTGCTCAGCCTCGAGGGCTCAGTGGCCGCCCGTGACCATATCGGAGGCACGGCGCCGGCCCAGGTTCGCGCAGCGATCGCCCGCGCTCGCACCCGGCGCGCTCGGACGCGCTGAGTCGCACCAGGGTCTTCAGCGGGCGGGTTCCGGACCATGAGCCAAGGTGCGTGCTCGAGGTGTGACCATGCCGACTGAGCACGCACCGCAGTTTCCGAACCCGACGCTGACGCCGCGGCTCGTCCTCTATCCGCTCGCTGGTGGCGGTGTCGCCATCGACTGGCGCGTCGACCCGGTCTTGATCCAACAGGCGCGCGACGCCTTCGCGGCGCAGCACGCCGTGCCCAAGCTCTATCTGCGCCGGGTCGATGCCGACGGTGCGTGCCTGGCGCAGGCGGAGCTGACCGGGCTCGATCGCAAGCCCAATGGCCGAGCGCTGTTCGATCAGCCGCTGACGGGCACCTTGCTGGCCGAGCTCGGACTCGAGGGCCAGCCCGGTGGGGGTTGGCTGCTGCTCGCGCGCTCGAACCAGCTCGATGCCATCCCGAGCAGGCTGTCGGAGTCGCCGAGGCCGCAGGCGGCCGGTTGGCCTCGGCAAGCGGAAGGGCCGCCCACGACGCCCCCGCGCGCCTCGAGCCCGGGACTCGACCCCAGTGCGAGCCAAAGCGACAGCCCGAGCGCGAGCCTGAGCCTGACTCAGAGCGCGGGCCCGGAGCCGAGCCTCAGCCCGAGCAGCCCGATCCCAATCGCCAGGCCTCGAGATCGAGGCGTTGCGCCAGAGCGAGCGACCCGGTATCCGGACCCTTCACTCGCGGCGTTGGCCGAGCTTCCTGAGCTGCGCGGGCCATTCCCACTCGTCGGCGGCTCAGCCGCTAGGCCGTCCGGCGAGCCTGTCCAGCCTGTAGCCCAAGCGACCGTGGCGCAGGCGTCGCCTGTTGCGCAGCCGCCTGATGCACAACAGCTTTCGGCGCAGGGGCGGGCGGATCAGACGCCGCTGAACGCGCAGGAGGGAGGTCCACGGACCCGGCGTGCCTCCGGCGGCAGCGGGTCGATCACGGCCTATCCGGGGGACGCTGAGACGCGGATTCAGGGCGAGCTGCACGTCTTCGGTCAAGCGCCGCCAGGCAGCCTGCTCGATCTCGGCGGGCATCCATTTCGGGTTGGCTCGGGCGGGCGTTTCTCGTTTCGTGTCGCGCTCGATGATCCGGCCCTTCTCGCCGCGCTGCTCGCGCGCTTGCCGCGTCTGCCGGTCGCGGAGCGCGATCCTTCATCATCCAGCTAGCTGAATCGAGACCTGTCGAATGTATATCCTGATGGCCACGCCGGAATGCGCCCCTGTTGCCAAGGCCGGGGGTCTAGGCGACTTCGTCCACGGACTCGCGCGCGAGCTGGTCGCCCGCGGGCAGCAGGTCGAGATCATCCTGCCGAAGTACGACAGCCTGCGGCATGACCACATCGAGAATCGGGTGATGGCGCATGCGGACCTCTGGGTGCCGCTCGACGATCGGGCCGTGCATTGTGATGTCGAGTACGGCGAGGTCGACGGCCTGAGCTGCTACTTCATCGATGCCCATTCCGAGCACGGCTTCTTCAACCGCGGCGCCATCTATGGCGAGGCCGATGACGCGGACCGGTTCACCTTCTTCTCGCATGCGGTGCTCGAGTTTTTGGCCGTCTCCGGCAAGCGGCCGGAGATCATCCATTGCAACGAATGGCAGACCGGGCTCTTGCCGGTGCTGCTGTTCGAGCGCTACGCCGCGCGCGGCCTCGAGCGCACCCGGGTCTGCTATTCGCTGCACAACCTCGGCTACCAGGGGTGGACCACACCGCATGTGCTGCGGATGAACGGCCTCGACGTTGCGCGCCTGATGGTCCCGGATCGCTTGCAAGACCCTGGCAATCCGCAGGCCGTCAATCTGATGAAGGGCGGGATCGTCTTCTCCAACTTCGTCACCACGGTCTCGCCGCGCTACGCCTGGGAGATCCAGCACACGGACCAAGGGGTGGGCCTGCAGGAGGTATTGCGCATCCATGATCGCAAGTTCGGCGGCGTGCTGAATGGCATCGATATCGGCACTTGGAATCCGGCCACTGATCCGTTCATCGCCGCGCACTATGATCTCGAGCACCTGCCTGCCAAGGGTGAGAACAAGAGCGCGCTGCGTGAGCGCCTCGGGCTCGCCGATGCGCCCAAGCCGATCGTCGCCGTGGTTAGTCGGCTCGAGCGTCAGAAGGGCATCGAGTTGATCCGCCACGGCATCGATTACAGCCTCGAGCAAGGCGCCCAGCTCGCCCTGCTCGGCAGCAGCCAGGACCCGGCCATCAACGCGATCTTCTGGGAGGCGAAGCAGGCGCTCGCAGACCACCCCGATGCCCACCTGGAGCTGGCTTATGACGAGGAGCTCGCGCATCTGATCTATGCCGGTGCCGACATGATCCTGATCCCCAGCGTCTATGAGCCCTGCGGTCTGACGCAGATGATCGCGATGCGCTACGGCTGCGTCCCGGTGGTGCGGCGCGTCGGCGGGCTCGCGGATACCGTCTTCGATGCCAACTACAGCGATCGACCCTACGAGGAGCGTAACGGCTACGTCTTCGACGAGCTCACCTTTGAGGGGCTGGAAACGGCCTTGGGCCGGGCGATCGGGCTCTGGCGAGAGCATCCGGATCATTTCCGCCAGCTGCGCATCAACGGCATGCGCGCGGACAACTCCTGGGCGCGACCGGCTCAGGACTACCTCAACATCTACGAGCACATCCGGGTGCGCCCCTGATTTGGGGCCACGGTTTGGGGACTTGGAGTCACCTGGCCGGTGCGCCGGTGCGCCGGTGCGCGGCTCAGATCTTCGATTGCAGGTTCTTCGGCAGCGCCTTGACCAGCAGGCCAGTGGCAATCGAGAAGGTTAGGGTCACCGCGGCGATCTTCGCCAGCTCCTTCGGCGGCGGGACGGTCAGCTTGAAGCCATCGCGCCCCTTGGACTGGCCCATGTTGTAGTGGATCAGCGCCTCGGTCATGAAGACGCCGAAGGTGATGCCGGTGACGATGATGTTGCCCATAGGTCTCTCGATGCTTGGCTGACGAGGGTGCTCTCGGCCTCCATCAAAAGGTAGCACATGCCCGCGCGCGCGCTTTGGGCACCGTAACGAACCGGCCCCCCAGTCATCCGCGAGTCAGCCCCGAATCGGCCCCGAATTAGCCCCCTAGTCAGCTCGAGATTCAGTCTGACTCGCGTCGGCTGGCCTGCTCGACCCGTGCCGCCGCGTCCCGCTCCAGCTTGAGGCCGGCCAGCAGATCGATGAGGTAGAGCGCCATGGTCAAGGCTGGCGCTAGGAATTGCTTCTTGCTCAGCTGATAGAGCGAGAGCGCCAGCATGATCAGGAACACCAGGATGCGGGTGTCGTTCACCGAGACATGGAACGCATGCTGCGTGCCCGGATGCGAGCCCAGATGTGCGCCCGATTGCGATGAGGCTTGTTCAGTTGCGGTCGCATCGGCCGCGGCGGTGGGCCGAGAGGTTGCCTCAGAGGTTGACTTTGTTCTCGGCGCAGCGGCGCCGTCAGCCTCGGTGTCCGTGAGCTGGAAGAGTCCACTGCGGGTCAAGGCGGCCCGGAGCGGCGTTGGGTCCGGGGATGCCGGCCAGACCAGCAGGCTGCCCGTGATCGGGTTCACCGTGACCTCCCGGATCTCGGGCTGCACGCGCAGTGCCTCGTAGAGCCGGATGAAGTAGTCGAGGTCGCGCTTGCGCTCGGGGATGCGCAGACGCCAACGCTCGGCGCTACGATGCACCACCCGAGCGATCGGCGCTCGAGGCTCGGGCATCTTAGTCCTGGCCCCGACGCAACGTCTCAGCGGCCTCGCCGACGGACTCAGCGGCCTTCTCAGTTACATCGGCCGCCGCATCCGCGGCCGCGTGCAGCCCATCGGCGACGCCTGCGGCGGCCGCGGCACGCTGATCGCGCAGCTCCTCGCGGACCTCGGCCACCAGGTCTTCCATGGCCTCTCCGAGCTCGGCGGTCACCTCGCGCCCGCGCTCGAACGCCAGCAGGCCGGCCTTTACCACCGAGCGCGCGGCGGGGCGAAGGTAGGGTGCCAAGACCGCGACGGCAACCGGCACGGCCACCGCGATACCGAGCCCAATGGCGGTGTTGCGCACGGCTGGCTTGGAGAAGAACTGTCCGATCGGTTGGGCCATAACAGACTCCGCGGGGCAGGGTAAGACGAGTAACGGCCGTAGAAGTTTAACGCCAGAATCCAGCGAGGGCATCGCACTGGCTCGATAAGCGGCGTTGCGCTGGCATCGCGATCTGTTGCAGTGGCGGGCGCAGTGGCCGGCTAGACCCTTGGCGCTCGACCCTTGGCGCTCGACCCAGTTGAGCGGGTCGGCCGCGCTCGAGAGGCTGTCGGGCTCAGGCCTCATCGATTATCCTCGCGCAATTGGTTCTCCCTTCCATCGCTTGGAGCCGCATCCGCCTTGCCAATGAGCACTCCGACGAACACCGAGGCGTCTGATCCCTTCGGCACCGCGCTGAATGCGCACCTCGAGGTCATTCGCGCTCTCGAGCCGTTGCGAACACCGATTGAGACCTTCGCGGACCAGGTCTCGGCCGCGATCGAGTGCGGCGGACGGATTTTCTGGATGGGCAATGGTGGCAGCGCGGCTGATAGCCAGCACCTCGCCGCCGAGCTGGTTGGCCGCTTCGAGCGCGAGCGTCCCGGGCTTGCGGCGATCGCCTTGACCAGCGACACCGCGGTGTTGACCTCGGTCGCCAATGACTACGGCTTCGAGTCGGTCTTCGCGCGTCAGGTCGAGGCTCTGTGTCGGCGCGGTGACGTCCTGGTCGGGCTCTCGACCTCCGGCAACAGCGCGAACGTCCTGCGCGCGATGGAGGCTGCCGCGCGCCTGGGTGTCTATCGAATCGGCCTCACCGGTCGCGGCGGTGGCCGCCTGCGGCAGTGCTGTGACCTCTGGATCGGCGCACCCTCCGAGAGCACGGCGCGCATCCAAGAGGCGCACATGCTGATCGGCCACATCCTCTGCGATCTGGTGGAACAGCGTGCGGTGCCCAACGCCTCCGACGACC
>CAZTYV010000087.1:0-14642 GCA_964617675.1 uncultured Halochromatium sp. | reverse complement strand
TGAAGACCATGGACACGGTCATCAGCCAGAACGACCACATCTCCAGCACCTGCGCCTTCGGCCCATTCGCGACCCGCCCATTCATGATCGGCCAGGCATAGGAGATCATGGTCAGGTTGATCATCACATAGGCGCCGAAGAAGGCCAGATGCCCATGCGCGGCGGTGATCTGCGAGCCGTGGGTGTAGTAGTTGATCGGCGAGAGGGTGTGCAGGAAGCCCCAGACGCCAGCGCCCAGGAAGGCCATCACCGCCGTGCCCAACGCCCAGAGCATGGCCGCCTTGTTCGGATGATTGCGCCGACGGCGGTTGACCATGTTGAACGCGAACACCGTCATCATGAAGAATGGGATCGGCTCCATCGCCGAGAAGATCGAGCCCCACCACTGCCAGTATTCGGGCGTGCCGATCCAGAAGTAATGATGGCCGGTGCCGATGATGCCGGTGATCAGCGTCATCGCGATGATCACATAGAGCCATTTCTCCACCACCTCGCGGTCGACACCGGTGGTCTTGATCAGCACGAAGGCCAGCATCGAGCCCAGGATCAGCTCCCAGACGCCCTCGACCCAGAGGTGCACCACCCACCACCAGTAGTACTTGTCGAGCACGACGTTGAGCGGGTTGTAGAACGCGAACAGGAAGAAGACCGCCAGGCCAACCAGCCCAATCAGCATGACCAGGCTGACCACGGTCTTGCGGCCCTTCAAGATGGTCATGCCGATGTTGTAGAGGAACGCCAGCGCGACGACGACGATGCCGAGCTTGGTGATGGTCGGCTGCTCCAGGAACTCGCGCCCCATGGTCGGCCAGACCTCATTGCCGGTGAGCTTGGCCAGTCCGGCATAGGGGACGAGAAGATAGCCGGCGACGGTGGCCAGCGCGGCGAGCAGGAAGACCCAGAACATCAGGATGGCGAGCCAGGGTGCGAACAGCTCGCGCTCCGATTCCTCCGGCACCAGGTAGTAGGCGGCGCCCATGAAGCCCATCAGCAGCCAGACGATGAGGGTATTGGTGTGGACCATGCGCGCGACGTTGAACGGGATCTCCGGGAATAGGAAATCACCGACCACGTATTGCAGGCCGAGGATCAGACCAAAGACGATCTGCACGAAGAAGAGGCCGATGGCCGCGGTGAAGTAGAGCCGGGCGACGCCCTGTGAGCGGTATTTCATGGTTGGAATCTCCGTGGTGGTCGCATCAGCCCTGCTTGTTCGGCGGCCAGCCGGCCGCGTCGATCTGCGAGACGTACTTCAGGAACTGCGCAATCGCCTCAAGCTCTTCATCATTGAAGTTGAACTGCGGCATGCTGCGCCGGCCGCGAATGCCCTCGTAGGGCCGACTCTGGATGAAGGCCTTGATGGCCTCGGTGTTGTTGCCGAAGCGGGTGTAGACGTTGCCCAGCTCGGGCGCGAAGTAGGCGCCCTCACCCAGCAGCGTGTGGCAGCCGATACAGTTGTTCTCTTCCCAGAGTGCCTTGCCGTGCTTGATCTGCACGCCGAGCTCGGTGCTCTGGTCCAGCAGCTCGCGCCGATCGCGATCGGGGAGCGCCAGCGTGGTGTCGAAGGTCAGCGCCAAGAACAACAAGAAGAAGAACGCGGAGCCACCATAGAAGATGTTCCGCGCCATGGATTTGGTGAAGGTCTGAGCCATAGGGCCTGGGTCTCCGAGCCGGATGTGCGACGGGTAGCTGTCGATGCGCGCGGGGGTCTCGCATCCACAGGAGCGGGTTGACGTCCCGCTCAGGCCGAAGCCTGCGCGCCGCATTGAGCAGCCGATCCGCTCGTGCGGCCTTGATGCGCATCAAATCCGACAAGTCCGCTTGGATTCAGACGAGGATGAGGCTCGGGGGATGAGGCTCGGTCGGATCGCGCCCTGGCAGGACCGCGCGGACCGATCTGATCGAGATCAAGGCTCAACGCGCTCGGGCCGTCCGAGAATCTCCGCGCAGCTTGACCCTGTCATCGCGTGCCAGCCGCGGCGAGGCCCCCTCCCCCGTCGGCACATGACCAGGGCTAGAGCCGTCGCCATCGATCCAGTCCTGCCAAGAGGCCGACATGCCCGATTCCACCGCGATCACCGACAGACTCACCCATGACCACCGCCGCTGCGACCAACTGTTGAGCGCGGTCGACGTGTCCGGGCGCCACACCGATTGGGCACGCGTCGCACGCGAGACCGACGCCTTCTGCGACGCCATGGAGCAGCACTTCAACTTCGAGGAGATGGTCCTGTTTCCGCCGTTGGAGGCGGTCTCACCGCTCGCCTCGGGACCCACCGAGATGATGCGCCAACAGCACGCCCAGATCCGTCACCTGCTCACCGATCTGCAGGCCGCCGCCAGCGCTGAGGATGCGGAGGAATTCGCCGGCGTCAGCGAGACGCTGCACTTCCTGATCCAGCAGCACAACGCCAAGGAGGAAGGCATCCTCTATCCACTTGCCGACCGCGCCCTCGGCGAGCAGGGCGCGACGCTTGCCGCTCGACTCTAGCGACGCCATCGATTGGGCGCCCGCCAGCGTTCCCGGCGGCCCCCCAGGCGAGGCGCGTGCTCGGGTCTCACGATCAGGCCCCGCGATCAGGCCCCGCAATCAGGCCCCATGGCTGGGCCCAATCCCCCTCACCCCGGGTCTCAAGCTCGAGAACATCGCATGGATCACCGCCTCGACGTCTCCAACCTGCCACCGCCCGAGCCGCTTGAGCGCACGCTCGACGCGCTCGCCGAGCTGCCCGCGGGCGATCGACTGCTCCTCTGCCATCGGCGCCAGCCCTTCCCGCTCTATGATCTGCTGCGCCGCATGGGCTATCGTTGGCAGGTCAGCGGCCAAGAGGGCGACTGGCAGATCCTGATCGAGCCAGAGCCAGAGCCTGAACGCAGCGAGCCGCCGCCATGATCGATGCCCTTCGCAACACCCCGCTGCTGTCACAGCTCACAGACGAGCAGCTACAACGCGTGGCTACACATGCGGTGCGCCGCCAGCTCGCCGAGGGCGAGTGGCTGTTCGCCCAGGGCGACCCGGCTGCCCGGTTCTACCTGGTCGAGGCCGGCCAGATTCGGCTGTTTCGCCTTGCCGCCGACGGTGGCGAGAAGATCATCGAGATCGTCTCCCCGGGCCAGACCTTCGCCGAGGCACTGATGTTCATGCGGGCACCGCGGTATCCGGTCAGCGCGGCCGCGCTCGAGCCGACGACGCTGATCGCGCTGGACGCGAACGACTTCGCCGCCATGCTGCGCGAGTCCGTCGACACCTGCTTCGTCGTGCTTGCCGCTCTCAGCCAGCGCCTGCGGGCCTTGATCGGCGAGATCGACGACCTGACCCTGCATACCGCACGCAGCCGCGTTGCGCGTTACCTGCTCTCGCACTGTCCACGCGATCGTCGCGCCTTGACCCTCGAGGTCACGAAGGCCGTGCTCGCCTCGCGGCTCTCGATCAAGCCCGAGACCTTCTCGCGCGTGATCAAACAGCTCACCACCGAGGGCGTGCTCGAGGTGCACGGCGGCCACATCACCATCAACGACCGCGACGCGCTCGAACGTGCCGGCGAATGGCAAGGCGATCTCGATCAGCGTGCCAGCCTCAGCCCACTGTCGCCGCCGCGCGCCTGATCGTCGCCGCCCAGTCGCGAGTCCCCCAGCCGCAAATCCCCAAGTCGCGAGTCCCCCAGCCGCAAATCCCCAAGCCGCGAATCCCGGGGCGTCGCCCTAGGCTCAAGGGCGCTGGATGCGCAACAGCCGCACCCGATCTCCGGCCCTTTCGGGGAGCACAGCACGCAGATGGAGATAGGCGCCGGGCTCCAGGCTCGGCCCGCGCACCAAGACCATCGGCAGCTCGGCGAGCGTGGCACCGGTCGCATCCTCGGCCCGCAGAACCACCGGGACCGGACGCCCGGGCTCGCGCGGCCAAGCCGCGCCATCAGGCAGCGGCGCCTCGATCTTCAACAACAGATCGACCACCCCGCGCTGCTTGTCGAGCTCCGTTGCCGTGACCCGCAGCGGCTCGCCACTGAGCTCCGCGCCAAGTCGCCACTCAACGCCGGTGCCAGGGCTAGTGCCAGTACTGCTACTGCTACTGCTGCTGGTGCTGGCGCCCGAATCGAGGGCGCTGCTGGGGGCGCCGCCGGCGCTGGGCAGGGCAGCCGATCCAGCACGCTGCCTGGGCGCGACCGACGGGGCCTGCTCGAGCCGAGCGATTCGGCGTTCGAGCTCAGCAACCCGCGCCTCCAGCATCACCTGCCGATTCTGGTCATCGCCAGCGGGCACTGGCTCCCGGCTCAAGAGCACAACGGCGAGCGCGAGCAACGCGACCCCAACGATCCAAAGCTTCATCGTCTCTCCTCCAACGCAAAGAGGTTACCCCAACAGGCGACCCGAGATGGGCAGCTCCGCCACTCGCAGCCACGCGTCGGCGGCTTACTCCGCGCAGGAGCCGGGGCGCGGGGCGTCTCGAAACGGCTGCCGACAGCCTCGACGAAGAGCCCGCTGCGGCGATCAGTGCGCGGCCTCACGACGCTGCAGCCGGTAGACGCGCTCCTCGAGCGCCTCAAGTCCGCGCGCCCGAAAACGCGGACTCTCGGCCAGTGCATCGAAGACGCTCAGGGTCTCGACCTCGAAGTCGCGTTCGAACAGGGCGCGCACCTCGGGCTCGGCCACCGCAAAGGGCGGCCCCTTCATGCGCGACTGCTCGTACTCGAGCGTGATCAACAGCGAGCGCGCCCCGCCCGGCAAGAGCCGCGCGAGATGGCGCTCATAGCGTGGCCGCATCTCGGGGGGCAGCGCGATGAGTGAGGCACGATCGTAGACCGCGGTGACATCGCCGAGCTGCTCCGCGCGCAGATCGAAGAAGTCGCCGACCAGAAGCGTGATCTCATCGACCTGGAAACGCTGAAACGCGCCTAAGCGATCGATCCGCGGCTCGAGTCCGTTCTCGGCAAAGAATTGCTCGGCGGCGAGCGGGCTGATCTCGACGCCAAGCACCGAATGGCCACGGCTCGCGAGCCACAGCATGTCCAATGACTTGCCGCACAGGGGCACCAGCACGCGAGCCTGCTGGTCCACCTCAAGGCTCGGCCAATGCTCGGCCAGATGCCGATTGATCTCGTCCTCGTGCCAGCCGAGCTCGCTGCGCAGCCAACGATTGAGCCAGAAATCAGGGGTCATTGCTTGCCTCTGTGGGTCTGTTCGCCACCCGCCGACGCGCTGCGCTGCTGACGAAGGACCTGCCAAAGACTGGCGACATCCGAGCGCTCCTCGCGCAGCACCAGGGTAATGGCAACCTCCTCGAGCGCCGCGAGCACGGCAAGCAGCGCCGCCAACCGAAACGGCCAGACCGAGAGCCCGAGCAGCATCAGGAACAGGCCGATGGCGGTAGCGGCGACCGCAACCTTGACCAAGCGGGTGTGATAGCTGGTCAAACGCCCGAAGCGCAGCAGACCTGCCACCGCCGGCAGCGCGACACTGATGACCACCGCAGCGACCGCGAGCCATTCGCTGCGCACCAGCTCGGGCCAGAGCAGCCAGAGCGCGATGGCGGTGGCGGTATAGACCGCAACATCGGCCGCCGAATCGAGTCGCGCGCCGAGGCGGCTGGTCTGACCGCGCGAGCGTGCGAGTACGCCATCGACCGCATCCGTGAGGAATCCTGCTGCAAGCAGCCCCAGGAAGGCCTCGGGCTGCCCGGCCACCGCGAGCAAGAGCAGTATCGGCGCAGACAACAGGCGCAATCCGCTCAAGACATTGGGCAATGTAAAGGCGTTCGGGTCAGGCGCTGTCACCAGTCTACTCATTGATCAGTCGAATGTTTGAAACCACCGCCCGCGACCTGATATCCGGCTTGGGGTGGGCGTCTTGAGCCGTGCACGCGCGATGCCTAACGGCTATCATCCCTCGGCCCGGCCATCCCACCAGCCCGAATCCCCAGTCTGAAACCCCAGCCTGAGACCCCAGATCTCTAGGTCAATCCTAGACCCTTAGCCAAATCCTAGACCAAGGAGAAGCCACTATGAGCACTCGCATTCGCGCCATCGCGCTCGGAACCCTCGCCGTCGCACTCGTCGGCACCGCCAACGCCGCAGACCTCAAGCCCGAGGAGCAGATCTTGACTCGTCAAGCAGGCTACTCCTTCATGTCCTGGAACATGGGTAAGATCAAGGCGAACCTCGAGGGCGACTACAGCCAGACCCAGGTCGAGGCTGCCGCCAATGCCATCGCCGGCATCGCCAACTCGGGCATGGGCGCGCTCTACGGCCCAGGGACCGACAAAGACATCGGCGACGTCAAGACCCGCGTCAAGCCTGAGCTCTTCACCAACCAGGAAGAGGTCGGTAAGGTCGCGGTCGCCTTCATCGAGGCCGCCAACAACATGGCCGAGACGGCTGCCATGGGCGACCAGGCCGAGGTCAAGGCCGCCTTCGGCGAGCTCGGCCAGAGCTGCAAGGCCTGCCACGACAAGTTCCGCAAGGACTGATCGATCAGCTCAGCCACGCATCCGCGCCGCGCGGGGCGGATGCGTGGCATCTTGACCTCATCCCCCTACCAGCTGGGCACACTACCCGGCGGCGGCGGGGGCGGTGGTGCCGGCAACAAGCCACCCGCCGCCACCCAGACCACGAGCCCGCTGACCAGGAGCGCAACCAAGAGCGCCCACAAGGCCCCACCGCGCGCAGACTTGGCCCGAGAGCCATCAGCCGGCGCCGGCTTCCAGCCGGTAATCATCGGCCGAACCAGGTTGTTCTTCCGCACGAGCGTGTAATAGAGCACCGCCAGCAGGTGCAGGCTCACGAGCGCCAGGATCACCCACAGACCCTGCCGGTGAAGGCCGGTCAGCCAGTTGCTGGTGGCCTTGGTCACCAGGTCATAGAGCGGGCCCTCGAAGGCGATGTCGTCGTTGGCGAAGAGCCCGCTGCCGGCTTGGAAGAGCAGCACCAGCAGCAAGGCGAAGACCGAGAGCGCCCCCAGCGGATTATGTCCTTCCTCGTGCCAGAAACCGCGTAAGTAGGCCACCACCTTACCGGGCGTCGGGAAGAACTGGGCGAAGCGCGCGTAGGTAGAGCCGAGAAAGCCCCAGATGACCCGGAACGCCAGCAGGCCGATGATCGTCAGACCCGCCCACTCGTGCCATGACATCCAGTTGCCACCCTGCAGCCCCGTCAGGATGGCCACCGTAACGGCCAAGAACAGCGCCCAGTGAAAGACGCGTGTCGGTAGGTCCCAAACCTTGATGCGCATAGACATTCTGTCCGTTCTTGCCAGAGATACAAACGCCGGCAGCCCTGAGCGCCAGCCCTCGGCTGCGCATTATGCCAGGGTGCGACACCGGCCGGCTCTGACAACACAGCGTCCGCACGCCGAGCTGATGCACTCAGCGGTCACGCCATCCGCTCGCGCGAACGCGTAGAATCAGGCCATCAACGACAACCTGCCACGGGAGCTGCCGGCCATGCCCTTCCAACTTTGCTACGCCAGCACTGCAACACGCGAGCTCACCCGCGCCGATCTGCTCGAGATCCTGTCCTACGCGCGCCAGCACAATGCCGAGAAAGGCATCACCGGTCTGCTGCTCTTCCAGGGCGGACACTTCCTTCAGGTACTCGAGGGCGAGGCCGACCAGGTCCGCGACCTGTTCAAGCACATCTCCAAGGACGAGCGCCATGAACAAGTCACCCTCCTGTTCGAGGAGCTGGTCTCACAAAGCCAGTACCCAGACTGGAGCATGGGCTTCCAGGCGCTCGACGGCACCGAGTGGATGGAGTTCCCGCAGGAAGACAGTGCCCCGAATGACCTGCGCGCATTGGCACAGACCATGGGGCGGGCGAAGGAGCTGCTGATGTACGTGCGCAAGCAAGGCCTCGATCCGGCGAAAGAGATCCGCTAGATCGAGACTCCCGGCGGCAATCCGTTCCCCGCGCGCCCAAGCGCGACCATTTCCTCGAAGAGGCATCCTGGATGAGCCACAACCAACTCCCCGTGCACCTGCAACAGCTGACCGAGGCCACTCACGCCGACCCCTTTTCCGTGCTCGGCTGCCACAGCGAGGCCGACGGGGTCTGTGTGCGCGCCATCCTGCCGCAGGCGGAGACCGTCAGCATCGCCGAACTGCAACAGGAGATGACCCGCGTCAGCGGTACCGACATCTTCGAGTGGCGCGGCGCGGCCGATGCCCTGCCCCAACATTATCGGCTGATCTGGCGCGACCAAGACCATCGCGAGCACATCGCGCACGACCCCTACAGCTTCCCGCCGCAGCTGCCCGACTTCGACATGCACCTGTTCGGCGAGGGCCGCCATTGGCACGCCTACCGGCTGCTCGGCGCCCGCGTGCACGAGACCGACGGCATCGCCGGCCTGCTCTTCGCGGTCTGGGCACCGAATGCCGCGCGCGTCAGCGTGGTTGGCGAGTTCAATGCCTGGGACGGGCGCAGCCATCCGATGCGGGTGCACGGCAACGGCGTCTGGGAGCTGTTCATCCCCGATCTGCCGCCGGGCCTGCTCTACAAGTTCGAGATCCGCGCGCGCGACGGTGCGGTGCTACTCAAGGCCGACCCCTATGGTCGGCGCTTCGAGGTGCGCCCGAGCACGGCGAGCATCGTCGAGCCGCCCACCCGCTATCGCTGGCATGACGAGCCCTGGCGCCTAGCGCGTGCCGCGCATGATTGGCAGCGCAGCCCGATGACCATCTACGAGGTCCACCCGGGCTCCTGGCAACGCGGACCAGAGGGCGAGATGCTCAACTACCGCGAGCTCGCCGAGCGCCTGGTCGACTACGTCAAGGACCTTGGCTTCTCCCACATCGAGCTGATGCCAATCACCGAGCATCCGTTCGACCTCTCCTGGGGCTATCAGACCACCGGCTACTACGCGCCGACCAGCCGCTTCGGCAGCCCGGATGATTTCCGCTACCTGGTCGATCACTGCCATGCCAACGGCATCGGCGTCATCCTCGACTGGGTGCCCGCACATTTCCCGAAGGACGCGCACGGCCTCGGCCGCTTCGACGGCACCGCGCTCTACGAGCACGCCGACCCGCGCCTTGGCGAGCATCTCGACTGGGGCACCTATATCTTTAACTTCGGCCGCAACGAGGTGAAGAACTTCCTCATCTCGAGCGCGCTGTTCTGGCTCGAGGAGTTCCATGTCGACGGGCTGCGCGTCGATGCCGTCGCCTCGATGCTCTACCTGGATTACTCGCGCACCGACTGGGTACCGAACCAATACGGCGGGCGCGAGAACATCGAGGCCATCGCCTTCCTGCGCGAGCTCAACGAGATCGTCCACGACCAGGTGCCCGGTGCGCTGGTGATGGCGGAAGAATCCACCTCCTGGCCGCAGGTGACCCGGCCGACCTATGTCGGCGGACTCGGCTTCGACCTGAAGTGGAACATGGGCTGGATGAACGACACCCTGGAGTACTTCAAGGAAGACCCGATCCACCGTCAGTACCACCAGAACGCGCTGACCTTCAGCATGCTCTACGCGTTCACCGAGAACTTCCTGCTGCCGTTCTCCCACGACGAGGTCACGCACGGCAAGCGCTCGCTGCTCTACCGCATGCCCGGCGATGAATGGCAGCGCTTCGCGAACCTGCGCCTGCTCTACACCTACATGTATACCCACCCGGGCAAGAAGCTGCTGTTCATGGGCAGCGAGTTCGGCCAGGGCGAGGAATGGAACAGCCAGCGCATCCTCGATTGGTACGTGCTGGAGTATCCGCTCCATCAGGGCATCCAGCGGCTCGTGCGCCAGGCGAATCAGCTCTATCAGCAGGAGACGGCCCTGCATCAGCTCGACTTCACCGGCGAGGGCTTCGAGTGGATCGACTGCCATGACGCACAGAATTCGGTGCTGGTCTTCCAACGCAAGGGGCAGCCTGCCGAGGGCTCGGCTCAATCCAGCGGCTCGGACCCGGCCTCTCACCTGGTCGTCGCACTCAACTTCACGCCCGTCCCGAGGCATGAGTACCGAATCGGGGTGCCAGCTGCCGGCGCCTATGAAGAGATCTTCAACTCCGACGCAACCGTCTTCGGCGGGAGCGGCGTCGGCAGCGGCAGCGCCGCGCTGCACACCGAGCCCGTGCACTGGATGAATCATCCACAGTCATTGGTGCTCACCTTGCCGCCACTCGCCGGCATCGTCCTCAAGCCCTCGGCAGCACCCTTGGCAGCCGGCGTGCAAGCCACGGCGCTTGCCGACAACGCCGGTGCCGAGCCCGAAACGACCGCCATCGCGGCGGCCTGAGCGGCAGCCAAGCGTGAGCCCGCACCGGGCTCCAATGAGCATTCGACGTTTCAGATCGCGCAGGTAAGTAGCGATGGCAAAAAAGCCGACCACCCCGAACAAGAGCAAGGCCTCAGCAAGCCGCAAGGGCGCAACGCAGCCGGAGCCGAAGACGAGCACCGCCGCCGGCGCTGAAGACAGCGGCAAGCAAGCTCGTACCAAGACAACCGCCAAGGGCGCCGCGGCACCACCCCAGGCCACGACCTCCAGCGCGCCCTCGACGGCAAAACCGACCGCCGAGACCCCTGACAGCGCCGGGGCAGCCCCCAAGGCTGAGCCAAGCACGCCCCCGCCAAGTACCTCAGCGGTGAAACCCGGATCGAGCACCCAGGTCAAGAGCGCGACCAGCGAGACGCCCCCTGCGTCCAGCGCGACATCAGCGGCGCCGGCAGGGACCCATTCAGGGCCTCCGGCAGCGACCGGCCGCAAGACCAGAGCCGAGGCCAGCGTTTCAACAACCCCGAGCCCACCGCACGCCCAAGGGCCACAGTCAGCGCCAAGGTCAGAGCCAAGCACCCGGGCGAAGCCAAGCACTGGGCCCAAAACCAAACAGGAATCCAAGCCGGAATCCGCGCCCAAGCCCAAATCCAAGGCCGCGCCTGCGCCACAGGTCAGCACAAAGCGGCCGGAGCCACAGCCAGCACCGGAGCCAGCACCCGAGCCCGAGTTAACCCCAGAGCCGCCGCCTGAGACAGCACCCCCAGCCGTTCATTATCCGTCGCGCCCAAGCCTGTTCATCGTTCAGATCACCCCGGAGATGGCGCCGATCGCCAAGATCGGCGGACTCGCCGACGTGGTCTTTGGCTTGAGCCGAGAATTGGCCATTCGCGGCAACCATGTCGAGATCATCCTGCCGAAATACGACAACCTGCGCTACGACCACATCTTCGACCTGCAGCCGGTCTACAACGATCTGTGGGTGCCCTGGTACGAGGGCGCCATCCACTGTACGGTCTATTTCGGCTTTGTCCATGATCGCAAGTGCTTCTTCATCGAGCCGCACTCGCACGACAACTTCTTCAACCGCGGCAACATCTATGGCTTCCCGGACGATGTTTACCGCTATGCCTTCTTCTCGCGCGCGGCGATCGAGTTCCTCTGGCAGTCGGGCAAGCATCCGGACATCATCCATTGCCACGACTGGCAGACCGCGCTGGTGCCGGTGTTCCTCTACGAGTTCTACCAGCGCCTCGGCATGACCCATCCGCGGGTCTGCCTGACCATCCACAACTTCAAGCATCAGGGCGTCACCGGAGCCGAGCTGCTGCGCGCCACCGGCCTGCATCAGCCCGAGCGTTTCTTCGCCTGGGAGCGCCTCGGCGACAACCATCACAAGAACGCGCTGAACATGCTCAAGGGCGGCGTGGTCTACGCCAACTTCGTCACCACCGTCTCACCGCGCTACGCCTTCGAGACCAAGGACCAAGGCCAGGGCTTCGGCCTCGAATCGACCCTGCACACCCATCACATGAAGTACGGCGGCGTGGTCAATGGCATCGACTATGATGTCTGGAACCCGGAGGTCGATCGCTACATCCCGGTCAACTACGGCATCGACAACCTCGACGCCAAGTACGAGAACAAGCGCGCGCTGCGCCAGCGGCTAATGCTGGCCGACAACGAGAAGCCGATCGTCGCCTTCATCGGCCGACTCGACCCGCAGAAGGGCCTCGAGCTGGTGCGCCATGCGATCTTCGCCACCCTTGAGCGCGGTGCTCAATTCGTGCTGCTCGGCTCCAGCCCCGACCAAGGCATCAATAATGACTTCTGGGGCCTGAAGCACATGCTCAACGACAGCCCCGACTGTCATCTCGAGATCGGCTTCGACGAGGATCTCTCGCACCTGATCTATGCCGGCGCCGACATCATGCTGGTACCCAGTCAGTTCGAGCCCTGCGGACTGACCCAGCTGATCGCCTTACGCTACGGCACCATACCGGTCGTCCGCACCGTCGGCGGCCTCGCCGATACCGTCTTCGACAAAGACCACTCCGACCGCCCGCTACATCAACGCAACGGCTACCGCTTCGACAACTACGACGTGCCCGGGCTGGAATCGGCGCTAATCCGCGCCATCGACTGCTACTACCAGTACCCCGATCACTTCCGCGAGCTGATGAAGAATGCGATGCGCTCGGACTACTCCTGGAATCACCCCGGCCAGGACTACCTGAACATCTACGACTTCATCCGCAATCGGTAAAGCGATTGACAATGATGGTCGCCTTCAGGGAGAGCGGTTTTCGCCGCCGACGCATTGGCGCTGTCAGCTCGTAGCCCGAGGGCTCCGCGGCTATACTGAGGGCCGGTCAAAACCAGCAACCGCTATTGGCACCCGTGATGAAGAGAACACTGCTCTACGCGCTCACCCTAACGCTGGCATCACTCAGCCTCGGGGCCTGCTCCTGGGCCGGCAAGACGACCGGCAAGGCCGTCAACGCCGTCGAGCAAGGCGCCACAGAATTCGAACAAGGCTATCAGCAAGAGCGTTCGCCGAAGGACCGAGAGCAAGACGCTGAATGAAGCTCTACAACCTGTTTCCGCTGCTTGCCGGCCCGTTCGAGCGCTGGACGCCTCACCTCGAGCGGGCCGCTGGGATGGGCTTCGACTGGATCTTCGTCAACCCGATCCAGCAGCTCGGGCGCTCCGGCAGCCTGTACTCGATCGCCGACTATTTCGCGATCAACCCGGCCCTGCTCGCGCCCGACTCCGAGCTCGGCCCGGACGCGCAGGTGCAGGCGATGGCGGAGATCGCCGGGGACCAGGGCCTCTCGCTGATGATCGACCTGGTGATCAATCACTGCGCCGAAGACAGCCCGCTCCTGGCTGAGCACCCCGACTGGTTCGTGCGTCACAACAACCGCGTCGCGCACCCCTTCTGCATCGAGGCCAACGGCCACAAGGTGGTCTGGCGCGACCTGGCGCAGTTCGATCATGAGCGCGCCCTGCGCGAGGCCGATGATCCGAAGGGACTGCTCGCCTCCTTCGTGGGGCTGGTCGAGCACCTGATCGCGCTCGGCTTCCGCGGCTTCCGCTGCGATGCCGCCTATCAGGTCCCGGCCGCGCTCTGGGAGCAGCTGATCACCCGCATTCGCGACCGCCATCCGGAGGCCGTGTTCGTCGCCGAGACCCTCGGCTGCACCCCGGAGCAGACCCGCGAGACCGCCGAGGCCGGCTTCGATGCCATCTTCAACAGCGCCAAGTGGTGGGACTTCAACGGCAACTGGCTGCTCGATCAATACGAGCTCACGCGCGAAGTCGCGCCCTCGATCGGCTTCCCAGAAAGCCATGACACGCCGCGGATGTTCGAGGAGTTTCACCAGAACGCCGATGCCCTGCGCCAGCGCTACCTGTTCACGGCCTTGTTCTCGAGCGGCGTGATGATCCCGATCGGGTTCGAGTTCGGGTTTCGCCGCCGCCTGGACGTGGTCGAGACCACAGCCGCCGATTGGGAGACCCCAAACCTCGACCTCACCGAGTTTATTACCCAGGTCAACGCCATCAAGGACGCGGTTCCCCTGTTCGATGGCGAGGGTCGTATCGAGCGGCTCGACCACGCCGACCCGGCGATCCTGGTCCTGCGCAAGTACGCCGCCGAGGGCCCAGGCCAAGGGCTGTTGATCATCAACAAGGACCCCTGGGCGCGCCAACGCCTCTATGTCGACGACCTTCACCACCTGATCCAGTCACCCGGGCCCCTTCGTGATCTGTCGCCGGACTGGCCGATGGCCGAGCTGCCCACGCCCTTCGAGTTCTGGCTTGGGCCGGGCATGGCCCGGGTGCTCGTCTCCTCGGACGCCTGAGGCTGGATATTAGAACGCCCTGCCGCCGCATGCCGACCGATCGGGTCACCTTTAGTTTCTTCCGCTATCCAGCCGGCTACAGCCCGATCGCCTTCCTCGTCATGGGCTTCCGTCGCCTGTTCATGGGCGCGGACATGCCCGCCGGCGACGTTCGCTTGATGGGCTGCGGCGGCGGTGATGGATTCTCGATCTGGCCCGATCCGCGCACCTATTGCTTGCTGAGCGCGCTCCCGGATGCCAGCGATGATCAGCGGCTCCGGCATAGCCGTTTCTATCAGCGCATCGCCGCGCCTAGCCAAGCGCAGCTGCATGTGGAGCTTCGTCCGATCTCCGGGCACGGCACCTGGGACGGCAAGGAGCCGTTCCACTACAGCGGTGAGCGCTCGATCGAGGGTCCGCTCGCGGTCCTGACCCACGCTCGGGTGCGTTACGCGCACGTGCCGTCGTTCTGGCGCGCGGTCCCCGCCATCCGCCAACATCTGCGCCAGGCCCCTGGCTGCCTCTTCCACATTGGCTTCGGTGAGGGCCCAGTTCGCACCCTGGCCACCTTCAGCCTTTGGCGCGATCGCG